>JBOFGX010000376.1:0-34543 GCA_051649345.1 Leadbetterella sp. | reverse complement strand
AGCCATCAAAAAAGAGAAAATACCAGCTTTTTGGTGATATTGATTACTTTTTGGTATTTAATTTTGATAAAAAACTAGAATACTAAATTGATATTTAAATATTTACGAGTATTTGAGGGACGACTAACTATTTAAATTTTTTTGTTTAGGATAGGCTTGGGATGCCCGATTTACTTTATTTTCGAAAAATCAGTAGCCTTCAAATAGGTTTGATCTATTTTTTCTATCAGTTTTCCATCTTTTTCGGTTTCCGCATATATTTTCTGCCAGCGTTCACTATTCTGAAAATTTTGCCATGAAATTTCAGCTGCTTTTTTGGATTGATGAGCCAAAAAGTAAATAAGTTTGGGTTGCTTCCCTGTGGATTCAATTGTCTGAAAGTAAAAAACACTTTTTATACCTACTTCTGCAAATATCTCCATGGAATGATTCTTTAATCTTTGAATAGCCGCATTGAATTTTTCTGGATTCATGGTGTAAGAACGCATTTCAAAGATAGCTGGTGATGGTGCGTTAAAGTAGCTTACCTGATCGAATTCGGGTTGAACTCGCAATGGAATGGAATAGATTTGTTTGACAATTTTTCCTGCTTTTTCGCTGTCATCTCGCACTTTTATCCACTCTTTATCAGATACAAAAGCTTTCCAAGATGAATCTTTTGAGGCTATGCTTTTGTGGGCAACAATATAATATAAATCAAGTGTATCCTTTTCAATATTTACCCAGTATGCAATGTTTTCCATCCCGTGCTTTTCAAATAATTTGGTAGTATGTGTACGGAACCTTCTCAATAAATTGGGAGCCTTTCCTGAATGGCATTTATAGAGACGAAGTTCATATATCTTACTGGTATCTAATTGAGAGAATGATTGATTTGACGCGAAAAGAAGAAAAAGGAAAAGTATTTTTTTCATGTGTATTTTAAAATGTACCAAGGCAAATATACAACATCAAATTAGTGAAAAAGCGGGATTAAATCCAAAAAACGTATTTGTTTAAAATAAAGAATGCCATGAGCTATCACAACACGGAATTAATGGATGTAACTCCATCCAATCAAAATTTAATCTTCATTCCTATGGGTTTTTCTGGTTAAATCTTTAGATTGCAGAAAATCAATTCATGTATATGGCAAAAAAATGGCCTGATCTTACATTTAAAGGTAAAAAAGAGTTTTCGATAAAAAACAAAAAAACGAAAGTAGAGGATTTTTATGCTTCAAATGAAGAGTATGAAACGATCCTCGGAGAATTTCAGGAAAGTTTAGACGATCTTCAAAATAAGCTATATGCCCAAAGTAAATATGGTATTTTGGTTATCTTCCAAGCTATGGATGCCGCAGGGAAAGATGGAACCCTACGAGCCGTATTCAAGAACGTTAACCCTTTGGGCTTATCCTTCAAGTCATTTAAAAGACCCACGGAGACTGAGATAGCTCACGATTATCTTTGGAGATGTTTTCAAGAATTGCCCGAACGTGGCAAAATGCAGGTTTTCAATCGATCATATTATGAAGAAGTACTCGTTGTAAAAGTAAACCCTAGTATCATTCAAGAGGTTCAACAGTTGCCGGAGGCCCTAAAGACCGAAGATATTTGGGAAAAGAGATATGAGGATATTCGTAATTTTGAATCCTATTTGACAAACAATGGGATTGTAGTGATTAAGTTTTTCCTGCATGTATCCAAAGAAGAACAAGGAAAACGACTTATCGAGAGAATTGAGGATCCAGAAAAGCATTGGAAGTTTGACCCCAATGATGTGAAGGAACGTAAGAAATGGCCGCAATACATGGAGGCTTTTGAGGCCCTTATCAACCAAACAGCCACTAGTCAAAATCCTTGGCACATTATACCAGCAGATGATAAAAAAAATATGCGAATCTTAGTTGCTAAAACTTTGGTGGACAGGTTGAATGAGCTAAATCTAGAATACCCAAAAGTAGACGAAGAAACAGTAAAAAGCCTACTTGAACTGAAATCCGTAATTCTGGATCAGAATAAAGAATAGGATGTATATATAAACGAATGCCTATTTAGCAATTAATTGTAAAAGGCTAGAAAGCTTGTCTTTAAGATCTTTACGGTCTACAATGAAATCTAAAAACCCATGATCCAAAACAAACTCAGCTGTTTGAAAACCCTTGGGTAGGTCTTTACCTATCGTTTCTTTGATAACCCGAGGTCCTGCGAAACCAATCAAAGAACCCGGTTCCGCCACGTTAAAATCACCCAACATGGCAAATGAGGCTGTTACTCCACCCGTCGTTGGATCTGTTAATAGAGAAATATAAGGCAATTTTGCTTGATCAAGGAGAGCTAGCTTTGCGGATGTCTTGGCCATTTGCATGAGCGAAAATCCAGCCTCCATCATTCGAGCTCCTCCCGATTTAGAGATCATTAAAAATGGAGTC
Source organism: Leadbetterella sp. (assembly GCA_051649345.1). Taxonomy (GTDB): domain Bacteria; phylum Bacteroidota; class Bacteroidia; order Cytophagales; family Spirosomataceae; genus Leadbetterella. The sequence continues at coordinate 32,130 of JBOFGX010000376.1, read as the reverse complement.
TTGTTTTTCAAGGCGTGATCAATACCTCGAGCGATTTTTTCTCCAACAACAGAACCCATCGAACCCCCTATAAAGCCAAAATCCATACAGGAAATTGTAATGGCAACGCCATTCATCTTACCATACCCTGTCCTACAAGCATCTTTTAGACCCGATTTTGAAATAGTGGTTTTGATTCTATCTGTATACGCTTTGGTATCTATAAATCCTAAGGGATCGCCTGATGTCATATTGGCATCTAGTTCAGTGAATTCACCCTCATCAAACAAAAGTTGAAAGTACGGCTCAGAGCCTATTTTTTCATGATAATTGCAGTGAATACAAGTATAGGCGTTGGCTTTGTGTTCGCGAGTGTGCATAATGTTTTTACATTCATTGCACTGATACCAAAGTCCATCCGGGGCTTCTCTTTTATGTTCAGTAGGGGTGTTAATTCCTTTTTCAGTACGCTTGAACCATGACATAAATCTATCTCTGTATTTGGGTTGACAAAGATAGGCAAAGGGTAAAAAAATAGGTTTAAAAAAGTGTTTTTTTTGAGGAGTAACGTATTTAGGTCTGTTATGATTTAAGCGGAAAATAGTTTACAACAGTAGAATTATATGTTTTAAGATTCAAAGTCTTTTAAGGTTTAATCACTGGAAAGCAATTATTCTCTTATGTCATTTAGCTATCGCTGGATTCCGGTTTGCACTAGCAATTGCCACCAATTATCTGTTGAAAAAGCAGTAAACTTTTCCAACAAAAAAAGCTCTTCCGTTTCCGAAAGAGCTTTTCTATGTATAAAATTTGACTTAAAAAATAAACCTTGTAGATATAAAGTTTGAGTCGTTGCTTTCAATAATCTGATTAAGCAAAACTTTGTTTTCTGCCGTTTCCTTGGTAGCTACTACTGCCCGAATCGAGAAACTTCTTAGAGCGGCTGTCACCGATAACGTTCCTTCGGCAGAATCTTTCCTTCCCGTGAATGGGAAAGTGTCAGGTCCACGTTGGCACTGAGAGTTGAGGTTAACTCTAGAAACCTGATTTACAGCCACATCCATAAGCTGATTGATCTGGTTCACGTCTTTACTAAATATAGAAACCTGCTGACCATGGGATGACTCAATCAGGTATTCTATAGGCTCATTGATATCTGAGAAAGGAACTACAGGAACTACAGGTCCAAACTGTTCCTCATGCCAGATTTTCATATTTTTGTTTACAGGGTATAAAAGTGCAGGGAATACCAGAGAATTTACACTATTCCCGCCGTTTTCATTCATAACACTTGCTCCATGGCTTTTCGCATCTTCAATGAGCTCTTTGATATAGTTTGGCTTATTAGGCTCAGGTAGTGGAGTGATGTTTACACCTTTTTCCCACATCATTCCTAGCTTAAGTTTACCTATTTCTTCAGCCATTCTTGTATTGAACTTGTCTACTAGCGACTTGTGAACAAACATGATCTTTAGTGCTGTACATCTTTGACCGTTGAACGATAAAGACCCTAGCATACACTCTTTTACAGCTAATTCTAAATCTGCTGATTGTGTTACTACAGCTGCATTTTTGGCATCAAGACCCAAAATCGCACGAAGACGGTTTACTTTCGGGTGTAATTTCTTTAGTTGATCTGCTACCTTTGAAGATCCAATGAGTGTCAATACGTCAATTTTCCCAGATTGCATCATTTGAGGAATCACCGAGTTGCCTCTTCCATAAACGGTATTGATTACACCTGCTGGGAATGAAGTCCTGAATGCCTCCAACAAAGGGTAGTGCAAAAGCGTACCATGCTTGGGTGGTTTGAACAATACGACATTACCCATAATCAAGGCTGGGATTAAGGTCGTGAAAGTTTCGTTTAGAGGATAGTTAAAGGGCCCCATACATAATACCACTCCTAAAGGTGACCGACGTATTTGTCCTATAATTCCTTCCTCAATTACAAAACGAGAAGAGTTTCTATCAATATCTTTGAGAGCCCCAATCGTATCATATATATATTGCACCGTACGGTCAAATTCTTTTTGCGAATCCCCAAGAGATTTACCAATTTCCCACATGAGTAGTTTTACAACTTCATCACGTTTTGCAATCATTTTTTGGGTAAACTTCTCAACAGCTTCAATACGCTGAGCAACAGACATAGAAGGCCACTCTCCACGACCGTGATCAAATGCTTTATCAGCTGCGTTCAATACTTCCATTGCATCGGATGGCTCTGTGATAGGATAAGAGCCTATTCGAATCTGCTCAAGACCGGAGGCCGTTTTTACATAAACGGGAGACCATACATCCTGCGTTTTTCCGCTCCAAGCCCTCATTTCTCCATTTACGAGGTACTCTCTTTGTTCAATAGGTGCTGTAATTGCGTATTCCGCAGGAATTTGATCCTGTGAGGGATACAGATTTTCTAAATCTTTGTTGTTCATTTTTAAGAGTTAGTTTGAATAAACTTTTTGTGAAAAATCACAGTTCGCAAAGTTCCTATGAATTTGCTTTAATAGGTATATACTTTGTAATTAAAATAAAAAAAGTACTATGAAAAATAATTTTTTTCACAAAAAGGGCTAAAATATTTTATATGTTTCTCCTCTTTTTAACCTTATTCCCCCAACAATGGCAATTCATTAAGATTGAAAATTAAGTACTAACTATCTGATTATATGATTATTAATATATTTTTTGCGAAGTAGGATATTTTTTAGACTTAGTACCTGAGGCTATCCAAATGCATACTCCTTGCTATGTATTTATGATAATCTATTTTGAGTAGAGCACATTATAGTAAAATAATTAAACAGAAGTTTTGGTAAGAAATTTTCAATTTGTTTTTTCTAATTTACCCAGAAATAGGTTTAAAAAAACACTAATTATCGATAAAAAATTGTATTTTTCTAAAAACAAGTTTAAAAAACGGACGAATTTTAAAAAAAAATGTAAAAAAAGAGAAAAATACATATGAAAATAACAAACTCGGAATTAAGTTTGGTTTATTATAACAAAAACAAAATAATTCGTATGAAACACACTAAAAAAATAGTAGAAGATATTTTTACCAATCCTTTTCAATCAGAATAATCTACTCATTTGGGTTATCCGATTTGAAAACCTAGAATGTAAAACGTAGATATTTAAGCATTTGTATAATAAAAAAAATGTGCTGGGGGGCACAAAAACAAAGAAAGCCGGCAGAGATGGGGGTCTCGTACCGGCCGATAGAATTGTAAAACGTAGAATTTTTTAACAATCCAATTTCAAAACAAATGAGAAAAATCGACAAAATCAAGTGGGGGCTTGTTATTTTGGTACTATTGGGCTTTCAACCTGCAACTTATTCACAATTATCTCTCACTGGTCAATTACGAACCCGAACCGAACTAAGAGACGGATTAGGAAACCTATCACCATTAGATTCGAAGGCAGCCGCCTTCACATCACAAAGAACTCGATTGACATTTAATTACAAATGGGATCGAGTAGTTTTTCAAACCGCACTTCAAGATATTCGTGTTTGGGGTCAAGATGCGGCTACTATTAGCAATGCAGACGGCAATAAGCTTTCAACACATGAGGCTTGGGCAGAGGTAATATTAGCAAATAGTGCTGATACAACTATTAAGTTTAGACCCATTCAAAATCTTTCTTTAAAAATCGGTCGCCAAGAATTGGTTTATGATGACGTACGTCTATTAGGAAATCTCGATTGGTTGCAGCAGGCAAGGCGTTTTGATGCCGCACTGCTAAAAGCCCAGCACATGGGGTGGGTCTTGGATTTAGGTGTAGGATTTAACCAAAACACAGATGCATTTGGTGTTACGGGTACTAACTATGTAGGGGGGAATGCTCCAACCTCAGCATTGTCTAATAAAAACGTTACCCTATCCATTCCAGCTGGTTTTTTACCTACTAATGGTAAAGGAGGAGCTCCTGTTTTGGCTACTGTCTTAAGTACAAATGGTCAAAACCAAAATTTTAAGTCATTTCAAATGGCCTATTTGAGTAGGAAATTCAAACAAACTAAACTTTCCCTATTATTCTTTAAAGATGACTTTTCTAAATACAGACCCGATAGTATTGGGAATGTAAATCAAGGATATGTGTATGGTAGAAGATATGATGTAGTAGGTGTAAATTCCAGAATTACCTATGGTGGGATGTTAAACGGACAGTTTGGTAATGCTACCTCCAAGGCTGGTAAAATTTCTTGGCAAGCATGGGGTTACTTACAATCGGGTAAGGATCGTGATGGTCTAGAAATAAGCAATGCACACCATTACGGTGCATTTTTAATGCTTCAAAAAAGCAAATTTAGTATTGGACCAAGTTATGAGGTACTCAGTGGAAACAATGGATTTACGCAAAAAACGGGTACTACTTCAAGATTTGATCCACTATATGGCACTCCCCACAAACATTGGGGATATATGGATTACTTCTATGTAGGAACAGGATCGCCAGTAGGGGGATTGGTAGATGCTCAAATCAAAACCAAGTATGCGGGTTCAAAACTTACCGCAACATTTGACGCACATTATTTTGGATTAGCGTCATCTACGCCCAATAGGCTTTCAGACGCTCCAGCAGGGTCCGAAATCGATAGTAAACTTGGGTTTGAATACGATTTTGTAGCCACCTATACGCTCAATAAGTTCACTACTATTGAACTAGGCTATTCAATCATGCAGGCTACAAATAGCCTAGAATATGTAAAGCAAAATACGATTGATAAGATGAAGAGAACAGGTAACTGGGGTTACTTAATGATCAATATCAAGCCAGATTTCTTTTATACTAAAACGGTAAGATCGTAAAATACAATTTTAAAACATTTAAAAAAATATAGTTTATGAGCATTATAAATTCAAATACAAAAGGCAGTAAACTGCCGCTTTCCAAACTTAATCTTTTTGATTTTTCATCTATCCAAATGCGTACTTTCCATATTACATGGCTTACGTTTTTTATGTGCTTCTTTGGATGGTTTGGAATTGCTCCTTTAATGCCTACTATTCGAGAAGATTTAGGACTTTCAAAAGCTCAAGTAGGAAATACAATTATTGCAGCAGTATCTGCAACAATTATAGCTCGACTATTTATCGGCAGGCTTTGCGATACATGGGGCCCTCGAAAAACATATACATCTTTACTGATATTGGGTTCAATACCCGTTTTTTTAGTAGGACTTTCAAACTCGTACGAGTCTTTTCTATTCTTTAGATTAGCGATTGGTGTTATAGGAGCCTCGTTTGTAATTACTCAATTTCATACTTCTATGATGTTTGCACCCAATATCAAAGGTACAGCCAATGCCGTGGCAGGTGGATGGGGAAATTTGGGTGGAGGTATTACGAATATGCTCATGCCCGTGATCTTTGCAGCTATTGTTGCTTTAGGCTATTCAAAATCCGAAGCTTGGAGATTAGCTATGATTTTACCTGGGTGTCTCTTATTAGTATGTGCTTTTTTATATTATAAATACACACAAGATACGCCAGCAGGTAACTTCAGTGATATTGAAAAAACATTGGCTAAAATCGAAAAACCTGATACAATGGCCGTGTTAAAAGATTGGAGAGTTTGGTCATTAGCAATAGCATATGCATTAAGTTTTGGAATGGAAATTACATTTGACAATATAGCAGCCTTACATTTTGTAGATAGTTTTGGATTGGCTCAAAACAAAGCCGGATTAGTAGCTGGATTGTTTGGATTTATGAACATTTTCGCTCGAGCACTTGGAGGTATTTTTGCTGATAAAATAGGTCTGAAATTCGGATTGAATGGCAAAGGGTGGCTGCTAGCGGGCTGTATTGCTCTTGAAGGATTGGGTTTGGTATTTTTTGCAAATACTCTTACCATAGGTCTAGCCATTTTCAGTATGGTTACGTTTGCCTTGTTTCTTAAAATGGCCAATGGTGCTACGTATGCTTTGACTCCATTTATAAATAAAAACAATGTAGGACTTGTAGCAGGAATTGTAGGTGCAGGTGGAAACTTAGGAGGGATGGCTATGGGTTTTTTATTCAAAAGTGAAAATATCACGTATGCTCAAGCTTTTGAATATGTAGGCTGGGTGGCTGTTGGTGTAGCCTTAATAATTGCAATTACCAAATTTACCAAGAAAGAAGAGGGCTCTCAACCGAGTGCTATTGGTCTCAAAAAAGAAGAAGTGAATGCATAAGTATCCATCTTTTATTGCGTGTCTGCTATGTAGCCTAATACCCCTTAAAGTTATACACTTTTGATTTTTTAATTTTTTTTGAATGATACCAGAAAATAAAACATATAAATCTACTTGCTGTTATTGTGGCGTTGGCTGCGGTGTATTAATCAAAGATCTCGGTCAAGGTAAAATTACTTTAACTGGGGATCCTGATCATCCCGTAAACAAAGGTATGCTTTGCTCCAAAGGCATGAATCTGCATTATACTGTCATGGACAAGTCAGATAGATTGCTCGTACCGCAAATGCGATACAATCGCTCTCTTCCTATGCAACTAGTTACTTGGGATAGTGCTTTAGAGCGTACAGCAGCCGTTTTCAAATCCATCATCGATAAGTACGGGCCTGATTCTGTTGGTTTTTATGTTTCTGGACAATGCCTTACCGAGGAGTATTATCTTTGGAATAAGCTCATGAAAGGCTTTATTGGCTCCAATAACATTGACACCAATTCGCGTCTTTGCATGTCTTCAGCAGTAGTAGGGTATAAGCTTAGTTTGGGAGAAGACAGTGTCCCTGTTTGCTATGATGATATAGAAGCCTCAGATTGTATATTGGTTGAAGGGGCCAATCCAGCATGGTGTCATCCCATTATTTGGAGAAGGGTAGAAGCCCATAAAGAGTCTAAACCAGACACTAAGATTATTTGTGTGGATCCTCGTGTTACCCAGACGGCAACATCATCGGATTTGCACTTGCAAATTTTGCCTGGAACAGACATTACGCTTAACCATGCTATAGGTAGAGCTTTGATAGAAAATGGAGATGTTGATAGTACGTTTATAGAAAACAATACGGAGGGCTATGAGGCTTACAAAACAAAGGTTTTTGAAAAAACCATAGAAGAAGCAGCCGCAATTTGTGACGTTTCTTCTGATGATATTCGTCTAGCTGCCAAGTGGATTGGAGAGTCAAAAGGATTTCTTAGTATGTGGACGATGGGGCTCAACCAATCCGTGATCGGTGTAAACAAAAATCTTTCTCTTATCAACCTCAATCTCATCACGGGTCATATTGGTAAACCCGGTAGTGGGCCGTTTTCATTGACGGGTCAGCCCAATGCCATGGGCGGAAGAGAAGTAGGAGGGCTTGCCAATATGCTTGCCTCACATAGAGAAATTGGAAACCCGGATCACAGAGAATGGATGCGTAATTTCTGGGGAGGAGGGGAGATTTCGGATAAAATGGGATTAACAGCGACCGAAATGTTTAAAAGTCTAAAAGATGGCAAACTGAAAGCAATTTGGATCGTATGTACCAATCCCATGGTGAGTTTGCCGGATGTACAAGAAGCTGAAGAAGCTCTTCGAAATGCCAAATTTGTGGTAGTTCAAGATATTTCCAATCGCTCAGATACGTTGAAATTTGCCGATGTAGTTCTTCCTGCTGCTGCTTGGACAGAAAAAGAAGGAACCATGACCAATGCGGAGCGTAGAATAAGTTATTTACATAAAATTTCAGATGCTCCAGGAGAGGCCATTCCAGATGTAGAAATTATTAAACGATTTGCACAAAAAATGGGATTTGGCGATAAATTTTCATACACAAGCACTGAAGATATCTACAAAGAATACACGCAAACAACACAAAATACCAATATTGATGTAACCGGGGTCGACTATGATATTTTAAAGAAAAAAACACTACAATGGCCTTTTCGAGACGAAGATAAGGATGCTTTTAACCAAAACAATTTTACAGGCAAAAAACGCCTATTTACAGATGGGAAGTTTTATACACCTACAAAAAAAGCCCAAATTCAGGCTGTTCCAGACGAAAATCTATCCGAAAAAACAAGTCCTGAGTTTCCTTTGATTCTACTTACGGGTAGGATCAGGGATCAATGGCATACGATGACAAAAACGGGTCGAGTAAACAAGCTCAACCAATATGTATCAGAGCCAATGCTGGATATGAACCCCGAAGATGCCACTCAACGGGGATTCAAGAACGGAGCCATAGTACAAGTTCTCGGATCGAGAGGAAGTGTACGTGTAAAACTCAATATCACAACTGATATTAAAGTTGGTACTTGTTTCCTACCCATGCACTGGGGAAGAATCAACAACAATACCTGTAGCCGTGCCAATAACATTACCAACAGTCTCATAGACCCAAGATCCAAAGAGCCTGATTTCAAGTTTTCAGCAGTTCAGGTGCAGTCCTACGTAAAACCAAAAGAGAAAATCGTTGTAATAGGTGCTGGATCGGCAGGTTTAGGATTTATTAATTCGTATAGACAGTACAATACTTCCGATGAGATACATGTATTCTCTAAAGAGATTTTTCCTTTTTATAACAGAGTAATGCTACCTGATTATATAAGTGGTACACAGTCTTGGGAGCAGCTCGTCAAACTTCGTGAGGATCAGTTTAAAGAAGCAGGTATCAATGTTCACAAAGGTATTGGTATAGAGCATATTGATAGGCAAAACAAAATAGTCGTAGATTCCCTAGGTAAAGAGCATAGCTACGATAAGTTGTTTATTGGGCTCGGTAGTAAAGCATTTATGCCAAGAAATTTCCCTCAATTGAAAGGGATTTTCAATATGAGAAACCGTTTGGATGCAGATTCACTGATGCCCTATTTGTATCCCAACGGACACGCCGTAATTGTGGGTGGTGGACTCCTTGGCCTTGAGCTAGCCACATCCTTACGTGAAATTGATATAAATGTCACCGTTGTACAGCGTATTGACCGCTTCATGGATAGGCAACTTGATCCCTTGGGGAGCCAAATCTTGCACGAAGAAATTGTAGCTCGTGGTATTGAGGTATTTTACAACGATGAAGTTGAGCAGTTTTTTGGGACGGAACAAATAGAAGCCATACGCTTAAAATCAGGTGCTCGAATAGAATGCCAAGCCATAGTTGTGGCAGCAGGCACGATTCCGGTAATAGATTTAGCCAAAAATGCAGGTCTTGCTTGTAATCGCGGTGTTTTGGTAAATGACTATTTGCAAACCTCAGATCCTGATATTTTTGCTTGTGGTGAAATGGCAGAATGGAATAAAAATATGTGGGGAATCACAGCAGCAGCCGAGCAACAAGCCGAAATCGTAGCTAAATTTCTCGCAGGTGATAGTGCCAAGCCATACAGAGGCAGTTTATCCATGAATATCCTTAAAATGCACGGTTTAAATCTTGCTTCTTTAGGAATGATAGAAGTACCCAACGATTCAGACGAGTACGAGGAGGTCCTGTTCATAGATAAGGCCAAGCATTATTACAAAAAATGTATTATACACAATGACAAACTTGTAGGTGCTATATTGATTGGCGACAAGTCAGAGTTCTTAGAGTTTAAAGATCTTATAAGCAATGGCATTGAGCTTTCTGAAAAAAGACTGGAGCTTCTCCGATCGGGTAAAAAAGCAGATCCCATCTCAGGGAAGTTGGTTTGTTCCTGCAACAGTGTCGGCGAAGGTAATTTGCAAACCACCATTCGTTCAGGATGTAAGGATTTTAAACAACTGTGTGAACGTACAGGTGCCGGTACAGGCTGTGGTAGTTGTAGACCAGAGGTACGATTAATCTTGGAAAAGACACTAAAAGAAAATGAAGTTTTAGAAAACCAGACGGTTTAATAAGAAGTATAAAAACATGACAGACATCAATTTGATTCGAATAAATTTCAAAGGAGGGCTCGTATCCCCAAGTACCTTCAAAAGCCTAATGTTGGAACTCAAGAAATTAGGAATTCTAAAGGTTCGATTCGGCTTACGCCAGCAATTGTTACTGGATATACCTAGCCAAATGAGTGTTTCGTGTATAGAAAGCATTAAGAAGACAGGCTTGTATTATCAAGTAAATGAAAACACCCATCCTAACATCATTAGCTCATATGCAGGAGAGGAAATATTCCAACAAGGTAATTGGTTTACGGAGGGTATTTATAAAGACATTTTGGATGCTTTTGACTACGAGCCAACACTGAAAATTAATATCTCGGATAACAACCAGAGTCTTTCCCCGTATTTCTCAGGACATCTCAATTTTATAGCATCCAACATACCCAATTTTTGGTATTTCTCCTTGCGATTTCCAAAGTCCAATCAGGTAAAGGCATATTCCAAGCTTCTGTATACCAACGACATACCACAGGTTTGTAAACTGGTAGAGGATCAGATTGCTTCAGGAAATTTTTCGTTCAATAAGTTGTGGGAGAGTATACCACCCTCTATTATGCAGACCTCTCCTGATGCTCCACTAAAGTTGTTTACCTTCAGACTTCCCTACTATGAAGGGCTCAACAGATACGGAAAAAAATCCTGGCTAGGCGTGTATCGCAGGGATGAACAGTTCTCCATTGATTTTTTGATAGAGCTATGTGATTTGTGTTTAAAAACCAAGATTGGGCAGTTTTGCCTTACGCCTTGGAAGTCTATTATAGTTAAAGGGATAGAAGAGAAATCTAGATTGTATTGGAGCAATCTATTGGCAAAACACGGTATCAACGTCCGACATGCAGCTGTAGAGCTAAATTGGCAAATTGAAGATGAGGCTCTTGAATCATTGCAACTAAAAAATCGCTTGGTAAAATACTTTGAAAAATGGGATTTGAGAACCTTCGGTATATGCTTTGGAATAAAAACCTTGCCCAAAACAGAGATGTTCGCCTCCATTATGGTCACAGAAAGAAGGCATAAGGTATTTGGCGTTATCCCAGCTTGGAAAGTATATGATATTTCCTATACAAAAGATTTTGATCCCAATGGACGTACCAAAGAGTATCTATCTAAGGATATACTCAGTTTCAATTTACCAGAGCAACTACGCAGATCGGTTATGTTTTATAATAACAAATTAATCGAAAACAGCATAGAAAAAGTAGGTAATCTTGTATCCGAAAAAGAAGAGACGGCAAAGAAGCCATTACCTGTTTCTGTACACCAGTGCAATGCTTGTTTTACTATCTATGACCCTACTTTTGGAGATATACTTAATGGGATTGAGCCTGGAGTTGATTTTGACAAACTTCCAGAAACCTATACTTGTCCCACATGTGAAGGGTCCAAAAGTCAGTTTAAATCTATAGCCATAGAGTATCAATTGTAAGCATAACCTTAGGTCTACTTTTCTAAGATACGCTTCATGTTTTGAAAACTTTTAATTCCAGCTTTTTCTATTTCCTTTTTTCCCAAAGTAACGCTCAAAAGGTTCATAGGCCAAGAAGAGGACGAACTAAAATCATACTTTATTTTTGTAGAATTTATGTCAATACTATCAACAGTGTATAGAACTTTTGCTTCTCCTTCAAATGGCTTTACAAACTTGAGATCCATTCCAATTGTGTTATCTGTAAGACTATTAAGGACTTGAAAACCAGCCATTCCAGACTCTTCTGAATTCCAACTTTGTTTAGACCCAATTGTACCATTTACTCCTTCAAAGGTAATCTTACTTTTGGGATCACTTAATATCCACTCACTGTATTGCTTTTGATTTTCCAATATCTTCAAATAGGCATAAACCTCAGATTTTGGTTTGTTGATGGTTGTTGACGTCGAAACGGCGTAGTCCTTAGGCAAAATAGCAGCCACAAGTAATGCGAGAGCAATTAAGCCCACAATTGTAATGAAAGTGTACTTGAGAAATTTCATGATAGGTTTTGTTTATAGTTTAAAAAATCAGTTAGATGCTTCTATATATTTCTTGAAATTATTTAAAATTGCCTGCCAACCTTGTTCCTGAAAAATTTCAGGATGTATGTTTTCGGGCTCAAAATCAATCGTCATGTGGCATTTATTTTCTGATCTGTCAAAATTTACTGTTACCATGCGTCCGTCTTCTATGCTATATTTGATTTTCTTGTGTAAGTCTACCACTCTGTACATCCCCACAAAATCAAAACCTACGCTGCCATCTTTCGCGGCCATTGTATGGCAAAATTGTCCGCCTACACGCAGATCATTGGTAGACTTTGGCGTATGCCAATCATCGGATGCGGCATTCCAGTTTACGATATGTTCTGGATGGTTGTAATACTCCCAAGCTCTTTCAGATGACGCTTCAATCGTGGCTTCTATATGTATTTTTAGACTTTCTGAGTTTTCCTTTAAAAGTGCAATTGCTTTCGGGAAAGCCCCTTCAAAATAGGATTCATATTTATCTATAGTTTCCACCGTTACTTTCAAAATGGTTTCCTCTCCAAATGCTTCCAATTCGTAGGTTTCTTTTCCCCCTTTCCATGAACTTGGTGTATTTTTTTCTTTAAAATCCACCACATCTCCTTGATGCAAAAATACAATTTTAGCATTTTCCTCTACCTCATCGATTATACTCCAAATCCCTTCTCCTTGAAGATTAAGAAATTGTACTTTTTGTCCTTTTTCTAAAGCATCATAGTGTATGTTTCCTACCGAAAACACCCGTGTCCAAATAGGATATTGGTGAGGATTGAAAAGTGCATACCATACCCTGCTTGGCTTGGCTTGAATACGAGTAGAGTAGCGTAGGCGAACGTTCATATAAGAAAATTAATTTTTTAAGACAAAGGGAAATTTAGCATCCAATGGATTCCAAATTTATCCGTAAAACTAGCAAAATAACTACCCCAAAACATACCTGCAGGAGAATGTTCTACTTTACCCTCTATTGAAAGTTTGACAAACAAGTTGTCTAATTGCTCTTTAGAATCTGTGTAAAGAGATATATGCACATTATTACCCACAATTACTTTAAACCCCATTTCTTCAGGGGCATCTGTACCTTGTAGTAAATGTCCTCCCAAAATAGGTAAACTCACATGCATGATTTTGCTTTTTAAGGCCTCAGATAAAGTAGGCATTCCTTCTACATCAGCCATTGCCTCAAAACGCGTGAAGTTTTGAAAACTAGTACCAAATACCTCTGCATAAAACAGAAATGCTTGCTCGGCATTTCCGTTAAAGTTAAGATAGGTAGTTACATGAGCCATATAATACGGTTGTCAGGTCGAATCAATATTAAAGATAGTAGATTTTTTAACTGATATCCAAATTTTTAGGAACTGATTCTGAAGACTTTTTAATCAAACGGAATAGGAACTGAATCTTTTTTAATCAACCAAATAGATAATAATATTTATAGAAACAAAGTCTCTTGAATCATAAAACGTAAAATATAGGTACTAGATTTTACCTATGGTTTCGATCTCACTTTCATCAATTATACTCATAGTATCTAATTCTTTAGACCATTTATAGGAGCAAATTTTATATAAAATGTAATAAAATAACAAGCCGATAAGGATGCCTATGAGATTAAACACTATATTATCAGAAGAACGTGGGGTGGGAAAATATTCAGGAGCAAATACACCGATCATTACACCTGTTAACAACTGAGATCCAAAATATACCAATAAGGAAATAACTACCCAAACCCAAGGTTTTTTGTCATATTCTTTCGCTAAATTCGAAAAAGCCCTACCCAAATGATACAATAGTAATATTCCTAACATTATACTTCAAACTTGAAATGTTAATCAAATATTGAACTACGAATCATAGGCTCAATCCAAGTAAAATTAATAAGGATGCTAGTACGCTTATCATTTTCTATCGTTTTTACTAATAAACCCTTAATTTTAGCTTTACCAAAAGTAGCAATTCCATTTCTGATTAGCTCAAAAAAAGATCCTAAAGAGGTAAACATTCTCCTTATTTAGTTGGACAAACCACCTTTCTAGCCTTAATTTTGGGCAAATTCTAATTACCGAGTTTCCGTGGAGATTTCAGCACTATATGATATTTATAAGCTTCATCCTTCTGTCAATACAGATACACGTAGCATAGAAGAAGGGCAACTTTTTTTTGCTTTAAAGGGAGATAAATTTGATGCGAATACATTCGCAGAAAAAGCCTTGGAAGCGGGAGCTGCTTATGTTGTGATTGACAATCCAGTATACAAAGTATCCGAAAAATGTATTGTTGTGCAGGATGTATTGACAACTCTACAGAATTTGGCACGGTACCATAGACTACAATCAAAGGCAAAAGTGATTGGTCTTACGGGCTCTAATGGAAAGACAACCAATAAAGAACTTTTGATGCGAGTTTTAGCTCAAAAGTATCAGGTACATGCTACAAAAGGTAACCTTAACAATCATATAGGAGTACCCTTGACCTTGCTGTCAATGCCATCATCCACTGAAATAGCAATCATAGAAATGGGTGCCAATCATCAGAAAGAGATCGCTATGCTTTCTGCTATTTGCGAGCCTGACTTTGGATTTATTACGAATATTGGTAAAGCCCATTTAGAAGGTTTTGGAGGCCCAGAAGGAGTACGAAAAGGTAAAGGAGAGTTGTATGATTTTCTCAAATCTAGCTTAGGAACTATCTTTACTTCTACGAGAGATTCCATTCTAATGGATATGATCAAAGAAAAAGAAATTCTCAATGTAGTTTACTATGGCGAGGATAAAAATGCACTTACTCTCCAAGAAGCCAGCCCTTTCATAAAATTTACAATTCCAAACGGAACTCAATATACTTGCCATATCAGCGGAGAATATAATTTTGAAAACATGCAAACGGCTTACGCAATTGGTCAGTATTTTGGGATAAGTCCAGAGTCAGCTGCAGAGGCTATTGCAGGCTATAATCCAGATAATAATCGTTCCCAGAGTATAGAGATTGAAAGCAATTCGTTCTTGATGGATGCCTACAATGCAAATCCATCCAGTATGCATGCTTCGGTAGGAAATTTTGGCAATCTAGCTACTACAAAAAAGAAGGTTGTGATATTAGGGGATATGTTTGAGTTGGGTGAATACGCCCAATCAGAGCACGAAAATTTAGGTAAATGGGTAGCTGAGCAAAATTTCGATAAGGTAGTGCTCTATGGCGAAAACATGAAACACGCCCTTATGCATAATCCGAACGCCTATTACTTTACAGATAAATTTTCGCTACATAACTGGTTAATGGATAGTAAATTTTCAAACACTTATTTCTTAGTCAAAGGATCCAGAAGTGTGCAGCTAGAAAGTGTTCTAGGGATTTTTAAACTTTAGCCACTTGTCCCTCAAAAAGTAAAGATGGTATAAAAATGTGCGGATGGTTGGTCAAGCAACAGAGCGGAGACCTGAATTTTTAAAGACGGGTGGGGCTGGCTTGCGTGCAGAAAAATTCGGGCTCTTTGTTGTTTGGCTCCTTTTTGTTTTACTTTTTGGAGAAGCAAAAAGTAAAGAAATTAAACTACTTTCTTCTAGCAGATAATCGACAAAATTGTTGGTAAAACACAGAATTTCTGGATTAAAATGTATTTGTGAGTCGACTCAATTTTCCTTATTTAAAGAATAATTGTTCTATTATTGTGCACAAATACTCTATCTGCCAATACCAATTTTAGGGCATGTACCAGTACCATTTTTTCTACGTCTCGACCTTCACGTGCCATATCAATGGCTGAATATCTATGGTCTATTTCTTTCGTAGATTGTGCAATTATCGGACCTTCATCTAATTGGTCATTTACGAAATGGGCTGTTGCTCCAATGATCTTCACACCTCTATCATGAGCTTGTTTGTAGGGATTCGCACCAATAAATGCAGGTAAGAAAGAATGGTGTATGTTGATGATTTTATCCGCATATCTACCCACAAACGTAGGTGTAAGAATACGCATATACTTAGCCAAAACCATGTGGTCAAATGAATACGCATCAGCGATCTCAAATACTTTTTCTTCGTGTTCTTCTCGAGTAAGACCTTCTGCTGGTATATAGTGGTAGGGAATACCAAATTTAGCTACATAGGGTTCTAATACATTATGATTAGAAATTACTCCCACGATCTCAGCAGGTATTTCTCCAAAGTACTGTCTAGTAATAATCTCAGAAAGGCAATGATGCTCTTTAGTGCAAAACAGCAGTAATTTCTTGCTTGTACTAGGATTAAGAGTAAATTCAATTTCAGGCTGAGGAATACCTACACGAAGATCCCCCAAAACTTTATCATTGTTGAGCTCACCTTCATACGTAAATGCAGTTCGCATAAAAAACTGCCCATCAGGGCTTACATATTCGTCTTGCTTGAGGATGTTGCAGTTGTTTTCGAAGAGAACGCGTGTAACCTGAAAAATCAAACCCTTTGCATCGGGTCCTTTCATCAAGAGTATATAATTAAGCATGGTAATAGGTTATTTTTTTCTAAAAAATACGGTTATGACAGAGCCTTCAAATCCAAAATGTTCTCGAATTTGGTTTTGAAGAAATCGTTGATAACTTTCTTTGATATATTGCGGTAAGTTACAAAAAAATACGAATGTGGGAGAAGGAGTGGGTACTTGCACTATATACTTTATTTTTAGCGTCTTTCCTTTGATGGAAGGCGGTGGAGTACGCTCAATGATAGGAAGCAAGACATCGTTGATTTTAGATGTCATAATTTTTTGCTTCCGATTTTCAAACACCTCAGTTGCTTTTTCTATAACTTGAAAAATACGTTGTTTCTCTAGAACGGAGGCAAATATTACAGGCATATAATTCATCGGAGCAAGCCTTTCTAACATCTCTTTTTTCATGGTATCAGCAGTGTTAGAGTCTTTCTCCAATGCATCCCATTTATTGACCATGATGACAATTCCCTTCTTGGCATTATGTGCTTGGGCAATGATACTGATATCTTGAGCTTCAAGGCCCTTAGTAGCATCCAAAAGTATAATCACTACATCTGAGTTATCCAAGGCCTTGATTGAACGTAAGACAGAATAAAACTCAATATCCTCGTTCACCTTAGCTTTTTTTCGAATTCCAGCAGTATCTGTCAATATAAAATCTTTACCAAACATGGTGTAGTGCGTATCGATAGCATCACGAGTAGTTCCTGCTATGTCAGTTACGATGCTACGTTCTTTACCCAAAAGGGCGTTTAGAAAGGATGATTTACCCACATTGGGACGTCCCAAAATGGCAATTCTTGGTACTCCTTCATATGGATCTTCTTCTGTACCTTCCTGAAGATGACTAGCGATAGCATCCAACAACTCTCCTGTTCCAGAGCCATCCATTGCAGAGATAGAATAAATCTCACCGGGTAAGCCCATGCCATAAAATTCAGAAGCTGTAAGTGTAGCACGCTCAAAGGTTTCTGCCTTATTAGCCACAACAAAAACGGGTTTCTTAGATCTTCTTAATATATTAGCAAAATCCTGATCCAGCTCAGTAAGGCCGACCATTGTATCTACAACAAACAGTAAAACAGTGGCTTCTTCAATAGCTAATTCTACTTGCTTACGAATAGCTTCCTCAAATGTATCTTCTGATCCTACAACATATCCCCCTGTATCAATCAGAGTAAAATTCTTTTTTTGCCAAAAGGCATTGCCATAATGACGATCGCGGGTTACACCCGACTGGTTGTCTGTAATGGCGACACGTTCTTCAAGTAGGCGGTTGAAAAGAGTACTTTTACCTACATTGGGTCTACCTACAATTGCTACGATATTGGACATGCTGTAAATTTGTTGAAAGCCTTTTTTAAAAAAGGACACAAAAATAGCTATTAATGTTGATAATTAGTCTTTTGAAAGCAGTAAGATGCGAAGGAGATTAATTTAGTAGGATTATTTCGGGATATTACGTAATGAAACAAGTGAACTCATTCAATAACATAAAAAAAGGTATTTGATTTCTATAGAAATTCATCTAAATAGCTGGAATTAAAATTTTGAGTTCTTTGTCTAAATACAAATTTATGAAAGCAAACCCTACAGGTTTTTGAAACATTTTTCTGGTATAAAATTGGGGTTTCATTGTACCTTTGTGCAAAATAAAAGGGGCTGATTAGGAGACCTTTTATACAATATCCAATCCATGTCCGAATATTTTAGAGTACTGCGGTTTTCAAATAATATGGGGAGCTTTATCCTCAAGTTCAC
The DNA here is from genome assembly GCA_051649345.1 of Leadbetterella sp. Lineage (GTDB taxonomy): Bacteria > Bacteroidota > Bacteroidia > Cytophagales > Spirosomataceae > Leadbetterella. The sequence continues at coordinate 14,052 of JBOFGX010000376.1, read as the reverse complement.
GTGTTTTTCCTTGGTCTCAGGGACATTAGGGGTATTGAACCTTGTTATGCTTAAGCCTATTATGGATGTCCTTTTTAGTCAGATTCCCAAAGAAGAATTGATGGAGATGGCGGCAAATAATGCGGATATATGGCAACCCATAGCGTTTTTCCAACAAAAATTTGCTCAGGCGGTCATACATGACGGTAAAATGTCTGCTCTTAAGCTGGTCTGTGGATCCATTATTTTCATCACATTTTTTGGAAATATATCTCGCTATTTCAGTCTACGTACCTTAGAAGGATTTAAGTCCAGCCTTGTTGCTAATCTTCGAGGAAAACTATTTAGCCACATATTATCTTTGGATTTAGGCTTCTTTACTCAGGAAAAAAAAGGCGATCTTATTTCACGAATTACGTCTGATATCCAAGAAGTCGAAAATTCAATAGCTAACTCGTTTTCAGCGGCTATCAAGGAACTCATTCTGTTAATTTCCTATTTGGTGGCATTGTTTTGGTATTCATGGCAGCTTACTTTGTTTGCCTTGATTATTGTCCCCATCACAGGAGGGTTTTTAGGAATTATACTCAAGCGTATGCGTCACAATGCAGGTGATTCTCAGCAAAGATTATCCAATATCATGAGTATTTTGGATGAATCGTTTGCCAGTATGCGAGTCGTTAAGGCTTTTCGAGGAGAAGGGTATATTGAATCCAAATTCAACGAAGAAAATGACGCCTACCGCAAATCTGTTTTTGCTTACGCAGCTAAACGTGAGCTAGCCAATCCATTTTCAGAGTTGGTCAGCATAACTATGGTGGCAATGCTTTTGCTTTTTGGTGGAAACATGATCTTACAAGGAGAGAGTTCTCTTGAAGCGTCTACGTTTATATCCTACATTGCACTTTTCTCACAAGTGGTTCGTCCTGCAAAAGAGATTTCCAATGCCATTGGTTCTGCTCAAAGAGGTTTGGTTTCTTCCCGTAGAGTACTAGAGATTTTAGATAATCAACATACATCCATTGAATCGGGCACAAAACCCTTTGTTTTTGATAAGGAGATTGTATTTGAGAATACTTCTTTTTCATATGATTATGAAAATGAAGTCATTAAAAATACTTCTATTCGAATCCCCAAGGGAAAAACAGTGGCTATTGTTGGAGGATCAGGTGGAGGTAAATCTACACTGGCAGATATACTCCTTCGATTTTACACTCCTCAAAAAGGTGAAATCTATGTGGATGGCAACCGACTAAAAGATATCTGCTTAAACGATTTTTTATCGCATACAGGAATTGTTCCACAAGAGCCCCATTTGTACAATGATACGGTGGAAAACAACATTGCTTTTGGGCGGACATATACACAAGAGGAGCTTATTCAAGCAGCAAAGACGGCCAATGCATATGAATTTATCCAAAGTTTACCACAAGGATTCCAAACCAATATTGGAGACAGAGGAGGGAAGCTTTCAGGGGGGCAAAAACAGCGATTATCCATAGCAAGAGCCGTTCTAAAGAATCCATCTCTCTTGATTTTGGATGAGGCCACAAGTGCTTTGGACTCTGAATCTGAGAAATTGGTTCAAGAAGCCCTCGATACGTTGATGCACAGCCGTACATCATTGGTAATTGCCCATAGACTCAGCACGATACAATCAGCGGATCATATATATGTGCTTTCCAATGGCAGAATCATAGAAGAAGGAAACCACAGTAATCTAATCTCTATTGAAGATGGTTATTATCGAAAATTAGTAGAGTTACAAACTGTTTGAGGAGATATACAGAAGGACTAGTAAACCTGTTTTTCTCGAAGCTTGCAATATGACTACAAGGAAAGTGCTGTTTTTACTAACACTATGCAAATAAGATATGCAAGAAGAATATATCAAAAGAATAAATAAAGTCTTGACATATATTGATGAAAATTTGGACGCTGAATTGTCATTAAAGACAATTTCAGATATTGCCAATTATTCTCCATTTCATTTACATAGACTTTTTAAAGCGATAACCAGCGAGACATTAAATACTTATATAACTAGGAAACGAATCGAAAGAACTGCAATGATGCTGATACACAACAAGGAATTTAGTATTGCTGAAATTGCTAGTAAATATGGGTTCAACAACGACTCAACTTTTTCAAGAACATTTAAAAAAATATATGGACATAGTCCATCGGAATTTCGCAAATCAAATTTTGACAATTTTAGCAAGATTGGTAAAGTGAATAGCAATAATGGTAAAGGCAATTTTATTACTGAAGAATACCTTTGCAATATAAAAGATCTTAAAAATTGGATTAAGATGAATGCAAAAATTGAAGTTAAGGATATGTCAAAAATGAATTTGGCGTATGTTACACAAATTGGTGTCATTGGTATTGATAATGCTTTTCAACGAATTCTTAAGTGGGCGACACCAAGAGAACTTCTTGCTAAAAGCAATACAAATGTATGTAGAGTTTTTCACGATAGTTTTAAAGTTACTGATTCTGATAAAGTAAGAATGAGCATTGGAATTATTACGGATCAAGAGATAAGCGTTGATGGTGAAGTCGGACTAACGACAATTGAAAAAGGAAAAAACATTATAGGACATTTTGTAATTGAACCAAAAGAATTTGAAAAATCTTGGGACAGTTTATTTATTTGGATGAACGAGAATGGATACAAAAAAGCAGATAGGCACCCTTTTGAAATATATTATAACAATTTTAATGACCACCCTGAGAAAAAGTGTATTGTAGACTTAATCATCCCAATTAAGTGAGCAACAAAATGGTTCTAATGGACAGTTTTAGCAAGAGGAGGGCTACAATGAACGCTTAAAATTTGAATAATAACTTATACAAGCAGTGACCATAAGAATTTTACTACTCAATCTTCAGTATTTACAAATCAATTTCTGCAAATGTGTTTGGGTGAAATCCCCAATCTCAATACCCTGAAATTTTTGAATGGGAAACGCCTTCTTTAAACTCATCTAAAGTGCTATCTGCAATGCTTCGAAGAGCATTACTATCACTAAACATGGTGAGAAACTGATATCCTATTTCCTTAAATCGTAAAGCGTTTCGTGGATTTCCAGCATGAATCCCAACAAAAAGTCCCGCAGCACGAGCAGTGTCCGAAATATGCTTCATGATATCCCAAAAACTAGGATCGTCAAAATCAGCGTGCTTTTTATATCCCAATGAAATGCTCAAATCCCAAGGTCCTACGTAAAGGCCATCGAGATTGGGAGTTTTTACAATGGCTTCAATGTTTTCCAAGGCAGCAGGAGTTTCTATCATCGCCATTGTGATCGTGTCCTGATTGGCTTGTGCAAAAAAACCATCTCCGTGTAGGGCCGCAGCTCGGGTAGGACCAAAGCTACGAAAACCATCCGGATAATATTTGGCTGCTTGTACGAAACGCTCAGTATCTTCTGCCGTATTGATCATAGGGCAAATGAGCCCTTTGACTCCTGCATCCAGCATTCGCATAATGTAAGCGGGATCGTTTTGTGGTATACGTACAAAAGGGCTTGCACCTGTGTGCTTAAGTGCCTGTAGCATAGGCAAAATAGTGCTTAAATCACTGGCTAAGCCATGCTGTGCGTCGATAGTAAGAACATCATAACCAGCTAGACCCACGAGCTCCATGGTCCATGAATTGGGAATGATGATCCAAGCGTTAGCTAGATGCTCTCCTTGAGCAATTCGAGATTTGATAAATGAACTCATGTATACTGTTTGTGATGAATTGTGAAGGTATTAAAAAGAATTCTATATGTATACTAAACTTCTTATTTCTTGAATTCTCCGTCTACTTTACGCCAAATAGAAAGAGGATTTGAATTTTTTAACGCATCTGGAAGAAGGCTATCGGGCATATCTTGAAAACAAACAGGACGCGTAAAACGAGTAATAGCTTGAGTTCCAACCGATGTTGTTCTAGCATTCGTTGTGGAAGGGAATGGCCCACCATGAACCATGGCGTGCGTCACTTCCACACCTGTAGGAAAGCCATTGCAAACAAGTCTACCTACTTTCTGCTCAAGAATTTGCAGTAAATCTGCATAATCTATAAGTTCTTCTTCCGATCCAAATACAGTTGCGGTAAGATGTCCGTCTAAATTATGGGCGATATCCAAAAGATCTGCTTTAGAGGAGGCTTCGACCATCACAGAACTAGGGCCAAAGACTTCTTCCGATAGATCTTTTTTAGATAGAAAATCAGAAGCAACCGTATGAAAAACAGCTGGTTTTGCTTCTACTGGGCCTTGAGCTTGATTGCCTTTTGCTAGAACGTCAGAAATACTTTCCAAATGCTCAACCCCTTTATTATAAGCTGTAAAAATACCCTTGTTTAGCATAGTGCCTCCGTTAGAAAGCTGAGCTTTTTCCTTAACACTGGCTTTAAACGCAGGATTAGTTTGATATACTAAAACCCCAGGATTTGTACAAAATTGACCTACTCCCATAGTTAGACTATTGACGTATTGTTGGGCTAAAGCCTCTCCTTTTTCTTGAGCCGTTTTAGGTAAAATAAAAACGGGGTTTGTACTGCCCATTTCGGCATAAACAGGAATGGGATTGGGTCTTTGATTGGCCAAATCAAAAATAGCCTTTCCACCTCTGTATGATCCCGTGAATGCAACGGCATGTATATCTGGGTGTTGTACTATTTTTTGGCCGATTTCTATGCCATCATCGAATAAGAGTGAAAATACACCTTCAGGCATCCCAGAGAATTTAGCAGCTGTCGTTATGGCTTTTGCTACTAATTCAGAAGTTCCTAAATGGGACGGATGTGCTTTAAAAATCACAGGGCATCCTGCAGCAAGAGCAGACGCTGTATCTCCACCAGCTACTGAAAATGCCAAAGGAAAATTACTAGCTCCAAAAACAACCACAGGACCCAATGGACGTTCCATAGATCGTAAATCAGGTTTTGGCAAAGGCTGTCTTTCGGGCTGTGCTTTATCTATAGTAGCATTTACCCAAGAACCTTCTTTGAGCAAAGAAGCGAATAGTCGGAGCTGCATGCATGTACGACCTCGTTCTCCCAAAGCTCTTGCTTGTGGAAGTCCGCTTTCTTCGGTATATCGATTAATAAGAGCGTCTCCCAATGTTTCGATTTCTGACGCAATAGACTCTAAAAATCCTGCAATTTTTGTGGGAGATATGTTTCTGTAGACTTTATAAGCCTTCACTGCTGCTGAAATCGCTTCTTGGAGCTCTTCTTCAGTTGCCTTAAAAAATAAAGGGCCTAATGGCTCTTGGGTTTGAGCTTTTAAAGCTTGAATCCCAACTGTACCAAGGGAGGAATCACTAAAGCCTATTATGTTTTTGCCTGTTATTGTCATTTGTGTTATTCTACTGTGTTTACTAATGTACCTATGTGATCTATACGAATACTAATTTGATCTCCTGACCGCAAAGTGAATGAGTCTGGAGGAACGATACCTGTTCCTGTCATCAAAAATGTTCCATAAGGAAAGCTGCATTCCAGCGTAAGATAATGTACGAGTTCGGGTAATTTTCGTTTCATTTGGTGAAGGGTGGTTTCTCCTTCAAACTTAAGTTCATTCCCTCTGTGTATTTCGATATTGATTTTAGATTCTAATGGTAAACCTTCTTTCATTATCAAGATACAAGGGCCAATTGCAGCACTTTTGTCATAGCTTTTGGCTTGTGGTAGGTAGAGTGGATTCTCACCTTCTATGTCACGTGAACTCATATCATTACCTACAGTATAGCCCGCTATTTCACCCGCATTATTGACAAATAGAGTCAGTTCTGGTTCTGGAACATTCCATTCAGAATCTTTCCGAATACGCACAGCATCACCACTTCCAACAGTACGAGAAGCGGTGGCTTTAAAAAATATTTCAGGACGCTCTGCATCATAGACTCTATCATAAAAATCACCCCCACCAGCATCTTTTGACTCTTCCATGCGAGCTGTTTTGCTTCGTAAATAGGTAACTCCACTCGCCCAAACCTCTTGGCTTACAATGGGAGCGAGTATATCTTGACTATCTAGCTTTTCCAAAACAGTAGCTGTTTGAATTTCACCTTCTAAATAGCCATATAGCCCTGGAGCATTAATAAATGCATCCCATTGGGTATCTTGAAGTTTATAATATTTTTGAGAAGACTCTACTACTATTCCTATTTTGGTTCTGTAAACTTTCATTTTTATAAATAGTTAAAAATAAAATCAATTTCCTACTCATATTGTTTTTCGGAAATAACATATTTCAAATCTACGCCTAATATTCCATTCCGATTACAGATTGGAAAAAATAGTACATGATTTGGAAAATAAAGGATGAATTATACGAAATCAGGAAACAATTTTAACCTTAATTGAATTGAAATAAAAATAAGTTAAGACCTTTGAGTCAGAAAAAGAAAAGCATGAATCCGTCGATCTATATTCCGCTCGTCAATGATAAGGATGAAATTATTGGTCATGGAGAAAAGTTAGATGTCCATATTAAAGGTCAATTGCATCGAGCTTTTTCGATTTTGATTTTTGATTCCAATAGAAAATTACTCTTACATCAACGAGCATGGGGGAAATACCATTCTCCAGGCCTTTGGACCAATACGTGTTGTGGTCATCCCAACGAAGGGGAATCTATGGATGCCGCTATTCATAGGCGTTTACAGGAAGAAATGGGGTTTGATTGTGAGCTTGAATTCAAGTTTAAGTTTAGATATAAGGCGGAATTTCCCAATGGCTTGACAGAACACGAAATAGATCACGTATATGTTGGAGTATTTGAAGGAGAGTTTGTTCCAAATAAGGAAGAAGTGGCAGATACAGCATGGGTGAATGCCAGCGAAATTATTCAAGAAGTATCCATAACTCCTGAAAAATACACCTATTGGTTTCGAGAGATTCTAGAAAATAAGGCCTACGTAGAGATATTGAAGGGATTTTAGAATAAACTCTTGATGAGATCTAGACTTCAGATTATCAATAGTTCTCAATTTTTGTAGGTCTGAAATGAATGCACAATCCTTATTTAGGTCTCTCGTATATGAATTTTTACAGGTATGAATTGACAATAATCAATTCTTATACCTATCGTTTATTTCCATAGCTCGGAATTTTTCCTTAACTTTGCTCCGCAAATAGTAATACTTAATTATTTGCAACATGCTTGACTCATCCAAACTCCTCTACGAAGCTCTTACTTACGATGATGTTCTATTAGTACCTGCTTACACTGAGGTACTTCCCAAAGATACAAGTACCAAGACCAAGCTTACACGCAATATAGAACTCAATGTTCCTATTATTTCGGCTTCTATGGATACAGTGTCAGAATATGAAATGGCCATAGCTGTTGCTCAAGAAGGCGGTATTTCTATTATCCACAAAAACATGACTATCGAGCAACAAGCCGAGCATGTCCGTCGGGTAAAACGATCTGAAAGTGGTATGATAGAGGATCCCGTTACACTAATAAATACAGCAAAGGTTGGGGATGCCCTTCGAATGATGAAAGATCACAAAGTAGGCGGTATTCCAGTCATTGATGATCAAGGGATTTTAGTCGGGATCGTTACGAATAGAGATTTACGTTTCCAAACCCAAATGCAAAAGCCAATACAAGAGGTTATGACTATAGATAACCTTATTACTGCCAAGCCTGGGATTAGTCTTGAAGAGGCAGAAAGTGTATTGATGGAACAAAAAATTGAAAAATTACCCATTGTCAATTCAATAGGAAAGCTCGTTGGATTAATTACTTACAAAGACATACTCAAAAAGAAAAACAAACCCAATGCAGCCAAAGATTCCAAAGGGCGTCTTCTTGTTGGGGCAGCGGTAGGGGTTACCACAGATATTGAAGCTAGGGTCTCTGCCCTTGTTAAGGCTGGGGTTGATGTTGTCAGTATTGATACTGCTCATGGGCATTCCAAAGGAGCTATTGACGTACTTAAAGCCATTAAAGCACAATTCCCTCATCTTGATGTTATCTGTGGAAATGTAGCCACAGGTGAAGCCGCCAAAGCATTGGCCGACGCAGGAGCTGATGCCATCAAAGTAGGTGTAGGTCCAGGTAGTATCTGTACAACCCGTATTATTGCAGGTATTGGTATGCCACAACTTTCTGCAGTTTACTTGAGTGCACAGGCCTTGGAAGGCACAGGTGTCCCAGTAATAGCAGATGGTGGGATTCGTTTTTCGGGAGATATCACCAAAGCGATAGCCGCAGGAGCTAGTTCTGTAATGCTTGGCTCATTGCTTGCAGGCACAGAGGAAGCACCAGGAGAAGTCGTTATCAGTGAAGGACGAAAATTTAAATCGTACCGCGGTATGGGTTCTTTGGAAGCTATGGAAGAAGGTTCAAAAGACCGTTATTTCCAGTCAGAAGAAGATGATACAAAAAAACTCGTACCCGAAGGAATTGTGGGACGTGTACCATATAAAGGGTTTGTTAGAGAAATAATCTACCAAATGGTAGGGGGACTGAAAGCAGGTATGTTTTATACAGGATCTGCTAGTATTGAGGAACTCAAAAAAGCCAAGTTTATTAAAATCACAGCTTCGGGGATGAAAGAATCTCATCCTCACGATATTCAAATCACCAAAGAGGCACCAAATTATACTACTAAATAGCAAAATTTTCTGATTATTTATACCTATTCTATTAAGCCATTAAGCGTAAAAATAGGGCGTATTTATTAGAAGGAAATATTTCGTAATTTTGTAATTCAATATACACATTTTCATTATGTTACTTATTCAACTTGAGGCTATTAAAGAGCGATTTGAAGAAGTATCTCAGCAGATTACTATGCCTGAGGTAGTTTCGGATCTTGAAAAGTTTAAAAAAATAAGTAAAGAGTATCGTGATCTCGAAAAAATAGTAGATCAATACAAAATCTATAGAACCTATCTCGCTAATCGGGATGAAGCCAAAGAAATTCTTTCGACAGAAAAGGACGAGGAAATGCGAGATATGGCTAAAATGGAATTGGATGAGTTAGGCCCAAAAATCGAAACTCAGGAAGAATATCTAAAAGAATTATTGATACCCAAGGATCCCAATGATTCTAAAGACTGTATTCTTGAAATCCGTGCAGGTACCGGTGGAGATGAGGCTTCTATTTTTGCAGGAGATCTCTTCCGAATGTACAATAGATTTGCATCTACTCAAGGGTGGCAGTTTTCGGTAATGGACTTTCAAGATGCTCCTTCTGGAGGATATAAAGAGATCGTAGTAAGTGTAAAAGGGGAGGATGTATATGGTAAGCTAAAATTTGAGTCAGGCGTTCACCGAGTTCAGAGAGTGCCAGCTACGGAGTCTCAAGGACGTATTCACACCTCAGCCGCAACGGTGGCTGTACTACCAGAAGCAGATGAAGTAGATGTTGTTATAAACATGACCGATATCCGAAAAGATACCTATTGCTCATCGGGTGCAGGTGGGCAGTCCGTAAATACTACGTATTCTGCAGTACGTGTTACACACATACCGTCTGGACTTGTCGTACAGTGCCAAGATGAACGATCACAGATTAAAAACTTTGATAAGGCAATGACTGTTCTTCGCTCGAGGTTATATGAAATAGAGATTGCCAAACAACACGAAAGTATTGCGGGAGAACGTAGATCTTTAGTGGGTTCAGGAGACCGCTCAGACAAAATACGTACCTACAATTATCCGCAAGGAAGAGTTACGGATCATCGTATAGGTTACACGGTGTATAATTTACCAACCGTTATGGAAGGTTCAATCGCCGACTTTATAGAAAAACTTCGAATCGCCGAAAATGCCGAAAAAATGAAAGAAGGAGTGGTATAATTGGCTTTTTCTTCTGTATTCTGCTTCCGTATTTTTATATCACTCAAAATATGAGTAAATTGTAGCTGTATTTACTGTATACTCAATTTTTATTATGCCAAGCGTTTCGGAAGGAGTAATTTCGTTTTTCAAAGAACTGCTAGATTTTAGCGGAAGCCATAGTGAATATTCATACAATCCCAATACGAAAGACGAAAAATCCGATAGCAATGTTGAAAAATCTGAATTTATCAGTCGAGATCTTAGTTGGTTGCGATTTAACGAACGGGTTCTCGATCAGGTAATTAAGCCAGATAAAACGGTGTTTGAGCGGTTACGGTTCTTGGGAATCACAGCCTCCAATTTAGATGAATTTTTGACGGTCCGTGTAGGTAGTTTATACAATTATCTCGATTTTGACAAAGAAAGACAAGATTATTCAGGTCTGAGAGAAAGTCAATTTCGGAAAGTATTACTCAACCAGATAAAAAAATTTATTGATGCACAAAATCAAGTTTATAAAGAGTATGTGTATCCATTCTTCAGTGATTTTGACTTCGAGATCATTAAATATGAAAGTCTGAGTGATGAGCAGCACGAGGTAGCAAGTGCGTTTTTTGAGAACACGGTGTTCCCTATGCTTACACCCATGGTGTTTGATCATACCCACGCGTTTCCTGTATTACTTCCAAGAAATCTTATACTTGGTGTAGTGTCTTTTGATCAGCAAACAACGCTTTTTTCGGAAACAGAGGAAAACAAAAAACTATCTTTTGTACAAATCCCGAATAACTTACCCAAGTTTTTTGAGTTTGAATCAGAAAACGGTAAACTCCTATTTTTACCTATTGAAGAATTGGTTCGTAATCATATTCAGAAACTTTATGTCAATGTCAATATTGAGTCAGTTGATTTGTTTAGAATAATTCGAAATGGGGATTTTGTATTGGATGAAAACGATGATGTAGACGCAGACTTTATTGATGAAATTAAGGAAAAAATACGTTCTCGTCAGGCGGGTAGAGTTGTGGCTCTCATGATAGAGAACAGTCCTTCCGATTATTTGATGGATATTCTCAAAAAGAAGTGGGAAATAGATAAATACAATATTCATGTCAACAGTGAATTGATGGATTTTACGCGGTTAAACCAAATAGCCAATCACGCAGAATTCAAGATACATCATACCCCGAGTCCAAGTCCTATTTTACCGTACAAGTTCAATAAAGATATCAGTATTTTTGATACCATTAAAGAGCAGGATGTGCTGCTACATCACCCGTACAATAATTTTGAGCCGGTTCTTCATTTGATAGAAAAAGCAGCGGAGGATCCCAATGTTTTGTCAATTAAGCTGACAATTTATCGTTTAGCTAAAAACTCTCGCATTACACAAGCCTTACTTAAAGCGGCTCAGAATGGGAAGCATATTTCGGTGCTTTTCGAAATAAAAGCCCGATTTGACGAAGAGAATAATATCAAAGAAGCCGAAAAGCTCCAAAAAGCGGGTTGTTTTGTCATATATGGTATTGGCTGGCTTAAAACCCACACCAAATTGATGCTTATTGTCCGCAAAGAGGGCAATAAAGTACTGCAATATGCCCATATGGCAACGGGTAATTACAATGAGGATACCTCAAGACATTACACAGATGTAGGGTTACTTACAGCCAATCCTGATTATACGCGTGATATTTCCGAGTTCTTCAATGCTATTACAGGACATTCACTTCCAGATAGTTATAAAAACCTCATCACTTCACCTAAGCAGATGAGAAACTCCTTGATCGAAATGATTCGTAAGGAGAGTGTTCATGCACTAGAGGGTAAAAAAGGGGCGATTTGTTGGAAAGCAAACTCTCTTGAAGACAAAGAGATCATTCAAGAGTTGTATAAAGCCTCTCAGAATGGGGTAAAAGTAGAGCTCATAGTTCGAGGCATTTGCTGTCTACGCCCCGGAAGAATAGGGCTATCAGAAAATATATCAGTACGTTCGATTGTAGGTAATCTATTAGAACATGCCCGAATACTCTATTTTCACAATGATGGAGTACCGCGAGTATTTGCCGGAAGTGCAGACATCATGGTTCGAAGTTTCGAAAAACGGATAGAATCTATTTTCGAAATTATTAATTCGGATGTTCGTACTCAGCTTATTCATATTTTATATGCTAATCTACACGATAACGTAAATGCATATCAACTAAAAGAAAATGGGGAATACTCCCGTGTAGCGGATTCTGAAGGGGCAAGCCTAAACATTCATACTTACTTTTATGATGAGGCTAAATCCTATGAATTTAATAATAAAGTTTTGTTTTAATGGGGGAAAGCTACCATGTGCCTGTTATGCTTACGGAGTGCTTGGAGGGCCTTCATATCAAACCCGACGGTATTTACGTGGATGTAACGTTTGGTGGAGGGGGACATTCCAAAGAAATTCTCAAAAGACTCACGACAGGACATTTATACAGCTTTGATCAAGACGGAGACGCCTATCAAGAGTCTTTAAAAATAGAATCTCAGAATTTCACGTTTGTATCGTCGAATTTTCGGCATATTCAAGCCAAGCTTCAAGAGCTTAATGTTGGTAAAGTAGATGGTATATTGGGTGATTTAGGTATTTCATCACACCAAATTGATACGGCTGAAAGAGGCTTTTCCACACGTTTTGATGCAGATCTAGATATGCGTATGGGTAAAAATATTTCAAAAACAGCTGCCGATGTTTTAGCTGAATACAGTCTTCAAGATTTGCATAAGATTTTTGGAATGTATGGAGAGTTAAAAAATGCCAAAACAGTTGCTCAAACTATTGTCAACCATCGGTCGAGTCAGCCAATAGAAACAATTTCGGAACTCAAAAATGTACTGCAACCGCATACACCGAAGGGAAAAGAAAATAAATATTTTGCACAGGTATTTCAAGCATTGCGAATAGAAGTAAATGAGGAGATCCGAGTTTTAGAGGAGTTTTTGTTACAAACTCCAGAAGTTTTAAAACCCAATGGCAGATTAGTCATAATGGCCTACCACTCTTTGGAAGATCGTCCTGTAAAGAATTTTATTCGAACAGGTAAAATATATGGTGAGGTAGAAAAAGATTTTTTTGGTAAAGAAATCAAGCCTTTCGAATCTATTACACGTAAGCCAATAGAAGCTAGCCCCGAGGAAATCACACGAAACCCACGGGCACGAAGTGCCAAATTGAGAGTGGCAGAGAAGCTCTAAGGACGTTTTATACTGTAGCAAATAGTAGATGAGATTCTCTATTTAACTATATTCTGTTGATATTTTGTATTTTTAAGGGAGATTTACTAATTTTGCAATCCAAAAAAAGAATCCTATTTTTCGAAATGGAAAAAAACGAAGATAAAAGTTATACCCTCCTAGAGGATGCTGATGCGTTGAAAAACAAGGTTTTTCAGGTTGAGAATGTATTTAACAAAAATAAAAACCTATTTATGTACATAGGGGGCGGTATAGTAGTAGCTATACTTGCATTTTTTGGATTCAAATACTACCAAGGCGAACAAAACAAAGAAGCGAGTGCTGCTAGTTATAATGCTATTTTTGCATTTGAATCTGATTCTTTAGACAAAGCACTCAAAGGACAAGGTGGTAATGCAGGACTGGAAGCTGTGGCGGATGATTATTCAGGTACTCCTGCGGGGGAACTAGCCTCTCTTTATGCAGGCGTAGCATTAGCACAAAAGAAAAAATACAATGAGGCTATTGAAAGATTAAAGGAATTTTCGGCTGATGATCAGGTTTTACAAGGCAAAGCCTATTGTTTGATTGGTGATTGCTATTTGGAATCTAATAAAAAAACAGATGCTATTGAATATTACAAAAAAGCATCTGAATACAAGCCGAATAAGTTTTCGACTCCTGGGTATATGATGAAGTTGGCAATTGCATATACTGAAAACAATGACAAGAAAACGGCCATAGATACGTATACTCAAGTAATTGAAAAATATGGAGCTTCTTCAGAAGCTGTTATCGCCAAGAAATCCAAGGCGAGACTGGAAGCTGAACTTGGCCTATAAAACAAAAGATTTTTATATCAATTGAGGATAAGCCAATTTGGGTTTATCCTCTTTTTTTTATCCCCAAAATATGTCATCTCTTTTAAAAAATTTAAGTGAGCATAATGTAGAAAATCTCCCAGATATTTCGTGGAAGAAATTCGCGATTGTCGTGGCGGAATGGCACGAAGATATCACATTTGCTCTAGCAGAAGGGGCTAAAAATACCCTTCTTAAACATG
>JBOFGX010000375.1:0-13460 GCA_051649345.1 Leadbetterella sp. | reverse complement strand
TCACCTATTTTCTTGTTTTCTGCTATCTAAGATATATTCTTGAAGGCTTTTCCATCCACAGTTTTAATAAGATCTCCCGTAGTTAATCCTGACTCATATAGACTGGCCCCTCTATTGATTGAGACAATTATCCCCCCCTTATTTACGGCGGCATACCCTTCGGGCTTATCATCATACTTTTTGATATTGACAGATAATCCTATTTTCTCATAAATATCCTTGTAATCAATGGCTTTTACACCATAAACACAATCATCAAAAAATTGTTGGAATCTATTTCCACATACTTTTTCGACAGCATCCACAAATTCTTTATCCGTAAAGCCACGATCTTGTTTTAAGTAGTATTCGTTATATAAAAACTGAAATACATCGTCTAGGCTCTTATTTCCCTTGGTTTCACCAATTATAAGAGCATTCAAAACCCCACCAATCACGGATCCTTTTGTGTAATAAGAAATACTGCTATTGTTTGAGTTTTCATTGGGTCTATAGTACTTGATCCAAGCATCAAACGATGCCTCTGCGGCTGATAAAACTTTGGCTCCTGGGGTATTTTCAACTGTGTTTATATCTTTCTGAATAGTAGCTAAATATGCTTCATTTGAATGCAACCCAGCTCTTTTACAAATATCCTCCTGATAGAATGCCGTAAATCCTTCTGAAACCCAAAGCATATTTGTATAATTTTCATTTTCATAATCAAAGGGACCTAAGGCTTCTGGACGCATCCTTTTTACATTCCATAAGTGAAAATATTCATGGGCAATTAGTCCCATAAAATCAACAAATGATTCTTGAGAATCGTATGCGTCTGGGCTTGTTTGGCAAGTAGTACCGTTCAAATGCTCCAACCCACCTCCAATTCCTGGTAAATGATGTACGACAAAAAGATAATTCTTACATGGATGCTTACCTCCAAACACGGAATGCGACGCCTTGACTACATCTTTATATGTATTTATAAGATCCTCCTTCTTATAGTTCAGATTTAGGGGAGAATAATTGGCAATCGTATGTTTTACATTCTCATAATCAAACGTTAATATCTCATGATTTCCTATTTCGAAAAAGCTATCTACTAAAAGGTCGTAATTAGGCGATTCATACGTAAACTTCCCAATCTCATCTAAAGCTACAGAAACCTTTTTAAAACTTGAGTGAGGAACAATCTGAATAGAGCTTGATTTATTCATTAGTTCTTTTATATATAAAAACACGGAAGCTCCGTTTATATAGCCATGGCTATCATCAAGATGAGACGTTCTTACTGATAATTCATTTGCATACACTTTATACTTGACAATGACTTCTTTATTTTTTGTGTCTTCAACTCTCCAAGTATTTTTTGACATTTTACGTACTTTAAGCGATTTTTCTCCTGAAGTGGCCGATAATGACTCAATATGCCGAGAAAATTCTCGTACTAAATATGAACCGGGTGTCCAAACTGGCATTTTTAAATCAATAAAATCTTGACTTAGGTCTGCCGTATTTACTTTCATTTGTACTTCAAAATAATGCGTGCTAGGTGCAGGCATAGATACTTGATATTGAATAGAATACGTATCTTTCATAGAAACATGAGGTTTGGTGGCTTTACAAGAAAAAACTAGAAAACAAAAAGATACAACGTGAAGAGTTGAAAGTATTTTGTTCATATGCATTTAATTTTTGAATATGCAAAACTACAATTTTTGGAGAATAATATCGTTTTTACCCAAATATTTACGTGTATTTTACTTAATTTTACCAATAAATTGACTAACAATTTTGATGAAATTCCCAATCTTTGCCTTTTTCCTTAGCCTTTTTTCTCTTTCTGCTTTTGCCCAAAATACGCTTAGTTATACAGAAATAGAGGCTCATTATAATAATGGTCTCGAGTTATATGAGAAAAAAGCATATGCTGCCGCAAGGAAAGAGTTGCAAACCTATGTCTTACTATCTGAAAACTCTCTCAGTCCTAATAATTTCAATATTGCAAATGCACGCTATTATTCTGCTGTGTCATCTTTAAATAGCAAGGCAAAAGACGCTGATATTGAAGTAGAAAGATTTGTAATTAAGTACCCAAATCATCCGAAAGCTCAAGTAATTTATTTGGATTTGGGAACCATGTACTTCGACAATGGTGATTACGACAATGCGATTGAGTTTTTGTCTAAAAGTTTGGAAGGTAGAGCCGATAATCTAGTCACTTTAGAGGCTCGTTATAAGCTAGGGGTTAGTTACTACATGATAAAGGATCTCAAAAGTGCCTTGGAACAGTTTGATTATGTAAAAAATACCTCTGCAGAAAGCTCTATACATGCTGCTTATTATGCTGGAGTTATTCATTTTCAAAACAAAAACTATTCGGAGGCTTACAATGATTTGAAACGTGTAGAAAACGTAGACCCATATAAAACTGAAATCCCCAATTGGTTAGGGCAAATATTGTTTAGAGAAAAAAAGTACAATGATTTGCTCACTTATGCTGAACCTATCATTCAGAATCCTAATGGTCGCAAAACTGACGAACTCGCGTTAATGGTAGCTGAAGTGTATTATTCTAAAGATAATTTTGAAAAATCGGCCTTTTATTTTGATAAGTTTAAGACTTTTAAGAAACCAAGTTCAGATCAGATAAACTTTCGCCATGCTTTTGCACATTATAAATCTGGTAATTTTGAAAAAGCAGCCCAATTGTTTCGTTCTACAGCTAATCTAAACTCCGAGATAGGTCAGCAATCTGCCTATTATTTGGGAATATCTGCTTTAAGAACCAACGACGTAAATGCGGCTATGCTTGCTTTTCAAGAAGCTCAAAAGTTAGATTTTGATAAAGATATTAAAGAAGAAGCCCAGTATAATCTTATTAAAATTTTAGTAGAGAAAAATAACAGTGCTCAAGCCTTGACCTCTTTAAAAACCTACCTAAAAGAGTACCCAAATGGTAAATATGTTGATGAGTCAAACGAGTTTCTTACAGATGTATTAGCGGAAAGCAATACGTATACTTCTGCAATATCATATATTGAAGGTCTTAGTAAACGTACCTCTAAAATAGATGCTACATATCAAAAGCTTTGCTTTAATCAAGGCATAGTTGAATTTAATGGGGGAGCATATGAAAAAGCAAACCAGTATTTAGACAAAGCTATTAATACTCGCGGGTCTGCGGACGTTGTAAATAAGGCAAAGTATTGGAAAGCAGAATCCTATGCACAGTTGAAAGACCCGAAAGCGGATCAGTATTTTGAAGAACTCACTAACAATTCTGATCCAGAAATACGTCTAAAAAGTCAGTATAGTATTGCTTATACAAAATTCAATGAAAAAGATTATTCCAATGCTCAAACATACTTCCAAAATTTTTATTCGGGCTCAGCTGGTATAAAAAGTCTTGAAAATAATCGAGAAGATGCTCTTGTAAGAATGGCTGATTGTAAACTATCATCCAAAAACTATTCTGAAGCATTAAAACTTTACCATCAGGCTTTTACAGAAAACAAATCGGATAAAGATTATTCATTATATCAAAAAGGAGTAGCTTACAAGTTGTTAGACAAAGATTCTGAAGCGAAAGAAACATTTGATCGCTTTGCAAAACTTTATCCCAATTCACGTTTAATGGATGATGCTTTGTATCAAACTGGGATTTTAGACATGGAAAAAGGCTCCTATTCATCCGCCATTTCTTCTTTCTCTGAATTACTAAATAAGCGACCTACAAGTAGTTTAGTACCATCCGCTTTATTAAAAAGGGCATTATCGTATTCTAATACGGATAAACATGACAAAGCTATTGAAGACTATAAACTCATAATAGACAAGTATAGTAAAACAAAAGCAGCAGAAGAGGCTCTTTTGGGTATGAAAGAATCCTTAAATTCCTTAGGAAAGTCTGAAGATTTCGGTGAGATAGCAAACCAATATTCAAAGAGTAATCCCGCTTCAAGCTCATCTCAAAATCTGCAGTTTGATGCAGCAAAGGATTTATACTTTGCTGAAAAATATGATAAGGCCATTGTTGCTTTTCAACAATTTATTCGTTCAAATCCCGAAAATTCAAATGTGGATGAGGCTAATTTTCTAATAGCGGAATCCTATTTTTATTCTAATAAAAAAATGGATGCTCTTACCTATTATGAAGGAATAATAGAGAAGAATGTGACTGAATTTATTTCTAAATCAGCCATGCGTTCGGCTGATATACAAATGGCAGAAAAACTTTTTGATGGAGCCATAAAGAACTATACCAAAGTAACGGTTTCAAGTAGTAGTCAACGGGAAATTACACTTGCTAACGAAGGCCTTTATAAAGTATATTTTCTCAAAGGAGAATACGATAAATGTATTGAAATAGCTGATAAAGTGGCAAATGAAGCAGATAATAGCGTAGTGAATTCACAAATTCGATCGCAACTATGGAAAGCTAAAGCACTGCAACAAAAACGAGACTACAGTACGGCTAAAAGTGAATATGCAAAGGTAATTGCATTAGGTAAGGATATCCATGGAGCAGAAGCAAAATATAAAATAGCCGAAATTCAATATCTAAGTAAGGAGCATGATGCATCAATCAAGACGTGCCAAGAGCTTTCCAATGATTTCGGAGATTTTGCTGAATGGTATGAAAATGCTTTTTTATTGATTGCAGAAAACTATATTTCTAAAGATGATAAGTTTATGGCAAAAGCCACGTTAAAATCCATCATCGAAAACGCCGAAACTCCTGCAACTGTAGAAAAAGCTAAAAACAAGTTAAACTCCATCTCCAAATGAAACAAGCATTCCTATATACAAACTTATTTTTGTTGATTTCATCTCTTGCAATGGCACAAGAGACCAAAAACGTAGTAGATCAACAAATAAATATTACGAAAGAGAAAGAAGTTGATATACAAAAGGCAAACAAAGTATTAAACAAAGGCCAAGTAATACCCAATAATAATAAAGACAAAAAAATCACATATACGTTTTTTGAAAAGAAGCCTAAAGCGTCTACCGATATTAAATTTGACCCAAAAGTATTAGATCCTAGTCAAAGTAGTTCCGAAGTTGAAGATGAAAAAGAGGCATTCAATAATCATATTAAATTGGGAGCTGGAAGCTTCGGTAGGATTTTAGGCGAAGTAGATATAAATTCTCCTCAAGACCAAGATTTTATTTATGGCATTTCGGCTTTTCATAATTCTACGCGTAGAGGGCCAATTCGTGATGACTTATCTTCCTTATCAGAGACAAAAATTCAATTAGATGGAAAATATCATCGTCCGAGCTTTGAGCTAAAGGCTAATGCTTCCTATGAAAACAGAGGATATTATTTTTATGGAATAGATACCAATGAAGTAACAATAGACTACACCAAACGAGATCTTAGGCAGCGTGTAAATATCTTTGGATTTAACATCGGATTTGAAAATACCAAACCTAAACCTATCGTAGATTATACTGTTAAGACAGGCATTACTTATCTTGATGATTACTATAGTGCCTCCGAACTCGATTGGGCAAGTACAGCAAGCATTTATTTTCCTATTCTTGGGAAAAAAGTCATAGCAACGGTTGCAGGTGAAGCCTATATTACTGAACGAACAGATAATTTTGATACCGAAAAAACGCGTAAGAGGAATCTGTTTAGAGTAGAGCCTGGCTTCAATTTTGAGTTTGGAAGATTTTCAGCCAAAGCTGGATTCAAAGCTGTAAATGAATACGATCAAATCCTAAACATTAACCAAACAAAAGGCTTTCCAACGGCCATGGTTTCCTACAGAACTCCCGATCTTACCTATTTCTATATAGGCTATGATGGTGACATCATACGAAATACTTTGAGGAGCTCTTTTAACGAAAATCCATTCTTAACTGAACAGATTGATTTGCAGAACACGTATAAAAATATGGATATATATGCTGGTATACGAGGAGAGCTTTACACTGGGCTGATATTCAATGCTAAAATTAGTTATGGAAAATACCAAAATATGTATTACTACACTATTTATGAAGGACTTACATATAATAAAGATAGACAACCAATAAATACATCTAAATATCAAATAGAATACGAAGGTGCCGATGTGAAGACCGACTTCATCAATACAAATCTGGAAGTTGCTTACAATATTTTTGATTATTGGAAATCCAACCTACGGTTTGACTATAATTATTACGAAACAAGTGAAAAATTCGAACAACCGTTTCATAGACCAGCATTTAATACTCGATTTGGAAATGTTTTTACAATTTCAGAGCGAATGATTGCTACATTGGATTTCTATCATTGGGGAAGAATATACGGTAAAGACCCCGTTAGCCTTCAAACCGTAAAACTAAAGGATATTGTAGATCTAAACGTAGATATCTCTTATTTGTTTACTCCAAAGTTTACAGGATTTGTTAAAATCAACAATATAGTTGGACAGAATTATCAAAAATACTATCTATATCCTCAGTTAGGTCTCAATTTTGTGGCTGGTGTCAATTTTTCATTCTAAACCCTAAGTATAAAGCATTGAATATTAAGTTAGAAATATCCAAAATACTTCAAGAGTGTGACTTTCTGGTTATACCCGGTTTTGGAGCATTCAAGGCTGATAGAACTATGCCATACTTTACGTCGAATGGAGATATAGTACAATCAGAAAGGAAAATTACGTTTGAGTCAGTTATAAAAAAGGATTTTAGTAATAAGCTATTTACATTACTTCTAGATAGGATTCCTATACCTAGCAATTATCTTCAGATAGAGTTACAAGATTTCTTAGATAAAATTCAAAACCAACTTAGGATTACAGGAAAATACGATTGGGAGGGAATTGGAAGTTTTTTCTCAAAATCAAATGGAGAGATTGACTTTTACCCTGAAATTCAGAAAGTACCTGCCAATACATATAGCTCAGTTTCTAATGCTTTTGTAAGTAGAATAGAAGAGCCCAAATTGAATGTCACATATACATCTTTATCTCAAGAAACGGCAATTCAAACACCCACTTCGATATTTTCAGAACCTAATCCCGAAAATACACTTCCAAAAGAAAATACTAAGACAATTAAGAGTATGTATTTTCTATTTCCCGTACTTTTTCTATTGGGTGGTCTAGTTTACAATTTTGTTAAGGATTCGGCTTCAGATCCAATTGAGAAGTCAAGCCTTTTGTCAAGTACGGATTCAAGTAAAAAAACAATTTCTCAAATTCCCGATACGTCAATCATTGATCCTCAAAGCTATCAACCAACTGAAATTGAAAAAAATAGCCTTAAAATAGATCGAATTGAAAACGAGCAAGTAAAAGATCTTGAAAAAGAAGAAACAGGAGAAAGAGAAGAAAATAGTAATGATAACTCTTTGGATAACTCTCAGCAAAATACATGGAAAAAGAGTCAAGAAGAATTAGCAAATAATTCCAGTAGAAATGATTCCAAAAGAATTGAGGTAACCATTGGTAAATTTGAGGTTAAAGAAAACGCAAACAAGCTTGCTGATAATTTGGCCAAAAAATTAGGTATCTACACAAAAATAAAGCCCGAGAACAATTATTTTAGGGTATATTCCGTTGCTAATAATGATGAAGAGGTTTCTGTTCTTGTCAAAAAAATAAAAGACTACACAGGGGAGAAGCCGTTTTATGTAAATAAATAAATTGTGCTTTATTATGAACTTAAATTCAGCCGTTGGATATAACGAAAAGTCCAATGAATACTCCGTTTCATTTTTATATACCAGCTTACTTACATTTCTATTTTTTTCACTTTTGTTTTTTCTTAAACTTTCGTTTGTAAAACCAGAAGATCTTACGTCAGGACTCATGGGAGTAGATCTCAATTATGGGGTGGATGAAAAAGGATCGGGTACTATTCAAACTCTAAATAAAGCCAATCCTTCACCTAATACTGAAGAAATGGCTCCAGATAAAGGTGAAGACAAGCCTGTAAAATCTGAAATTACACCTCCCGTTTCTAAGCCTGTAAAAGAAGCTGCACCTAAACCTAGTAAAGTAAATGAACTTACTGGTGAAGAAGATACGAAAGTAGTTAGACCAAAAACGGAAACAAAAACAACTCCTACAAAAGTAATAAGTCCTGTAGCTACAGCAAAGGTAGAAACAAAACCTAAAGTAGAATCCAAACCTAGCCCACCTGCACCTCCAGCAAGAACAGTTGATGCAGGCTCTGTAATGAAGAAGTCGTCTACTGGTGCTGCTGGATCCAATGGATCTATAGGAAATAAGGCTGGAACAGGCGGCAATAATAATGGAGATGGTAAAAATGGAGAAGTAGGTGATCAGGGTGGAAAAGACGGCACTTTGGATGGTAAGAGTTTATATGGCAAGAGAGGTACAGGAGGAAATGGACCTGGAGGAAATGGAAATGGTACTACCTCCGTAAATATCTCGGGCTGGAAAAATAGAGGAGCTTTAAACTTAGGAAAAGATAACTCGAAAGAAACAGGCAGAATCAAGTTTACCGTTATTATAGATGAGTTCGGCGATATTGTTCAAATAGCAGTTAAAGAATCATCTTTAAGCCCATCTGTTACCAATTTTTACAAAAGTCAGGTAATGAAAAAGCTAAAAGCAACACTTGTAGCAGAAGGAACCCCTCCAGCTAAGTCAACAGGTACAATTACTATCAATATCACCAGAGAATAGTTGTATGTCCTACGAGGAGTGTATAGCGTATTTATACGCTCAACTACCGTTTTTTCAAAAACAAGGGGAAAAGGCATATAAGCCAAAATTACACAATAGTTTACTAATAGATGAGCATCTAGGAAACCCGCATAAGGCGTTTAAAACTATTCATATCGCTGGTACAAATGGTAAAGGAAGTTCGTCCCATTTTATGGCCGCTATACTTCAATCTGCTGGTTATAGAGTAGGGCTATATACATCGCCACATTTAAAAGATTTTAGAGAAAGAATCAAGATAAATGGAGAGATGGTTTCGAAGCAACGGGTTGTTGATTTCGTGATCCAAAATAAAGAATTTATAGAGTCTATTCAACCTTCATTTTTTGAGGTTTCAGTTGGTATGGCATTTCAAATTTACAAAGAGGAGAAAGTAGACGTAGCCATAATAGAAGTAGGGCTAGGAGGACTTCATGATTCTACTAATATTATAACACCAATTGCCTGCTTAATTACGAACATAGGATATGACCATATGAATATTCTAGGAAATACTCTGGAGGAAATAGCTTTCCAAAAAGCAGGAATTATAAAACCCCAAGTTCCAGTTGTTATTTCAGAATTTACTGCTGAAACAAAACCAATATTTATAGATAAAGCGAAAAAGGAAAGTTCTGATATATTATTCGCTAAAGATATATATTCATATCAAATTAAGAATAAACTATTGAATTCTCTTGATCTTGAAATAAAGAATAAGGATACCCAAAAGAGCTTAGAAATTTCTTCTGGTTTGGTAGGAGACTATCAAGCTTCTAATATCCTAGGCGTAATAGCAATTTGTGATATTCTTAAATCCACACTTACACAAATCACAGATAATGCAGTATCAAATGGTATCAAAAATGTAGTTTCTCTTACAGGTCTAAAAGGTCGATGGCAAATACTTCAAACTTCTCCATTAACAGTTTGCGACACTGGGCACAATACCCATGCAATTTCGCTAACGGTTCCAAGACTAGTTACAAGTCAAAAGAAAATTCATTTTATATTAGGTTTTGTAAACGATAAAGAAGTAGACAAAACTATGGCATTTTTTCCTAAAAGTGGCACATATTATTTTTGTAGTTTTGACTCCTTCCGATCACTTACAGAACAAGAACTATCTAATCTTGGAGATAAGTTCGAACTGAATTATTCCATTTATTCAAACGTGAATTTAGCTTTAGAGGCAGCAAAAAGAAAAGCCGATCCCAATGATATAATCTTTATAGGAGGAAGTACCTTTCTTGTTGCAGAAATAAACGAATTATAATCTCATGTCAAGACATAAACAAAAACGTTTTCAACACAATCAAGAGGCTTACAATGTAATAGAACGCGGTAAGGAACTCTACACTACCATAAAGGGCAAATGGAATTTTGAATACTTCAAAAATGAGAACCCTATTGTGTTGGAATTGGCCTGTGGAAAAGGTGAATATACTGTTGGATTAGGTGAAACATTCCCTGAAAAAAATTTTATTGGAATTGATATTAAAGGAGATAGGATTGCAAGAGGAAGTCAAAAAGCATTAGAAAAAAAACTCAGCAACGTTGCATTTCTTCGTTCTGGAATCCAATACTTGGAAGAGTTCTTCCAAGAAGGTGATATAAGCGAAATGTGGCTTATTCACCCAGATCCTCAGCCTCGTGATAAAGAAGAAAAAAGGAGGTTAACGAATGAATACTTTCTTAATTTGTATAAATTATACTTAAAAAGAGAAGGTTTGTTCTATTTAAAAACAGATAGTGCTTTTCTTTTTGAGTATAGTTTTGAAAAGTTATCTCAGGATCCCGATTTCGAAATTTTGGAATATACAAATGATCTGCTTACATCTCCACTTAGCAAAGAATACTACCAAATAGAAACCTACTATGGAAAGCTATTTGAAAAGAAGGGACATACACTTCATTTTTTAAAAGCTAGAAAAAAGTAAATCAATTTTATAGAACTGGAAATCGATCTTCTTTAAAAGAATATAGTTTTTAGTCATTCAAAAATTAAATAGTTTTGTATTACCCAAAACCATGGTAGCCCGATTTAGACTACTCTTTATTTTGCAACTATACTATAAATCGCATTTTTTCAAATCGCTGAGAATTCAATATTTAAAAAGCTTCATAAAACTACCAAAGATATAAACAAAAAAAAGACCATCCGAAGGATGGCCTTTTCTATGAAACAAGAATATATTACTTAATCAAAGTCGCAAAATATTTGACTGTACGAACTAATTGAGAAACATACGACATCTCATTGTCATACCAGCTTACCATACGAACCAATTGCGTATCGCCAACAGTCTGAACTTTGGTTTGTGTACCATCAAACAAAGATCCATAACTTATTCCTACGATATCACCACTTACGATTTCATCTTCTGTATAGCCAAAACTTTCATTTGATGCTTTTTTCATAGCAGCATTGATTTCTTCCACTGTAGTTTTCTTGCCAAGTACTGCAGTAAGCTCTGTTAATGAACCTGTTAAGGTAGGAACACGTTGAGCAGAACCATCTAATTTACCTTTAAGGGAAGGTAGAACCAATCCTATTGCTTTTGCAGCTCCAGTACTATTCGGAACTATATTCTGTGCTGCAGCTCTAGCTCTTCTCAAATCTCCCTTCGGGTGTGGAGCATCTTGTGTATTTTGGTCGTTCGTATATGCATGAACCGTAGTCATTAGTCCATTTACAATCCCAAATTGTTCTTCAAGTACTTGAGCCATAGGGGCTAAGCAGTTAGTAGTACAAGATGCACATGATATGATTGTTTCAGACCCATCTAATATATTATGGTTTACATTAAAAACGATCGTTTTTAAGTCACCTGTTGCAGGTGCAGAAATTACAACCTTTTTAGCACCAGCTGTTAGGTGTGCTGCTGCTGATTCAGCACTTGTAAAAAATCCAGTACATTCTAATACCACATCTACGTCATGATTTCCCCAAGGAATTTGGCTCGGGTCTCTTTGTGCATAAATGTTGATAGTAGTACCATTTACTACAATTGAGTTTTCAGTTGACTCTACTTTTTCTTCAAATCTCCCCTGAGCAGTATCATACTTAAGAAGGTGAGCGAGAGTCTTTGGACTTGTGAGATCATTGATAGCAACGATATCGATTCCATCCATGTTATAAATTTGACGATATACTAAACGACCTATTCTACCAAAGCCATTAATCGCAACTTTTACATTATTCATGCTTAATTGATTTTTGAAATGAATTACAAAATTAATAAATTGACTTAATAGATCAATGGCTCATAATTTCAATATTCGAGGAATTAATAGACTAATTCCGTAAAAATTAAATCTCAACGAGTAAACTAGCTATTTTTCTATATACAAAGTACTAATTAATAATTCTTTAAATAATAAAAGTGTTTATCCACTAAAGGTGAAATTTCGAAAAAATTAAGCCTATAATCTTAAATTATGTCTTACAATTCCGGTTTTAGATACGATAGGCTAGGGCAGAAGCACAAGTAAAAATATCATTAGTAAAAAAGCAATGCCAAGACTGCTTATTAGTATTTTAGCAAAATTAGATTGTTAGCAAATTGCGTATTACTAATATTAGCAATATTGTTATTATGTGTAGTTTTCGATTAAATTTGTATTCGGATTAAAAAAGACAAATTTTATTTGGCATAGTTATATACAATTCTAATCTAGTCTATACAGTACCTTTTTAGTATATTTAACTACATTATTATAAGATTTTTATACCTATTTTAATCAAGTATCACATTAATTTAAAAATATTTAAAGATCACAAATGCAAGAATTAGAAAAATTGATTTTAACTGCTTGGGAAGACAGAAGCTTATTGAAAGATGAAAAAACAATTGATGCTATTAATAAAATAGTTTCGTTAGTAAATAATGGAGAACTGAGAGTTGCTAATAAAAATAGTAATAATAAGTGGGTAACTAATGAGTGGGTAAAGAAGGCTATTATTCTATATTTCCCGCTACGCAAGATGGAGGTTTCAGAAGTAGGTATTTTCGAATTTCACGATAAAATGCAATTAAAAAATAATTACGAAAAATTGGGTGTTCGGGTAGTTCCACCTGCTGTCGCTAGATATGGAGCATTTTTAGCTCCCGGAACAATCCTAATGCCGAGCTATGTAAATATAGGAGCATACGTAGATGAAGGCACTATGGTGGATACTTGGGCTACCGTTGGTAGTTGTGCTCAGATTGGTAAAAATGTGCACCTGTCAGGAGGCGTAGGTATTGGTGGAGTATTAGAACCCCCTCAAGCATCACCTGTTATCATTGAAGATGGTGCATTTGTAGGCTCAAGATGTATTGTTGTAGAAGGGGCACACATTGGTGCTAAAGCCGTTCTAGGGGCAGGCGTAACTATTACGGGTAGTTCTAAAATTATAGATGTTACAGGACCTGAACCGATTGTTTATATAGGTAAAGTCCCCGAAAATTCTGTTGTAATCCCTGGAACAATGCCTAAAAGCTTCCCAGCTGGAGAATTTGGTGTGCCATGTGCATTGATTATTGGTAAGCGTAAAGAAAGTACAGATTTGAAAACGTCTTTAAACGAAGCTTTACGAGAAAATAATGTTACTGTATAGTATAAAAAAAGAGGCCCTGAAGAATTTCTCCTGGGCTCTTTAGCGTAGACTTATACGAAATATTTTAATTAGGAAAGCTATTTTGAGGGTAATTAGCGATTTGTAAAACACATTGCCCTCTACTTAAAGCAAAAACCTCCCGAATTTTCAGGAGGTTTTTTTTGAATTGCGATTTATATGCGTATTTTTTAATTAGGAAA
>JBOFGX010000374.1:0-2068 GCA_051649345.1 Leadbetterella sp. | reverse complement strand
TCCGTTTTGCCATTAAATAAGCTCTAATTTTTAGACTATATTGATTTTTATCCTCCTCCAAATTCTGTGATAAATCAGTACCTGACGAAAGTTGTTTCTCAAGCTCAGTGATTTTAGTTTCTAGACGTTTGTTATCTTTTCCGCTCGCTTCAATAGTAGCTTTTAGAATTTTGATCTCCCCTGCATATTCAGCTTCTAAGTTTTTCCTGGTGATATGCGATGTAATGCTCCATCCAAATATAGAAGCTGGCAAGACAACTACAACAAAAAAAGCAATCGATGCGGCAATGAAATGAAGTGGGGCTTGAGAAATGATTTCAGCTTCCTTCTCCCATCCACTTGGGTCCCCATTTGCAATTAACAACCAAATCATCAAAACAACAATCCAAGCAATGATACCCTTCATAAATTAACACCCCCTCTTATTGCTGTTAACAGGGGGTTGAGTGCAATTATCACGGTTGTTTCGCAGCGCGTAGCGTCCGCCTTTAACGGAGCAGAGCGGAGTGACTTGCCCAACCCTTCTTTAGCTATAAATTTCTCCTTTTAAGATCTTTTTTTTATTTTTTCAAAGTTATCCTTCTTTATCAACCTCAAACCTTCAAGTTTAGAATTGATAATAAACGCCGTTGTCTCGCATAACGTCGTAGGAAATTTATATTCATTTGTTTGATTTAACTCTTCTTTATTGTATTTCTTCGGATTGATATTGTCAATATAAGATTCTGGTTTTGTTTTAAGTCTGACAGTCGCCGCCTTTAATCCATGGGAATAGTTCATTGTTTTTATGGCGTGCATTTGGATGTCATTCAAGAAGCATACGTCTTCTCTGGCGGACAAGTAAAAAGGTCCTTTTTCGATTAAGTCATCAATTGAATGAAACCTTCTTCTTCTGACTAATATTGATTTATCTGCTCCCCAGTCTTTAATGCTTTTTGTTGAAGTATATCGTCTACCCGAATAATTTCTTGAGTGAAATAAAAAAAGAATCATATGTCCAAAAGGCAATGAAGGTGACTCCTCGGTCAAGTAAAATAATTTTGAAAATTCGTTTTCACGGAATATTTTTCTACTAAGCAATGACGTAATTGGCTTTACTATTTTTGCTTGATAATCTTCTTTAAGGTTATTGGGTTCTAGGCTTACTGAAAACTCCCAGGCATCAATTTCACTTCTTCCGAAAAAGTCTTTTGTACAATTTTGAATATCCTGCACAAAAAGGATAGCATTATCATTAAAACGTTTATTTATTGGAATCCATTTTTTGCGATCGCCATAATATTTGTCAATCAGTGTATCATTTCTAATTTGGTTGAACCCACAAAGAAAAAGCAATCTATCGTTATTCGATAAAGGATGTTCAAGTTTTGACGTTTTATAAATCTCAATTGCAGCGTCTGCGACAATTGAATGAAAGTCAGGGAAAAGATGAAAGTATGGTAGGCCACGATTCTTGTAATAATTAAGAACGGCAACATAAGAAGCTTTTGCAATGCCATGGCATCTTTCTATATCTTTATTGATGTATACAGACTTGTTCATTTGTTTGAATATTTTCTACATTTTTTTGAGCCTTTCATACCCAGCTTTAATGATTTGTTGGATCGCATCAGATGCTTTTGGCGATAAATTATCTGATGCATTCAGAAAACCTTTTATCTCAGTCTCCTCCTCTTCCTCCTCCACAATCTCAATGCTTGAAACATTCCGAAAACGATCGCCATAATCCCTAGACCGC
Source organism: Leadbetterella sp. (assembly GCA_051649345.1). GTDB lineage: Bacteria > Bacteroidota > Bacteroidia > Cytophagales > Spirosomataceae > Leadbetterella. Next base: position 330 of record JBOFGX010000374.1, on the reverse strand, counting down.
ATCAATCGCAAAAATAAACACGCGATCGCTTCTTCTTTGGTCTTCCCGTGCCCCACAGGCGGAGTTCCTGGATTCTCTACAATATCAGCCGTCCAGCCATCATATCCATCCTCATCCCTATGCAGGCTAGGGCACCAGCCATAAGTTAATTTAATTGTAATTTTGTCGATCATTTTTTATCCTTTTATTGGCTCAACCAAAGAAGTGAGCTGGAATCCCCCTGACGGCTTCCGACTGGGGGAGGAATGCGAACCCGTACTTAAATCGTGCATAAACCATTACTCCGTTGAATCAGTGAAACATTTTTGACTGTAAACTGACCAATTCGTT
>JBOFGX010000373.1:0-2253 GCA_051649345.1 Leadbetterella sp. | reverse complement strand
GATACAAATTATTTAAAAGTAAATTCTCTTAAATTTCAATCTACCATTCCAACTATATTACTTTGAAATGAGTCAACTTAGTAAATCACAATTGAAACGGAAACTATTTATGAAACTAATTCCACATTTTTTAGCCTTTTTTCTTATTGCTTCTTGCTCAAAAAACACACCCGATCCAAAAGAAGCTATGTTTGGCAAATGGAAGCTATATGGTTCTTCGTTCGGAACCGGAAATGGGCCAGAACAAAGATTTAATAAAGCAAGTGACCTTTACACGTATCAATTTAATGAAGATTATAGTTATGCTATTAATGACAAAGTTCAAGCTACAAAGTTTTCTCTCGAAAATGATAGTAGATATGGCTCCATAATCAATTTGAATGAAAATAGCGTTTATTACTCCTACAAAATCAAAAATGACACTTTATCTTGGTTTCCTCTTTACAAGCGGACCGATGGCTCGTTTGGACTACCTTGTATTGAAGGATGTACCTATTATTATGTGAGAATGAAATAAGAAATCTTCTTCTAAAAAGATAATGTGCCTAATCTGATGTAATGAGCGAACAATATGAGAAAGTATTTACATTCTCTGATACATCCACTTTGGTATACATTTTAATACCCACGCTATAAGCCTCCAACGCTTCGTAATGTATACTACTTTCTTTCTACTAAGAATAGCATCGAATATTTGCTGAGAGGCTTTTTTTACGGGCATCACCCAGAACAAGCCCTCCCCTTTTGCCATATCTGTATCTACTAAGCCTGGTCGTATGTCAGTAATAAAAATTGGTTCTTTTGACTTGCTAGCCTTTTGCCTCAATCCTTCTAAATAATTTATTTGAAAAGCTTTTGAGGCATTGTATGCAGGAGCGATTCTACTTCCTCTGAGTCCCCCAATTGAGCTAATCGCTACTAAATGTCCGCTCTTTTGCTTTTCAAAATATGTATACGCCCAGTTTACAACGTGCGTAAATCCCATAACATTGGTTTGATTGGTTTTATCTTCTATTTCAAAATCAAGACCTTCATTTAGATCCCCTATTCCAGAACAAAATACAAGAAGATCTAGTCCTTTGAGATCAATGGCCAATTCATCTAAACTCTTCACTGAGGCAATCCTATCATTTATGTTAAATGATCGTACAAAATAAGAATCGAGTTTACTATTTCTCAACTCCATAAGTTTATCCTCCCTCCTACCTGTAATACCCACCATGTAGTCATTCTCTGCAAATAACATAGCTAGTTCTCTTCCTATACCAGAGGTAGCACCAATAATAATAACTTTTTTCATTTCGATTATGCGAGAGTTGTATAAGTACATCTTTTTCTTTCATAATAAACCTGATTTTTACTTTTAAGATTCAATCTCCATGTATTTTGCTGTACTGATTACATTTTATACTATACACTTGATCACAGTGAAGACTATAAATCAATATTTTTACTATAGACCCATCACTAGTTCTTAAAACACAAGCCATAAATGCTATGCTAACAATTTATAAAATAATCATACTTGTTCAGGAAAGCGGAGCCTACTATAATTATCTCTAAACTCTACTTGAATATCTAGAAAAAAACATACCTTAGTGATTTGGTTAATTACTTATTTTACTTCTCATATACTCACAATACATGGCTGTTTTCAAGTTAAAATCTACTTTATGGCTGTTTTTTCTGAGTTTTACTTTAGCTAATGCACAGTCTACCTCTAAAATCAATTGGGAAGCCCATTGGATTACAGATTCTACGATTCAGCTGGGTGAGCATTCGGTAGTAAATTTTAGAAAGACCTTTAATCTAGAAAATCTACCTAAGCGTTTCATCGTGCATCTTTCTGCCGACAACCACTATAGATTTTATGTAAATGGCACCTATGTGACTCGTGGTCCAGCACGAGGCGATCTTAACCACTGGTTTTATGAAAGTTTGGATATCGCAGCCTACCTTAAAAAAGGCAAAAATATACTGGCATCAGAAGTCATCAACTGGGGACCCAAAAGATCATTTACGTATTTTTCGCAAATGACTTCCTTTATCTTGCAGGGGGATTCAGAAACTGAAAAAATAGTCAACACCAAAGCCAACTCATGGAAAACTTTTCATAATAAGGCATATAACCCTATTCTTGTGGATTGGATTTATGACAAAAGCACAATTGATTTTGGCTTGTATTTAGCTAGTCCTACAGATAGAGTAGAGGGTCAATATTATCCTTGGGGTTGGGAAAAACCTGAATTTGAC
>JBOFGX010000372.1:0-3725 GCA_051649345.1 Leadbetterella sp. | reverse complement strand
TAACATACAAGATTATAAGCGAACAATCAACAGCTTGGAAGATTTTGACAATACCTACACCGCTCCCATTCACGGTTACAAAAACGCCTTAGATTTTTATACCCAAGCATCTGTAAAACCACTCTTAAACCTAATAAATATACCCACATGGATCGTGCAAGCCAAAAACGACCCTTTTTTACCTGTAAATTGTCAAGAGATAAATAGTGTGTGCAATAACCCTGTAGTAAAGCTAATCCTCACCGCTCATGGTGGGCATGTTGGTTTTTTACAGTCGAGAAAAAAACTTACATTTATAGAAGAATTAGCTTTAAAAATATTTCAACAAAATCATAATGAAAATAAGCACTAAGTACTACGCTCTTTTTTTATCCCTTTTTGTATCCATTAACCTGTTTTCACAAAATACCCTTTTGTATGAAATATCAGGGAATGGGCTCCAAAAACCCTCCTATATTTTCGGCACTATTCATATGATGTGTGAAAAGGATTTTAGTATCAAAGATCATGTAAAAAGGTCGCTCGTTAGCTCCGAACAAGTGTATATGGAAATCGATATGGACGAACCCAGCATGATGATGAATGCCATGAAAATGATGATTCTACCTGACGGAAAAACTATAAAAGATCTAGTTTTGGCAGAGCATTATGAACCCATTTCCAAATTTTTAAAAGATAGCCTCAATATAAATCTGGCCATGTACGGGAAGTTTAAGCCATTCGCAATCATTAGCATGGCCGCAATGAGTATGCTAAAATGCCCCGTAAAATCCTATGAGCAAGAGTTTTTAAAGCTAAGTAAAGAAACCAAAAAAGAAATCCTAGGACTAGAAAAACTCGAAGAGCAGATGGGTTTTGTAGATAAGATTTATACCCTAGATAAGACAGACTCGCTTCTGATGGATTTCGAAAAAAATTGGACAAAAGGCAAAACAGAATTTGCTGAACTTATTAAAAAATACAAAGAAGAAGACGTGGAAGGTTTATATGCAAACATTCAAAAATCAGATTCTTATTCCAAAAACTTTGAACGCGATTTGTTTACCACTAGAAATCTAAACTGGGTGGCAAAATTGCCTCAAATTATGAGTTCAAAATCCACCTTTATTGCTGTAGGTTCAGGGCACTTGGGAGGGAAAAATGGTGTACTTCAATTACTAAGAGACAAAGGATACAGTATAAAACCAATCGTCAATTGATTCAATTCAAAAGAACTTTGGGAAATCGATATGCGGGAGAATCATATACCAACAATTGATCGATTTCTAATTCAAAGTACTTGTAAAGAGGCGATTTTTTAAGCATTTCGTGTATGGATTTTTTATTACGGGCATTCATAATTATCCAACCTCTACCTACTTCGGCAGAGATAGCATATGAATCAATGGTTCCTTGCTCAATAAGTTCGTTTATTACGACCCTATGATGAGGTATCAATGTCATGAATTCTTCATCAACAGAAAAATGAACAGTTACTTGGTATTTTATCACGGTATACATAGGGAAAATAAATTTGTCGTTATGAACAGAATCTATTTTTATAACACATAAACACAATTAATCGTTACATCATTAATAAAATTTTGGTTTTTCATGCCTGAGCCACCCATAAAATTTCTCATTCTCATAAGCATTATCCTTTGTTCCGGTACACAGTCTAAGGGTCAATTCCCCATAAATATCCAAAAAATACTCCTATCTGTAGAAAAAAATCATATCAATCAACCAGAAGAAAAAGTATTTATTCATACTGATAAAGATAAATACATGGCAGGAGATACGATTTGGTTCAAAGCCTACTTGTTTGATGTTCATCTCAACAGTATAGATTTTGCAAGTAGGGTTTTGTATGTCGAACTATGCCATCCAGACAATCCCCAGCCATTAGCCCGAGAGAAGATTGAGTGCCTTGGGACAGGAAATGGGTATTTGGCCTTACCCCTAAATTATGCAAGTGGATACTATCAAATAAGGGCCTATACATCCTATATGCAGAACTTTCAAGAAGCTTTATTCTTTAAAAAAAATGTGCTGATTTCGGCATTTACAGACTCTAAAGTCAATACTAATAAATCCTCTATTAATTTTTCAGCTCCTAGTATAAACGAGGTCAAAAGGCTGGATTTTAATTTTTTCCCTGAAGGTGGATACTGTATAAATCAAATAGAAAGCAGAATGGCATGCAAGCTGACTGATCTAAACGGAAACGGTATTGATTTCACAGGTATAGTTTTAGATAGTCGTGGAGATACTATTCGGAAAATAAAGAGTGAGCACCTGGGTATGGGGTACTTTTATCATGTCCCTGTTTTGGGGCAAAAATACAAAACCATAATTACTACGTCTGGTGGTCAACGATTGGAAAAAGAATTACCCGAATGCCTGCCCAAAGGAGCATTATTGACGGTTGACAATACGACTCAGCCCGAAAGAATCCGTGTTTTCGTCCTTAAAACACCCCAAATGTCACAAAGTAGTGACCTAAAATATTTTGTATTTATACATCAAAAAGGAAAAATATTGTCTACGGTTACAGTACCTGATTCATCACAAAAATACTCTTTCGCAATTGCCACCAAGTCCATTTTAAATCCTGGCCTCTTGTCCCTAACTCTTTGTGATCAAACAGGTAAAATTTGGAGCGAGAGAATAGTATTTATAGAGAATAATCAAAAAACTAAACTTTTTGTTGATACGAGTCCAAAATTGGTTGGTAAACGTCAAAAAGTTAGTGTTTCTATTCAAGCTCAAGATGCTATTGGCAATCCTGTACAAGGGGATTTTTCGTTAGCTATAACGGATCGCTCATTAGTATTCTTTAATCCTGATCAAGAGAATATAGATTCCTACATAAACCTGAGCTCACATTTGAAATCACTGTTTGGAGAAGACCCCACTTTTGAAATACGAGGTAAAATCCAAGACCCTAATTATTATTTTAAAGAGAATATAAAAGAGTCTAAGATTCACCTAGATGTCTTACTTATGACGCAAGGATGGAGACGATATACTCTAGATCTTCAAAAGATAGATACCACGATACCACCCAAGCATCCATTAGAACTGGGATTAAATTTTGAAGTAGTAACAAAACGATTATCAGGCAAACCTCTGGCCAATGCTCCTGTTACTTTATTTTTTAAGAAAAAACCTTCTGACTTCGAAAGCGAAACATCTCCTAAATTACTTTTTGGAATTACCAACACAGAAGGCAAATACATATTCCAAAATGTCCCCTTTGTAGATTCTACATTGATCTACATACAAGGCAGGCGTGGCAAAGGAGGGTCATTACTCGAAATAGAGTCTAAAGAATGGGAATGTCCCCAAGAAATAAATCTTCTATCTATACCCAAGTATCAAGAAAAAGTAGATACACAGTTGGTAGAATTCGTTTCCCAATCGTACGAAATCATAGAGCGAAAAAATATAAGCAAAATGAAGCAAAGTACTGAGCTAAATGAGGTGGTAATAAAAGCAAAAAAAGAAGATCCATTGGACGAAAGACGAATATATTCACCGTCCAATACCCTGATGGTGACTAAGGAACTTTGCTCTAGCTTTTTTAATGTTTTTGACATGATCTCTGGACGTTTTGCGGGTGTTCAAGTCACAAATAGTGGCGGCAGCTATTCCGTACTCATTAGAGGTATCACCTCGTTAACAGGAAGTAACCAACCCTACTATTTGCTAGATGGCATGCCTGTAGATGCGGAAACAATATC
>JBOFGX010000371.1:0-4676 GCA_051649345.1 Leadbetterella sp. | reverse complement strand
AGATCAATTACAAAAGCTGTATAAACAAATAGAGCTACTGCACAAGCAAGCAACTGATATTGGAAATAGAATCGATGTATCTGAGCGTATATACGACGCAGATATGAGTTTTGAGCCCATCATCAACCAAAGTTATTATCTTTACGAAAAATCGAATGGGAAAGATATGCTTTCTATGGTCGCTCCCAACGAATGGGGGCGTAAATTTCCATTTACGCGATTCTTAGCCCATGTTTTTTTATTAGCAGATCACACATGGCATGTTGAGTATTATAATGAAGAAGAACCCGATTTTTATCTTTAATTTTTATATAGTTTATGAACCATTGGTTAGTTAAGTCAGAGCCCTTTAAATTTTCTTGGGATTTTTTTGTTGAAAAAGGCGGAGATCACTGGGATGGTGTTCGAAATTATCAGGCTAGAAACAATTTGATGGCCATGAAAAAAGACGATCTAGTGCTTTTTTATCATAGCAATGAAGGTATGGAGGTGGTTGGAATCGCTAAAGTAGCAAAAGAACATTACCCAGACCCAACAACAGATGATCCACGATGGGTAGTCGTAGACTTGATACCCGTTGAGAAATTGCCCAAAACGGTTACACTTAAAACCATTAAAAGTGATAATCTATTATCGGATATGGCTTTGATAAAGCAGTCAAGATTATCCGTGATGCCAGTTACAAAACCAGAGTTTGATAGAGTTATGCAACTAGCCTATGAAAGCTAAATGTTTTGTGATCTCTTTATTGTTAATTTCAAGAATCTGTTGTGCACAGCAAAATGTCATACAACTTGGAATCGAATCAAAGGATAGAGACTTTTCTATAATAAATCTTAAGGAAAATGGGGTTCTGCTAATTGATAGAGTGAAGCCTTACCTCTTTAGTTTTCAGAAAATTGATACTACTCTTCAAAAAGAATGGAAAATAGACTTAGAGGTTTCGCCTCAGTCGCAAATTTACAATAGGTACACCATTAATAATAGCCTGTATTTGTTGTTTATAGCTCCCAGATCAAATTTTTTTGAGGTGGCAAAAATAGCGACCAATTTGGGGGCTTCCCAATCTTTCAAAATACCGATGCCTGTAAAATTCTCCGTTCACAGTTTACAAGCTACGGATGATAAAATTTTACTACTGGGGTCTGTCGATAACGTGGCGTATCTAATAATATATACTATTTCTACAAATACAAGCAAACTTATTTCTATCAATACTAAAGAAGCTCGTTACTTGCAATCAATGACTGTAGATGATGACCGTATTTATATAAGCAGTGTAGAAAACAGTATAAAAAAATCATCCTTGTCGCTTGAAATTTATAATTTGGAAGGACAAAGGCTTAAAAATAAATTGTATACACACCCTAATGGTGGTGAATTTTTGAGTTCAACCATGTTTGTGAATAATGGACATAAATATCTTATAGGAAACTACGGGGATTATTATTCTGATCAGCAAGTGTATAATAGTGTAAGTAATGGTTTGTATGTTCTATCATTAGAAAAATCCGAGGAATCGTCTGTTCAAACAATTGAGTTTTCACAACTTAAGCATAGTCTAGATTTTTTGAACAAACGTGCTAGAGAAAGAATAGAAGCAAAAAATAAACGTAAAATTGATAATGGAAAGGATGTAGATTTTGATTACCAAGTTCATATTGGGTCGGTGATCTCACGTGACAATAAGATAATTATTACGGCGGAGGTAGTAAAGCCCCTGATCACTACAGAAAATACTAATAACTATTTTCCAATGTCCATGCGGCAGTCATATTTTACAAGTTTTAATCATCTGTACCGCAATTTATCTTCAAGGAATGATCCGTTTTTGACGATCTCTAGATTTTCAGGTTTCGATTTCCTTAGTGGTATGGTTATTTGTATCGATAGCCTTGGTATTTTGAACTGGGATCAAAGTGTAAAATATAGAAACGTTACCAATTTTGGGTTGACGAATCACCTTCATGTTGTACCCAACTCAGAAGGATATGTACTGGAATACAATGTTGGAAAAACCAAAGTGCGAAGATTTTTGGATCAGCAAGGCGAATTTATAAAAGAACCCCAAATACCTAAAGTTGATTCCAAGGTTGAATCTACATCACTAGGTCATGGCGTATATGACGAATATTGGTATGACAACAACTTTTTGACTTGGGAAATCGTACCGAATCGCAATAAAAATTTGCCTTTCTCCAATGTATGTATAATCGAGAAAGTTGGAGATTGAATTATTCTCTTTTTAAGTTATTTCCTACAAGATTTTAAAAATGAATTACTTATTTTTACGTTTATAGCAATGACCGAATTTGGGTTGTTGATACACGTTTAATTTTAATAGATAAGTGAGAAAAAATATCATTATCATTTTTTTGTTTTTGAATGCCTTTTCCATGTTTGGGCAAATAATGAAAACCGCTGAACTAGAAATTGTAGGTTCACCCTCTTGGCAATGGGTATTACCCGTTCAAAATACGGGTTTGATATATTTCACCAAAACCGACCAAACCAAAGCGAAAATTGTATCATTTGATGCTGATTTGGTCAAACGCTGGGAAAAGGATATCTATCTTGATGCTGAAAGAGCTCCAACAGCGTATACTTTGGATAGTAATCAGATCACGTTTCTGTTTCGAGAAACCAGCGGTATGTATTATCAAGCCTTTGTATTCGATCTACACTCAGGGGAGTTTGTGAACAGAGGATTTGAGATTCGGGAGTATTTTTCAGATCAAGATTACGTGTTCTTGAATGACAAGATAATTCTGGGTGGCTATAATGAAAAAGGGGGTGCTTTTTATGTATACGATATCAAAACGGAGAGGGGCAAGCTAATAGAAAACGTAATACCTGGAAAAGCAAGCTTGCAACAGTTTAAATGGAACAAGCAGAAAAATAGGATGGAGTCTATTTGGGCAGTTAAAACGGTAGGATACGCCCAAGAAAGAAAGAAGAAAGGTGAGTTTACGAAAGATGCATTTGTGTCCTATATAGAGTTTGATACAGAGTGTAAGCAGCTATTGCGATCGGATCTGAAATCCAGCAAGGGATATTTTCCGATGTCAGCCAAGACCTTGCATCACGGTAGTAAAACGTATTTTGTTGGGACTTATCAAACCAATCTGGGAGATAAGGGAATGTATATGAGTGATATGAGCGTATCCAGTCCTACGTTGAAATATTTTCCGTACCAACAGCTCCTAAGCGATGCCCCAAGTTTAACGGCAGAGGAGCTTCGCTCGCTGTATACTCAGTTTAATTTTCTTCAGAACAAGCCCTTGACTAACGGTTCTCAGGTTCAAATAGGGGGTGTGTTTTGGAGGCCGCAATATCGTACAGTAAGTGAGCAAGTGTATGACCCGAATGCTATGGATACGGGTTTCGGGAATCGTTGGTCCAGAGGTTTGGGCAACAATACGCGTACCCAGAACCGAGAGGTGTTTCAGGGATATTGGTATCCATATGGCATGATGGCATCTGTGGATTTGGATAAAATGCAACTTTTGGAGTCGCACCGAATAGATCTCAAACAACTTAGTCCCGAAGTGAAAGAAACGCTTTCGTACAATAATTTGGGTTCCATGGCGTATTGCGTCAACGGGGATTTAGCGACCAAGAACTTTAACATTGGCAATGCCCCTATACTTTACAAACTTTCGGAGTTTGAGGCAGATGCTAAGTCTAAAAACTATGTACCTCGATATCAGGAGGTGCGGCATTGGTATGAGAACTATTTTATTGCAGATGGGGCAAAAAGTAAAATAGAGGTCTTGCCATTAGAAAATTCTATAGAAGTTGAAGAAAAAGGGCTTTTTAGAAAACGGAAAAAAAGGCCCCAATCCTATACCCAGATTCGTAAAACCATCTACCTGACCAAGATCGCTTCTGGAGGGTGAAGGCTTTGCGTTAAAAATCAGTCTACAATTAATACTATTTAAGTAATTTTATGGAAGTTCAAGATCTACATGTTCCTACAGGTCGAGCCATTCAGGAATTCTATAAAAAAAACAAATTTGGTGAAGACGGGGGCATAAATGATAAATATGCTTGGATCAAGTTTGGGTTTTTCTCTGTACCCATTCCCAATACAGAAGGAAGAAAAAGGAATGTCTATCTTCATGATGTAAACCACTTAATTGCTGGATATGGTACAAATTGGCAAGGGGAAAGCTCCGTTTCTGCATGGGAAATAGCCTCCGGTGGCTGGAAAGACCAATATATGCCTTGGGTATTGACGCTTTGGGCGATGGGCTTGGGCGTGGTGTTTTATCCGAAAAGTGTATTGCAGGCTTTTCGTCGTGGTTTGACGATGCATAATGCCTTGACCTGTGGATTTTCCAAAGAGCAACTATCCCAGATGCCCTTGTCTGACTTACGCCAACGGCTTAGCAATCATCCCAAGCGTAATACTAATCCATTTTTGTGGATGGTGCTTAGTTTGCTTGTTTTTTTGCTGCCGTTTTTACTTGGGGGGGTGGTGATTGGGGGGATTTGGATGGGGGTTGTAGGATGAGCTATTTTTTATACTTGTTGTCCAATTCTAAAAAATCAGGGTCTTCTTTATAAAAATCCCAATCCTGGTCTTCTAGGACATGCAAATAGGGGATTTCATTATTGCCTAATGCTATTTTTAAGTATTCCAAAGCCTCATTTTTATTTTGACTTAATGCATA
>JBOFGX010000370.1:0-6342 GCA_051649345.1 Leadbetterella sp. | reverse complement strand
CAAGTATTAGCTCCTGTAGTGGATGTGGCTAGAGATCCTCGTTGGGGTCGATTTGAGGAAACCTATGGAGAAGACCCGTTTCTTACTTCCCAGTTGGGTTTGGCGGCAACTTTGGGCTTTCAAGGAGACACGAAAAACGGAATCGACAAAAACCATGTAGCAGCTACTCTTAAGCATATCACGGGTCACGGTCAGCCTGAAGGTGGAAATAATATAGCTCCTGCTAATGCTGGTGAACGTCAAGTACGAGAGGTTTTTTTGCCACCTTTTGAACTTGCCATTCGCAAAGGAAACGCAGCAAGTGTTATGGCTTCTTATAATGAGATTGATGGCGTGCCTTCCCATGCCAATAGATTCTTACTCAAAACAATTCTTAGAGATGAATGGGACTTCAAGGGACCTATTGTGTCAGACTACGGTGGGATAACGGATCTACATACTCGTCATCGCATTGTAGATTCTGAGGAGGCTGCTGGATTAGAAGCGTTTAAGGCTGGGGTGGCTATTGAGACTCCTGATTTTAAGGTGTTTCCTGCTCTGAAAAAGTATCTTGAAACAGATAAGTTGTCCATAGAAACACTGAATGACGCCGTGCGTAAAATACTCGTTTTGAAGTTTAAACTCGGTCTATTTGATAATCCGTATGTAGATGTGGATTTTGCAGATCAAGTATCCAAATACCCTTCTAGTATAGCATTGGCCAAAGAAGCAGCTGATAAAGCTATCGTATTGCTTCAGAACAAAAATAATGTATTACCACTTGACATTAAGAAGATAAAACGTATTGCTGTAATAGGGCCTAACGCCGATAGAGAGCAGTTGGGGGGATATAGCGATGTGCCCAAATATGTACATACTCTCCGTGAGGGTATTGAGAAGTTTGCTAAAGGTAAGGCTCAAGTCACTTATTCAGAAGGCTGTAGAATTGTAGAGGAAAAAGACCCATTGCGTTGGTATCGAGACAAGAATACCGTCACCAAGCCAGAGACTAATACTAAACGTATTCAAGAAGCGGTAAATGTGGCACGCCAATCGGATGTCATAATTTTGGCATTGGGAAGCGACGAGGCTATTTTTAGAGAGGCTTGGGCAGATGATCATTTGGGTGATGCAACATCCTTAGAGCTAAAAGGTAGCCAAAATGAATTACTAAATGCCTTGAAAAATACAGGTAAACCCATAGTGGTTACGTTATTCAATGGAGGTCCGCTTTTATTGCAAAATGTTCAAGCCAAGGCTTCAGCCATTTTGGAATGCTGGTATTTAGGGCAAGAAGGTGGAAATGCTGTAGCAGATGTATTATTTGGAAACAATAATCCCAGTGGTAAATTGCCTTGCAGTTTTCCTGCTTCTGAAGGTCAGATTCCTGTTTTTTATAATCATAAGCCGTCTGCTCGAAGAGGATATCAAAATGAACCTGCCAAGCCCTTGTTCCCGTTTGGATTCGGACTTTCTTATACCCAATTTGAATTCGCAGTCCCAAGGATTGATAACGCAGTTATTAGCCGAACTGAATCTACGAAAGTCTCAGTAAAAGTGACTAATACAGGTAGTAAGGTGGGAACTGAGACAGTTCAGATGTATATTTCTGATAAAGTAAGCTGTGTTACACGTCCCGTCAAAGAGCTCAAAGGTTTCCAAAAAGTAACGTTGCAACCAGGAGAGTCCAAAGAAGTATCTTTTGTGATTTCACCAGAATTGCTCATGTTTTATGATCATACGATGAAGCGAATTATAGAGCCTGGCGAGTTCGATGTTTTGGTCGGCAACTCATCAGATAACGCAGATCTTAAAAAAGTTACGCTAATAGTTAAATAATGCTAATTGTTGTTCTGACAGGTGCTGGTATCAGTGCCGAAAGCGGTCTTAAGACATTCCGAAATATGGGAGGTCTTTGGGAGAATCATTCCATAGAGGATGTTGCTACCCCAGAAGCTTGGAAGAAAAATCCACAATTGGTTCTTGACTTTTATAATCAAAGAAGATCCCAAGCCCATGATGCTTTACCCAATGCGGGACATATTGCATTGGCTCAATTGCAGGAAAAGGCAGAGGTAATCATCATTACACAAAACGTAGATGGCTTGCACGAAAAGGCTGGTTCCAAACAAGTTTTGCATTTGCACGGTGAATTATCCAAGGTGAGAAGTGAAGCAAATAAGGAGCTTATTTACGAAATAGGTGGAGAACATATAGAATTGGGACAGAAAGCAGAAGATGGAAATCAATTACGCCCCCATATTGTATGGTTTGGGGAAGAAGTACCTATGATGGAAGCTGCCATGAATATTTGTCAAGATGCGGATGCTTTTCTTGTTGTTGGTACAAGTTTAGCCGTATATCCAGCTGCTGGATTAGTCAACTTTGTACCTTCGGATTGTCCCAAGTTTATCATTGATCCAGGCTTGGACGATTATCCATTTGATATAAAAAATACCGTATTTATTAAGGAAAAGGCGAGTATTGGAGTTCCTAAGGCAATTGACCAAATATTTTTGAAATAGTCTTGTTGAATTAATCCTAATGAAGCCTTTAATCCTCTAAAATATTCCCAAAAAAGCTTTTACTTAAAAACAAGGAAGTAAGGAAAAATACAATTGCCCAGTTGAGATAAACATAGTAATAATCTATTACGTCCTTTTGACCTATAAATTCGAATCTTGTTTTTTCAAGGGTAGAGATTTTTTCAAAAATACCCTTTAAAATTTTTGAATCAGTAGCTTTAAAGAACTGTCCTTGTGTACCTGTAGCTATTGATTTTAGCATGGGGAAGTCTGCGTGTTCTGTGCCTATGTTTTGACCAATCGCAATGGTGTATACACGTATTCCAAACGTTTTTGCTAGCTCAGTAGCGGTTTCTGGCCCTATACTACCCACTGTGTTGTCCCCATCACTTATTAAGATTGCAACTTTTGATTTGCCCGGAACATCCCGAAGCTTGTTTATACAGGATCCCAATGCTTGACCCAAGGCGGTTCCTGAAGTTTTGATAATACTGGGATTAAGACCATCTATGTATTGAATGAGTTGCTCATAATCCATTGTAAGGGGGCTTATTGTCGTGGCTTCTCCGGCAAATGCAACTAGGGCAATTCTATCTTGCTTTTGGTTTTTGAGGAAATCGATTGCGATACGTTTGGCCGCTTCTAAGCGGTTAGGACGTAAATCCTGCTCTAGCATAGAATCTGAAATATCGATGCCGAGTACAATATCAATTCCTTTGGCATAATTGTCAGATTCTTCATCTTCTAGTTGAGGTCTCGCAATTGCCAATATTACGCATATTACTCCCAAGGTAAAGAAAAAAGGTATTAAGTGCCTAAGCCAACTAAAATAGCTAATGTTTTTTTTGAGAGAGCCAATGGATAAAGAAACAATATTTCTAGAGTTTGCACGAAAAACCCATTTCAGGAAAAACATGATAGGTACAAAAAGCAAAAGCCAAAGTAAAAGAAGGTTCCCCCACTCAAAAGATTGGAACGTCTGTGGCAAAAACCATTTTAGTGAAAACCAATTCATTCTTTCAACTTTATGTTCGTATTACGGCATTCTAAAAATTATCAATGGCACTTCGTACATTTCCAAACTTTAAGAGGAGTTGCTTTGCTTGGGTATGCTCTACACCAAGCTCATTCATTAACATACGCGTGCCTCGTTCAACTAGTTTTTCGTTGCTTAGCTGCATATCTACCATTTTATTACCCTTTACTTTGCCAAGTTGAATCATTAGCGTAGTTGTAATCATGTTTAGAACCATTTTTTGGGCGGTTCCCGATTTCATGCGGGTAGAACCCGTAACATATTCGGGTCCCACAACGACCTCCACAGGGAATTTTGCCTCTTTTGAAGCAGCACTACCGCTGTTACAAACTATACATCCTGTGAGTATTCCATGTTTATTTCCATCTTGAAGACCACCTACCACGTAAGGAGTTCTACCGGATGCAGCTATGCCAATCAGGCAATCATTTTCGTTTATATCATACGCTTGTAGATCTTGCCAAGCTTGCCTTGGGTCGTCTTCTGCATTTTCTATGGCATTTCTAAGAGCATAATCTCCTCCAGCTATAAGCCCAACAATCAATCCCTTGGAAACACCAAATGTGGGAGGGCATTCCGATGCATCTAGGACTCCTAATCGACCGCTCGTACCTGCTCCAATATAAAACAAGCGACCCCCTTTTTTCATGCGAGAGCTCACTTCTTGTATAAGAGCTTCGATTTGAGGTAAGCTTTCTTCTACGGCTTCGGCTACTATTTTGTCTTCTTGATTTATGCCTTGCAAGATTTCAAGAATAGATTTTTTGTCTAAATCCGAGTGATTGGACGTAGCCTCTGTTGAAAGTCCCTCAAGATCGATGGTATCACTCATTATTAAACTTTTGGAAGTATTTATAGAACAAGGGTATGGTTTCTGTACCTTTGAAGAAGTTTTCGAGACCATAGTGCTCATTGGGTGAGTGCAAGGCATCTGAGTCTAGCCCAAATCCAAACAAGATGGATTTTAGCCCTAGTACTTCCTCAAACAAAGCTACGATAGGGATGCTTCCTCCGCCTCGTGTAGGGACGGGCTTTTTGCCATAGGATTCCTCCATGGCTGCGAACGCAGCTTTATATCCTATGGATTCTGTGTGTGTTACATAAGGTTGTCCTCCATGATGTCTTGATACTTTTATTTTTACACTTTTAGGTGCAATTGACATCAAGTGCTTTTCAAACATATTTGCTATCTCAATCCAGTCTTGGTTGGGTACAAGCCGCATCGATATTTTTGCGTACGCTTTAGATGGTAAAACTGTTTTTGATCCTTCGCCCGTATATCCTCCCCACATACCATTTACGTCCAATGTAGGTCGAATAGCCGCTCTTTCTCGGGTAGTATATCCTTTTTCGCCTGTTACATCATCTACACCTAAGTCTTGTTTATAGGCGTTTTCATCAAATGGAGCAGCCTCTAGGTCCTGTCTTTCTTGTTGGCTTAGTTCTAAAACTTTTTCATAAAAACCAGGAATCGTAATCTTGCCTTCTTCGTTATGAAGAGAGGAGATTATTTTTGCTAACTCGTTGATAGGATTGGCAACAGCACCTCCATAGACACCTGAATGTAAATCACGGTTGGCTGCAGTAACTTCTACTTCCATATAGGTTAGCCCTCTAAGACCTGTTTCTACAGAAGGTATGTGATTTGCTATAATAGAGGTGTCAGAAATAAGTATGATGTCTGCCTTTAATAAATCTTTATTCGCTTTTACATAACTTGCCAAATTAGCTGATCCTATTTCTTCTTCGCCCTCAAACATCACTTTTACATTACAGCAAAGTGAGTTTTGCTGGATCATCATCTCTATTGCTTTTACATGCATGTAGATCTGACCTTTATCGTCACATGCTCCACGTGCAAAAATAGCACCTTTGGGATGTATTTCTGTGGTTTTGATAATGGGTTCAAACGGTGGGCTATCCCAAAGATCCAGGGGATCTGGGGGTTGTACATCGTAATGACCATATACCAAGATAGTCGGTAAATTGGGATCAATTATTTTTTCTGCGTAGACTACTGGCTCTCCTGCTGTAGGATGAATTTCAGCCTTATCTAATCCAGCTTCCAATAGTTTTTTTTGGATAAATTCAGCGGCCATTATCATGTCGGCTGCATTTTTTGAATCGGCACTTATAGAAGGTATGCGTAGAAACTCGAAAAGCTCATTTACGAATCTTTCATTATGTTTTTCAATATATTCTTGATGGGTCATTCTTGATTCTAAAAAATATATTGCGAATATAAGAACGCTAGCTTCGAGTACCTAAGATAAGTGTACGTAAAAGTGTTTTTAGTTTGTGATATTATGCAGATTATTTAAATAGGTATATTAGAAGAGATATCTCTTAGCTTGTATATATCATATGATTATCAAAATTTTACGAATTTTCTGAAGCTGTGTGCCACGCATTGCGGTCAAATGATAAATTTAAGTTCGCTAGGTAGAGATATAGGGGTGTCTCATTCTACTGTTTCGAATTGGATTAGTATTTTGGAGACATATTTTGTTATACATAGGGTATATCCATAGTATAAAAATTATAGTAAAAGGCTAGTAAAAAGCCATAAAATGTATTTTTACTACTCTGGTCTTTTGTCTTTGTGTATTCGAAAGGCTAATGCTAAGCCTAGCGATGCATTTTGGAGGCATTTGATTGAAAACCTAGTAGTGGGTGAGTTTGTCAAACGTAATTATCATTAGAGTAAATAGTCGTCCCTCAAATACTCATAAAGAATTGAATATCATTTTATTATTCTAGTTTTTATCGAAAATAAATACCAGAAAATAAGTAAAATCTGTA
>JBOFGX010000369.1:0-19850 GCA_051649345.1 Leadbetterella sp. | reverse complement strand
TGCCAATCATCCACGCCTTGTTTTAGGTATTTTCTCCACTGGACTGGGGTTGCTGGGTCTATATAGTATACGATGGGCTTTTTGGGTTCTATAGCCATTCCTTGTTTTTGTTTTTCGGCATCTTCTTTGGACTTGGGCTCTAGTTTCCAGCGTACTGCATATACATCTTCTTTGGCTTTGTGAGAGTTCTCACCAAACACATCTACCGCTCTTGCAAAATATCCTACTCGGGCATCAAATAAGCGTTTACGCATTGGATTTTTAGGTAACAACAAAAAAGACGTGTTCATTTCTATAGTCACTACTCCCGCATTGTATCCTGCCGGAAAATTGATACCAATGGGTGGGATGGGAGAGGGTACAGGATTTATTCTCGGAGGCGTAGTACTAAAGGTCTTAGCCGTTTTAACCTCCACATTTCCAGGATAAGAGCTTATTTTTTGTATAAAAGATCGATCTTTTTGAAAAGCTACAATGTTAAGCAATTGCTTGTCTACAGGCGTCAAAGAGAATGTTTGTATATCAGCATCTAGTATACTCGTGACATCTACTACATATCCAAAAATCTTTTTCCCAGAACTATCCTTTTTGAAAGCCTTAATTTCCAAATTCGCTATGATAGGATCGGCATTCGAATTGGCTACTGCTACCGCAATGGGCTTGTCCTCATCCGGTGACGTAACAATTTGAGTGATGGACTTTAGCAATAGATTGTTGGTCAGGCCTTTTTCCCAGCGAATCACTTGTGTATTTACTTCTTCACCACCATAGCAACCACCCGCCGCGGGTGTTTTTACATATCGAGTAACCGTAATTATGTCTCTGCCCAACAGGGAATCGGGTATCTCAAACAAATATTTATCATCCATTTTATGGACGGTCATCATACCTTTCTGTGTGACAGCTGTAGAGTCTACCACTTCTTTGTAGGGTTTTGGGCCTTTTTTGGGAGTTTCAGGTTTTTTTGCGGCCGTTACAGTGGGTACTGTGGTGAGAGGGTTTTTCCCATCTTCTTTCTTTTTTTGAGCATACAAAGTATTAGCCCCAGTGGCAATCAACAATGGAATGATCAACAATTTGTTGAAGTTCATAGAATTTCTAATTTGTTACGATTCGAATATAATTTAATAAGACATAAATCTGATTGAATTGTTGCAAATTAATTTTATTTTCTAACATCTTTAACAAATCTAGAAATTGTAGATGGCTTAATTGGGGGGACTTTTTGTTGTAGTTTTCCCATGAGAATATATTTTTTTTGAAGTAAATTCAAATAAGCGATCCTGAAAAGTGCTTTCTAATTATGGGTTTCATTTAGAAGTACTTTATACATAAAATTTATTAGTTTTTACCCTTTTACAAACAACAACTTAGCATAGCCGAGTATCCCTTCTGATATCTGTATAAACGATTCTAATTGCTCCAATACTACTTTTCCTTCCTGAAGATGCAGGCGAGTTTCGGGTTTCATTTGGGCTATGCCAGACGCAATCTCTTGATTCCGTTCGTGATTAAGCTTGGTGTATTTGCTGTGTAAGAAGTCAAGAGCTTCCTCTATCGTATCACTATACGCATGAGTCGTATTTGACTTTCCTTCTACTATGTCTATTGCCTTGTTGAGGTTTTCCTTGATGTAGTTTTTGATAATGTCAAACTGCTCAGACACTTCCGTAGTTTGGTGACTTTGTATGTATGTAGCAAAGGAAGCTATCGAGCCTATAAATTCTTGACTCAACAGTATGAGAGCGTGATAATTATTGGCTTCCGATTTTTTGGATTCGGGATTGTTTTGGATATTTTCAAATACAGTTGCGATTTGTGCATTATCAACGAAAGCCTTTTTTCGAGCCAAACGATAATGCTCATCAGAATCTTTTTTCATGGAGTACATCGTGTACATGGCATTGAAATACTGTAAGTTTGATCTTAAGACACGCTTTAGATATAGTTTGAAATTGTCCTTCTCCCAGACAGGAAACACGAGCAAGTTTACCAAAAACACAAGTACTACACCAATCATAGAGTACAAAATACGGTTTCTGAGTAGTATGTCAAAAGGCTGCCCATTGAAGAACAGCATACTTATCAGTGCAAACGTAATGAATGCAGATGCCCAAGCGTAGTTTTTATTGATGAGTAAGAATCCTATAAAAACCGCTATCATGCACAAGCCGCCCCAAACGAATGTGCTGATTCCGCTGTAGTGAGCAATGCCCACCATTCCTAGTCCTATGATCGTACCAAACAATCTATAATAAGCTCTTTTTTTTGTAAGAACATATTCGGGTCGCATGATAATAATGACAGTTACTAATATCCAGTTGCTAAATTTTGGATCAAGAAAATGCCCAACGGTCGTTCCTAAAATAAATGCAATCGTCAATCGTATGCTAAATCGCAATACAGGCGAATGGATGTTTAAGGCCATTTGGACAGCTTGAAGAGAGTAGTTTTGAGGAGTTACATATTTCTCAAAATCACGCTCATCAAGATCTACTTCCGCTGCTTCAACAATGAGATTGTATTTTTTAAGTTTCTCAAGAATAGTAGCATAGAAGTCTAGGTAGCTTCTTAGATTCAAGGCTCTGTCCCGTACCATGATGGGGCCAAATGCTTTTACATAATTTTGAATAGCCAATTCGCAGGATCTCCATATGTCTTCGAGCTCTCTTACGGGCGAGCTTATGGATCCAAACGGGTTATGATTTTCTATTTCTCGAAGAAGCAGAACAAACTTCTTCGAAAAAGCCTCAAAAGGTTCTATTATCTCCTTGGAGTATCCCGTATCTTTATTTGCTTCAAGGGAATGAGAAGGCATGGCTAAGGCCAACTCATACACATCTACCAACACCCTGAAGATGGCCAATTGTTTCTTTTTTTGGCTAGAGAAAAATGTAACTTTCCTATCATGCATGAGCATGTTGCGTAGCATTTCTTGAAGCTCATTTATTTTTACTTTAGCACGAAGTTCGGATATTTTGTTTGCATAAATACTCTCTCCAAAAATAAGTTCATGATGCTTGACAATCAATACTTTAATAAAGTGTATTTTGTTTTTGAGTAAAATGTCAATGTTCCTAGGTTGATAGAGTATCTGTGAAATCACACCTATCAAAAGATAGATAGCACTTCCACCTAATGAGTATTTTATGGAATCTAAAAAGTCCGCTTCGAAGTGCTCAAAGGTATATCCCATGACTAAGCCGAAAATACCTCCAAAAGACACCATAATACCTCGATATCCAAATACTGCCATAAGAGAGCTGATACCTACTAGGAGTGCCATCAAGCTTAAATGAATACCATCTGAAAAAGGCTGAAAAAAGTGAAAAAATCCGAGACAAACATGGGTCCAAATCACACAAAACAACATCCCCCAAAAACGTTCCGTATTGTTTCCCTCAATGTTTGGAAAGAACGCACAAAGTATACCCGAGGCAATAGCAAACGATTCAATAAAGTTGTTGGTCTGAAATCCCCAAAAGAATACGAGATTAAGAAGTAAACTTATAAAAAGTGCTCTAAATGCGTCAAATCCCCGAAAAATGTTTTTAATCATATTTTTTACCCGAAAACCCAAATTACAGCTATTCAAAGCTGAGTATTACAGTTTGTGAATTTATACTATTTTTTTAGATGTACCTATTGAAATACACCCTCTTGATTAAAAAAAGGTTTAAAGTATAATAATTTATGAGGTAGATGCAAGGAAATAGCGTAATAAGATTCAATCTCTTCATAATGCAGGTATAGCTTTTTTTTGAGGTCTAAAAATCGTATATTTCGAATGTATAGGTGCCCTGCTCTCCATTTTTTATGTTTTATGATCCTGTATCTATTTTTATATTTATAAATAAAAAATAAGTTTCCTTTTTGTTAGCTTTAGTAAAGAAAGTAAAAATCAAACCAAGAAGTTCATTGTTATTATTATCAATGTTCTTGATCGTTCATGTATCATTGGCACAAAATACGCTAGATGATACACTGATAAGAAAAATTTACAATAACAGAAATCATAAATGGGATACCAGACTAGCTAGAATTACGCACTCAATTAGTCCTGTGGTAATTGGGTCAGTTTTTATAGTGCCTGTAGGTTATGCTGATGGCATATCCTGGAATTGGAACAGAGCTTTGTTTATGAGTAGTAGCAGCTTAGGAAGTAGCCTTTTGTCTTATGGGACAAAGAGGATAGTCAAGCGAAAAAGGCCTTACGAAGTAAACCCTGACATAAAGCCCCTTGATAGCCCACATACTCGGTCTTTCCCTAGTGGGCATACAACTTCGGCATTTAATCTAGCTACAAATTTAGCTCTCGTTTATCCCAAATGGTATGTGATCGTTCCCGCTTATTTGTATTCAGGGACAATCGCCTATAGTCGTTTACATCTAGGTGTACATTATCCTGGTGATGTTCTTGCCGGTGCTGCGTTGGGGGTGGGAACCTCTTTTTTGATGAATGCCATTACGAAGGAGCAAAAACCCTCGCCCAATGCATCAATAGTTCGCTGGCCTATTTACGTACGGATTCCTTTATAAGCCCAACATTATGGATTAACCTCTGCTGCAAACTTACCCTCTGTTAATATGATTTTTCTAGAGGGGTTAGTTTCGTCTGTGATTATAACAGAGAATGTACCTGAAATGGCTTTCTTGTCGTAATACGTGATTTTTAATTGACCACTTCCTCCTGTATTGTTTGTAGTGTATGAAACCAAATTTCTATCCGTCCATGTGATTACACTAGGAGATCCAGATTTGCATTCATAGGTTTCACCTGCCTTTATCTCTGCCCTTTCAAAATCAATGGCTACCGTTAGGAAATCCTTATTTTTTGTTCCTGTAACAGATAAAATACCGAAGTTGTTAGGATCATCTTCACCAATGGTATAATCCGAAGCCGATTGCCAGAAATTTCCGTCAAATTTTGCGGACATCAATTCTTTAGAGAATGTCCCCATCGTATTTTCATCACAGGAAAAAAGGGCGACAAGAAGATATACAGGTAAGAATAGTGAGCAAAGTATAGTTCTCATTTTTCAATAGTTTTAACCCAAATACGCGTTAGACTTGCTGACGAAAATTTATTAGGCAAAGAAGCGATGAAGTATGATCGAAAAGGTATTGAGATACCTTTGAGTGAGTTCTGAAATCGATTCAAAGCCAAATAATATTTGTAGTCCATTTCTAATGTGTAATTTAGGTTTAAAAATATATCTAAACTATTCGATTGAAAATTAGATACATTTCGATACACAATTAATGTACTAAACTATGGCAAGTTCTGAGGTATTTCAACAAACAAAAGATATTTTTTTTTAACGGTCAGATGAATAAAGAACTAAAGTTTATATATCTCTTATTTCTTGAGTACGAGTATCTCTACCCTTCTATTCTTGGCTTGCCCTTCTGATGTGGCGTTGGATGCAATGGGTTGCGACTCGCCTAATCCTGTACTTTTTACTTTTAGAGGGGATACCTTCTTGCTTATCAAATAGTCTCGAACTGCATCTGCTCGTAACTGAGATAATCGGAGATTGGCTTCGGCAGAACCTACATTATCCGTATGACCTTGTACTTCAATTACCATTGATGGGCTCTTGTTAAGTTTATTGGCGATTCTATCTAATTCTAAAAAAGAAACTTCTTCTAGGTCTGCTTTCCCAAATTGGAAGAAGATATTGTTTAATTGTACCGCTACACCGACCTCAATGGGTGCAATCAATAGATCCTCTCCTTTGATTTCTTTATATGCACCTGATTGACTGAGATCCATGTTTTTTGAAACAGAAAGAAAATCAGGCGATTCTGCTCGTATGGCATATCTGTGGCCGTAAGGTAAGTTCATTGCGTATTCACCCGTAGTTGAATTGGAGATCGCTACTGCCAGCTCTTCACCCGTTTCCAAATCTTCGGCAATTATTTTGGCTTCAATTGCTTTATTGGTCGACTGGTCTAATACCTTACCCGTTACCCTTACAATACTAGAGGGGATAATTTCAGTGGGTGTTTCTTTACTCAGATTAGTTAGGTTCGTAGTATCTCCACTTGTAAGTTTTGCGGCAACGGGATCATCCTTTTTTTTGTTGAGATTTTGTAGATTTACTCTGAAAATATCGTTTTTACCAAGACTATTTTTTTTGGAGCATAGATAAGCATATTGCCCTGTGGCTTCTATCGAGTAATACATTTCATCTTCTTTGGAGTTTATTTTTGGCCCTAGATTTACAGGTTTACTCCAACTATACCATGAATTACCCGTTCGTTTAGATACCCAAATATCATACCCGCCTTGCCCTCCACTTCTGTCGGTAGCGAAATACAAAGTTTTACCATCAGAAGCTAAAAATGGGCATGTTTCCGAATCGTTTGTATTGATTTTATCACCCAAAGGTTCAGGATCACTCCATTCTCCATCTTTATCTAGTATAGATATGTATAAATCAAGATTCTTACTTCTCTTTTTTACAGGAAATGATAAAAGTAACACTTTTCCACTATTTGACAGGAATGCTGTAAAATGTTCTCCTTCATCTTCTTTGATCGTTCTAGATAGTTTAGGGATATTCAAAACATTTGGTTGTTGCCAGGTTACACCCTTTTTTTTGCATACCGATATTCCGATTTCATTTTCCCTTTTTCCGTTGTTGTATACACCTCGTATAAGTGCGGTGTTGCCATCAGGAGTAATGCTGAATAGATCATTATACTGATCTTTGTTGATGGTATTGGTCATTTTT
Organism: Leadbetterella sp.; assembly: GCA_051649345.1. Classification (GTDB taxonomy): domain Bacteria; phylum Bacteroidota; class Bacteroidia; order Cytophagales; family Spirosomataceae; genus Leadbetterella. The sequence goes on along the minus strand of JBOFGX010000369.1, from coordinate 13,110 downwards.
CTGGCTACTGTCCAGCTGCCGTCTATGAGGTCACTATACCAAACATCCATACTTCCTGTTAAACCTTGATCATCTCTTTTTTTTGATACACCGAAATTATTCGCTGGATGGCTAACGCGAAGAAAGTAAAGTGTTTTACCATCAGGTGAGATCAAAGGATGGAGTTCATTATACTCCGAATTGATATTGGTACCCAAGGGCTCTAGATTTTGAGAGAAAGCAAAATAGGTGGAAAAAACACATAGCACCAACATCCAGCTTTTGATCATTTGTAGGGTTTTTGGATATAAAACGATCATTTTCTATAGTTTAGTATGCTTTTACGGTTTCGATAAAGCATTTTACTTTCTCAGGATCCGTCTCGGGATATACCCCATGACCCAAATTCGCAATGTGATTTTGACCTTTAAATTGGTCTAGCATTTCCTTCGTGTATTTCTCAATCTCCTTAAATGAGGCGAAGAGTACACAGGGATCAAGATTTCCTTGAAGAACTTTGTTTGGGATCAAGTTTTTGGATTCGGATATATCCATATTCCAATCCAAGCCTACTACTTGGCAATCTATGGTATTGAACCACTCTCTAGCAAAAAACGCACCTTTCGCAAATACGGTTTTCGGTACGTTTTGTATGGCAGAGCAGATCTGTTGGATATAGGGTAGGGAAAAAGTTTGGTATTGAATTGGACTCAAGATTCCGGCCCAGCTATCAAATATCTGCACTAAATCCACGCCATGCTCTATTTGGCTTTTCAAGTAAAGAATTGTAGCGTTAGTTATTTTTTGTAAGAGCTGATGAGCCATGGCAGGTTCTGAATATAACATTTTTTTTGCCTTGGAAAATGTCTTAGATCCATGTCCTTCTACCATATAGCAAAAAATCGTGAAGGGAGCTCCAGCAAAGCCAATGAGGGGAACTCGGCCAGCTAGATCTTTTTTTACGATATCGATAGCTTCTGTTACGTAACTTAGTCGCTCTGTAATAAAATTATGATCATCTAAAACTTCAATATCTTGTGATGACTGGATAACTTTCGGGAAATTAGGCCCCTTAGATTCTATCATTTCGTAAGGGAGTCCCATGGCCTCAGGAATTACAAGGATATCAGAAAAGATAATCGCGGCATCTACTCCAAGTATGTCTACAGGTTGAATTGTGACTTCTGCCGACATAGCTGGTGTAGTGGCTAGCTTTATAAAGCTACCTGCCTGCTCTCTAACTTTTCTGTACTCGGGTAAAATCCTACCTGCTTGTCGCATGAGCCATACGGGTGTGCGTTCCACTTTTTGACCTAGAGCCGTGCGGAGAAATAAATCATTTTGAAGTTCCATAGTACAAAATTAGGTATAAAACTTCAAGTCAAAAGGAGAAAGAATGATTTATCCTTTACTTTTGTGCTACAAGCGTTTTTGAGCTTGTCTCCTGCACTGCTAAACCATTGTTTTCGTGAATTTTGGTAATATTTCTTACCAAGGAAATGCCCGAATAAAATCCTTTGTATGTACCTAATATGCCTTGCTTTGGATCAAGAACGACCATAGCGGGTACCACATCAATGTTGAATCTTTGAATAATCTCTTTACCTTCTGGCGAATCAATGTTGATTTTATAAACAAGCATTTGGGCATTAGTAAATCTTACAAATTCTTTATGTTGAAAGGTCGTGGACTCCAATCTATTACATGGGGAGCATTTGTTGCTATAAAAATCCAAAAAGATAGTTTTGTTTTGTTTTTTTGCGGCTCGGATCAAATCGTCGTAGGTGCCTTGATAAAATTTTATAGTTGATTGTCCTATTGATAGGGAGGTAGTAAGAAAAAAGAATATTCCCCCTAGAGATAATTTTTTTACAAGGTTCATATAGAAAGGTACTTTTATTTATAAAGAAAGCTTGATTAATTATGCTAAAAACCACATAATTATTTTCAAATTTAGTTGAAAATAGTGAAAATCAAAAGTTTAACCTAAAATATTTAATCGTAGAATAGCAATAGAGTTTGACTTAGAATATGACACACGGCGAATTACCATTGTAGTTTATTGATAATATGTCTATTATGATTTTAATGTGTGCTTTTTTGTAATCAAATAAAAAAAACCTCTGAAGGTTTCCCTTCAGAGGTCTAAGAACGTAGATCTTTATAAACTATACTTTCCACACCCATCCCATACTGTCTTCTACTACTCCTGTACGGATGGCATTAAGTCTATTTTTAAGTTTTATTGCAACACTGTCTTCTGTAATGCTAGGCAGATTGTAATCTTGTCCCATATATCCGACTGCAGAAAACGGTGAAACAACGACTGCCGTACCTGCACCAAATACCTCGGTAACACTTCCACTTTGAATTCCTGAAATAACTTCTTCTACGGAGACTCTTCTTTCTTCCACGGGTACTCCCATACTTTGAGCGATCAATAACAGACTTTCACGAGTAATTCCTTTTAATATAGTAGAGCTTGTTTCTGGAGTTACCAATTTGCCGTCTATCACAAACATGACATTCATTGTACCCGACTCTTCAAAATATTTATGTTCTTTGGCGTCCGTCCAAAGAAGTTGAGTATACCCTTCTTTGGCAGCAAGAGCAGCAGGGTATAGAGAGGCAGCATAATTACCCGCACATTTTGCATATCCTACACCCCCAGTAGCAGCACGTATGTATTCGGTTTCAACTTTAACTTTAGGGGCTCCTGCATAGTATTTTCCTGCAGGGCTCATGATAATAATAAATTTATACCTCAAAGAAGTACGAACCCCCAAATACTCATCTGATGCAAACATAAAAGGCCTCAAATACAAAGAGTTATCTTCTCCAGTAGGCACCCATGCTTTGTCTAATTTTAGTAGTGCCTCTAGTCCGCCTATAAATATCTCCTCAGGGACAGCAGGCATAGACATACGTTCAGCTGATATATTGAAACGCTTGAAGTTCTCTAAAGGTCTAAACATCAACACATCTCCGGAGCTATTCTTAAATGCTTTCATGCCCTCAAATATAGCCTGACCATAATGCAACGACGATATGGCTGGATTGAAACTCAGATTGCCGAAAGGAACAATTTCCGCTTTTTTCCAGACACCATCCTCAAAATCTGCAACTAGCATGTGATCCGTAAACAGGCTTCCAAATACTATGTTGTTGTTGTCAAATTCTGAAATCCTACTCTTTTCGGTAGGGGTGATGTTGATTTTGATTGCTTCTGTTGTCATGATTAATTCTATATTCAAAATGCAATTTACATACAAAATTGCATTATTATAAGAATTTGGGCATAAAAAAACCTCCATGTGCTTTTCACATGGAGGTTAGTCTCATTTATAGTGTCTATTTTTTTGGAAACTCACTTATAAACATCTCATTACGTTCCAGTTCTGGATTGTCATAATGACTTTGTTTATCTATGACCTGCACTCGTGCAGATTTCTTGGATAGTGCGACAGGCGTTACTGGTTTGCCCAAAATCAGGTTCACTGCTGCTGCGAAAAGAGGCTCCTCCATACTTGCAAAGGGTTTTGCTGGAATTACATCGTCAGCTACTTTATAATTTGGCGTAAATCCGTCTTTGGTTCCGTATTCGGATTGACCTAGAGCGTTTGCCGTTTTCAAAACGATAGGTTGTAATCCCCATCCCCATCTTTTTTTAGTATCGGATAGTGTAATTGAACCAACATTTTTACCTACTGTGTTGTCACCTATCAAAATAACATCCATGAACGGTTTGAGATGATTTATCACTAACTCAGATGAGGAGGCGGTTCCATTGGAGGTTAGTACATATACTCTATTGATAGTTGTCAAATTGTTGGGTTCATTTCTCCAATTGGTATCAAAAACATTATTGCCATATCTAGCCTTATAATCTTTCGTCATAGCGGTATTCCAAACTTGTTTGGACATAAGGGTGCCCGGTCGAAGGTTCTTTACAATCAAAGAACTTAAAATATCTGCACTGGAAATGGCTCCACCAGGATTGTACCTCAAGTCTAGAACCAATTCATTTATCCCAGCTTTCTTAAATTCTCCAAAAGTTTCCCTTAATTTGGAATCTGAATCAGACAAAAACCGAATATACTGTAAATAACCTATTTTCTTTCCAGAAATTTCTTGAATGGATGAAAATTGAACTGCTTGAGTCTGAATCTCCTGTTTGGTTAAAGAGATTACTTTATTTGTTGATTTTATATCGTTTGCTTTTATAAACTCTCCCAATGTGAAGGTCAAATTATCGGAAGCAAAAAGCGTACTTACATTGTCTTTGGTAAGAGGAGTGCCATTGATTGCTACAATTAAGTCACCCCTTTTTATGCCTGCTTTTTCGGCAGGACTACCTTTTAATGCGTAATTAATAGAAAGTGCTACATTGGTTTTAGACTCGTTTGCATCCACACGTGCATAACTTATTCCTGCTACTTTAGAAACACCTGCTAATGATGCTTGCAAAGCGGCCGCATCTTTTTCTATCCAAGAGAATCTATCTACCTCATCATATTTATACAAAATACTATAAAAGTATTTTTCTGGGTCTAAACTTAAATCACTTTTCTCTTTTGTGACCATATCTGACTCCCATAAATAATACTGCTTCATGGTTTCATATATCCAAGAATCTTCTTCCGAATACACACTATTACTACCAACTGGAGTAATGATTTTAGGCTCTACGGTTTTTACCTTTAGATTACATGCTTGTGTGAACAACAACAAAAACATACACGCCAGAACTCTGATATTTCCTGATAGCATTTGGTTTTAGATTAATTAGTTAATAAACGATAGTGTAATATAAAAAAGTTTAAAAAAAATACTAAAATTCAAATTTATGATATCTTGTTTAATAAACCTGTATAATTGAACGGCGAAATCATTAACAATTCAGATTTTATGGCGTCAGATATATCTAAGTTTGATATAAATTCTGAAATGGAAACCTGAGTAATTTTCTCATTTTTGCGTGTTAATTCTTTCAATGCTTCGTATGGTTTTGGATAACCCTCCCTTCTCAAGATAGTTTGTATTCCTTCAGCTACAACTGCCCAGTTGTTCTCTAAATCTGCGTCGATTGCTGCTTGATTTAATTCCAGTTTCTCAATGCCTTTCAGTAGGGATTTCAAAGCGATATAACTATGTGCCAAAGGTACCCCCAGGTTTCTTAATACTGTAGAGTCTGTAAGGTCTCTTTGAAGCCTTGATATAGGTAACTTGGCTGAAAAGTGTTCAAGCAAAGCATTAGCAATACCTAGGTTTCCTTCTGCATTTTCGAAATCAATGGGATTTACCTTATGAGGCATAGCAGAAGAGCCGATCTCTCCTTTTTTTATTTTTTGTTTGAAATAATTCATCGATACGTACTGCCAAACATCTCGGCTAAAGTCGATCAAAATGGTATTTATCCTTTTCCAAGCGTCACAATATGCCGCTAAATTATCGTAATGTTCTATTTGGGTGGTAGTTTGACTTCTTTGCAATCCTAAAATTTGGTTCACAAAATTGTTGGCAAAGTCTACCCAGTTGTATTTACCAAAGGCTACAACATGAGCATTGAAATTTCCCGTAGCCCCACCAAATTTAGCAGAATAGGGCACATGCCTGAGTTGCTCAAACTGTATCTCTAGTCTTTCTTTGAATACCATCATCTCTTTCCCTAAAAGAGTAGGAGAGGCGGGTTGTCCATGTGTCTTAGCAAGCATAGATACTGTATGCCATTGCTTACTCATATTTTCTAGTAAGGAAATGACCTCTATCAATCGCGGATAAAGAATGACATTACTAGCATCTTTCAACAACATAGGGATGGCCGTGTTGTTAATATCTTGGGATGTTAATCCAAAATGAATAAACTCTGAAAATTCAGTAAGGCCTAGTTCTTCAAATTTTTGTTTGATAAAATACTCTACGGCTTTTACATCATGATTGGTGATTTTTTCAATCTCTTTTATTGCAGAGGCATCACTTTCAGAGAAATTGGTAACCAAGGCTCTCAATGCTGAAAATCTATCTTTTGGGAAGCTTTTCAAATTCTCCAGAGATTTTTCACAAAGTGCTATAAAGTATTCAATTTCAACGTGAACTCGGTACTTGATTAGGCCATATTCCGAAAAGTAAGGCCCTAATTCGGTAGTTTGTCCATGGTAGCGTCCGTCAATGGGTGAAATAGAAGTAAGGGCAGTAAGATTCATCAAGTGCTATTAAAGCACAAAGGTAGCAAAAGCTAAATAAAGATGTAATACCTATATGTTAAATACTGAAATTTCTGACAGGACTAATTTGGTACTCTGCGTTTTTTTCATTTAAATTTGAAGGATTGAATAAAAAGTACCAGCCTAATAAGCCTTAATATCATATTATCTATGGAAAAATCCTTGTTTCTTGGTGAATTTCTTGGGAGTTTTATACTCATGTTTTTGGGAAATGGAGTGGTTGCTAATGTTTTGTTATCTAAAACCAAAGGACAAAACAGCGGTTTGATCATCATTACTACTGCTTGGGGTTTAGCCGTTACGATGGGGGTCTTCGTGGCTCAGCGGTTTGGGAGTGCGGGTGCTCATATTAATCCCGCCATTACTATTGGTTTAGCTTTTGATTCAGGCGAATGGTCAGATGTAGGAACGTATATTTTAGCACAATTTTTAGGTGGAGGATTGGGGGCCTTATGCGTCTGGTTGTTTTATTATCCTCATTATGAAGCTACAGAAGACAAAGGCTTAAAGTTGGCTACTTTCTCTACAGGACCCGCAATCAATCATTTGCCATCTAATTTTTTTGGTGAGTTTATGGGAACAGCCATATTGTTTATTGGTGTAAAATCAATTGTAGCTGAGGCAGATACCGGCGTTGGCCCTTATCTAGTAGGTATGCTAGTTTTCGTTATTGGTAATGGTCTTGGCGGTACAACTGGGTATGCTATTAATCCTATGCGTGATCTAGCCCCGCGTATCATGCACGCCATTCTGCCTATAGCAGGTAAAGGAGATTCCAATTGGTCATATGCTTGGATACCTGTTGTTGCACCTATTCTAGGAGCAGTGGCTGCTAGTTTATTGTTTTGAAATTTGAGAATAGTTATAAACTTAGGAAGCCTAAATTTATTATGTTTTCCGAATTTTATCTTTTGTGATAAAGGTAAATAATGCAAAGACATTTATTGTTTTCATGTTTTACTAGTTATGGACTTTCTACGCTTTTGAATGGAACATCCCCCTAGAGTTTACAGGAAATACTCCTAGTAGTAGGGTTTATTTGTCATAGACCATGTTTTAAATGACATTGTATTTTAGTCTGAATTCAGATTGAGAATATATATTGTAAACTTTATTTTTTGATACTTCTACTTGTTACATGGGTTGTATTACCGTACAATAAATTTTATTTTTTTCTCGTAAAATCCTTCCTAATTTCATTCTGTCTTTAGTCTTTATGATTACGTATTCACGCATGTTGTCCTTCATATGAAGACAAAGTAAGGTTCTTTTTAACTTAATTATTTTTAGCCATGGCAGATGAAAAACAATTTGAGGAAGCATTGATGAATCACCTCAGAGGGGGGCTTACTCCTAAAAATGACATCAAGAAAATTTCTAGCGTAATTGCTCAGTTGAGTAAAGCAGGTCTATCCATAGACAGAATTAGAGACAAAGGTGTACCAGCGGATTTTTGGAAAGTTGGGACAGGGCAGCTAAAGCATGTCGGATACATTATTAATGGAGTTGTTCATCCAGATTTCTTTAATAAGTTCAATAGACTAGGCGTCAATTGGAGGCAGTTTGAAGTGTTCCCCTATGGGATTATTAATCCAGAAGGTTTAAAATTTAGAGCCGAATTCGAAGTTTAGAATGGAGACTTGCGGTATAAACGAAAGGGTTGAGCAAACGCTCAGCCCTTTTAAAACTATTCAAATACATCCAACAAAGTTATGCAACTTGGCATGCATTCATTGCTATTCTGACTCTATGCCAGGGCTAAAACAAATGCTGGATATAGATGTTCTGCTAAAGTTTCTTTCATACGCATATGAGGAAGGATACAATAATATTGCTGTTTCAGGAGGAGAACCTTTTTTGTATAAGTATTTTCTCGAGCTAGTAAAAGAGGCTAAGAATATAGGCTATCAGACGACCGTGGCAAGCAATGGTATGCTGCTTGGTAGCGATCGCAATCAACAAATCTTGAAATATATAGATTTGATTGCCATAAGCATTGACGGTAAAGAAGATCTCCACGATGCTATTCGAGGACAAAAAGGAGCATACAAAAAAATGCTGGAGGGAGTAGAAATTCTAAATAGTTATCAATCTGCTTTTGGTTTTATACATACCATTACAAATGAAAGTTGGCAAGATTTACTGTGGTTGGGAGAGTTTGCGGTAGAGCAAGGTGCAAAATTGCTTCAGTTACATCCTCTCGAAATGTTCGGAAGGGCGATAAATAATATGGAGCAGTTTGAGTTGGATGAGTTGATGCGTCATCGTAGTTTTATACTTGCGAATTACTTGCAAGATAAATATAGGGAAAAGCTTGTGGTACAACTTGATATCTTGCACCGAGAGCATATTGAGTCATTTCCTACGCTTGTCAATCCGTTTTTTAGAACATGTAGTCATTCTGGTAGAATGGCGGATATATTAGACACAATTGTTGTAGACGAGAAAGGAGATATAACTCCAGTTTCATATGGTTTTTCTAGTAATTTCTCAATAGGAAATATACATGATTTTACAGATAAGCTTTTTGAAGACTTTGTTGTGCAAAAGGTGGAACCAATCGAGCGGATATATACTTCTACGTTAAAAAAAGTTTTGAAAAACAAACAAAATGATATGGTGAATTGGGGTGAACTTTTGATTGAAGAAAGTCGATTGGCAGGCTAAAAAACTACTTTTTCAAAACCTCCTCGTATCCACAATACTCAAGATTTTCCATTGGTTATTTTCGTCTGGGGCAAACGTAAACACATTGGTGCCTGTGTGCGATTTCTTTCCATTGTAATAAAACTCATAGGGAGTCCAAACTACTGCCATATGTTCTTCTATCATAAATTTATAGTCTAATAACCTTTCATCGTAGATGTCAGTAGCTTTTTTGCTGGCTACGGCTTTTAGAAATGAAGGTTGTAACATTTTAGATACTTTTGGGCTCTTTGTAGGTACTACGAGTATGCTTTGAAGATTAAACTCTTTGTACAAGGTTGTTTTTATAAGACTACTATCACCTGCATACATGGCTTTGAAGAAATCAGAAATCGTGTTTTTTAATTCTTCTTCCTTAGCTTGTGCTTGGCTCTTTGAGTAAGAAATAAAAAGTACACTTAGTAGTAAAATATATCTGTTCATTGAATTTTGATCTTTGTCAAATATACGTACCTTCGAAACGAAAATTGTTGAAGTTATGAAAAAACTGATTGCTTTTGCATTCTTTTGTTCGTTTTGGGGAAATACATTTTCTCAATCTACCATTTTTGAAATAAATAAAAAGCTGGGTAAAGGTATCAACATGGGTAATATGTTGGAAGCTCCAACGGAGACGGCTTGGAGTAATCCTTTTCGTGATGAGTACTTCAAGATAATTGCGGAGCAAGGTCTCAATCATGTACGAATCCCAATTAGATGGGATACACCCGAAAGATCTGATCAAATGGCACCATACAAGCTTAAATCCGAGTTTTTATCAAGGGTGAAATACGTAGTTGATCTTGCTCTTAAGGAGAACTTATACGTGATCATCAATATGCATCATCACGAAACTATGTTTACAGACCCTGTCGCAAATTCACCAAAATTTTTGGCTCAATGGGAACAAATTGCCGCTTATTTTAAAGGATACAATGATCGTCTGATTTTTGAGGTTCTCAACGAACCTCATGATAAGCTCACACCAGCTGTTTGGAATCCGCTTTTCAAACAAGCACTTGCCATTATCAGAAAAGAAAATCCAACCCGGGCTGTTTTGATAGCACCTACCAACTATAATGGTCTAAGCGGAGTGCCATTTATGGATATCCCTAATGATCCCAATTTGATTATTTCCATCCATTATTATGATCCATTTCAGTTTACACACCAAGGAGCCGAATGGATTTCAGGCGATTCGAAAAAATGGTTGGGCACCAAATGGGAAAATACCCGCCAAGAACGTAATGAAGTAAAGCAGGCTTTCAAGAATCTGATAACGGTTGCTAAAACAAAGAACCTTCCCATCAATATTGGAGAGTTTGGTGCCTACAGTACAGCTGATATAGACAGCCGTACTAAGTGGACAAATTTCCTTGCTCGCTGGTTTGAAGAGCAAGGCTTCAGTTGGGCGTATTGGGAGTTTAGTGCTGGGTTTGGTATTTACAATCCAAGTAGCAAGACCATACTGAAACCTTTAGCAAATGCTCTTATCAATGATAAGATGTACCCAGAAGTAATCATTCAGACAAACCTCGTATATGAATCTAAGTTCGTGTCTAATTCAGATAATTGGGTATTGAACATCAACAATACGTCTGCTAAAGGAAATCTAGCTGTAGGTTCAAATGAGATTAAACTAAACATTACGCAGTCAGGATCGGAAGAGTGGCATGCTCAATTGGTGAAATCCAATATTAGATTAGAAAAAGGAAAACGCTATTTTGTAACCTTGGAACTTGATTCCGATAAGCCCATATCGTTTTCACATTATATTGGTAAAAGTTCGGGGGATTATACAGCTTACTCGGGATATAGAGGTATGGTTGTAGATAAGCAAACATCACTCGGATATAGTTTTATTATGAATAGCCCTACAGATGAAGCGGCTAGAATAGTATTTGACTTGGGAAAAATCACATCGCCTTTGATTATCAAAAGTTTTATAATTGAAGTAGAAAAGGAAATTCTGCTATCTACACAATCTGAGAGCTCAGAAATTACTATTTTTCCCAATCCTTCTGGAGATTCCATTACTATATATACTCAGTCTCATGTTTTAGAACTTGAGGCTTTTGATATGAAAGGGACTCGAATTTCTCAAGTACAATTTAGAAAAGAACAAAGCCCCACACTTTCGGTTTCGAACTGGAAAGCAGGGAAGTATATATTACTAATATCTACAGAAAAAGGAAAAGTTAAACAGCGTTTTATCAAAAACTAATTTAAAAATTTTTCAAGAAAAATGGGGAATTGCTTTTCGGTCAATACCTTCTGCATTTCATTCTGATAGCTTTGTTTTTGAGAGTTTTTACCTGAAGTGTCATCTATACGCAATGCACGAGTGAGTTTTGCATTGACTAGATTTAAATTAAAAACTTTGGGAATTTGCTCTTCAGTAAGTTCCAAAACTACAGCCATTTGATCCGTCAAGTTTTTGGCTTGAGCTTCTGGACTAAATGCCGAATTATTTGTTCCACTTCTTGAAGTACTTGGTGCTGTACCTGCACAAGATGCTAGTGCAAAAGAAATGACTATAATCGAAATTGTTTTTTTCATGAGGAAAGGTTTTTTTTTAGTATAGAACTCAAAAATCGGGATAAAATTACGTAATACTTGTTTTTTGACCAATTTCGTCCAAAAAGAAATTAGGAATACTTCCTATCGTTTGTGTTGTAATTTGGTTTAAATCAATTCCATTAAGGACTTCCAAAACCTCACTTGGATGTACTCTTCGTGTCGTGGGTTTCATAGTTCCTCCTGGCATGCCTGCGTCTACATTGGGATCCCATTGATACATAGGATCTACCCAAGTGCCCCTTGGAGCCATGATAGGCGGAAATCCAAAACCTCTATAATCATGGTTTTTAGGATGAGGAAGTCCCAAAGCATGTCCAAACTCATGAGCTGCCGTAGTGCTTTCTCCTAGTTTGTCACTTATAATCCAGTGTCCTGAATTCTCACCCATTCCAAAACCCATCATGGATCGTTCATATACATTTTTGTCTTCTAGTCGTATAAAATTCACTGCGTAATCTGTATTGGTTTGTATCCAATCCCATGCACTTGGGGTAGTGGTGGAGAGCTGATTTACGTGGAAACGCACTTTCCATTTTTTATTACCACTTTCTATTTCTACTTGGGGTTCATTCCAGAAAAAATTGATTTCTGAGATGATCTTTTCACCCAAAAGATGGTCGCTATATTTGCCATAAAAAACCAAGGTGGCTTTTATGATGATTTCAGACGTATCTGGTATAAATTGGACGATGGCCGACATGTCAAAAAGGGATATAGACTACTTTTTTGGTTTCAAAAAACTCTTCTTTGAAAAACGTAGGAATATCATACAAGACATATTTGCGTTTCGCCTCTGCTAGTTCTTCCGATAAATCACCCCCTTTGAGGTACAAAATTCCGTTATCCAAAGGATTGAAATGGTTTCGGTTGATTTTGTTCTGTACCCAAGAAAGAAACGGAGCCATACGAGTGACAGCTCTACTTACTACAAAATCATAGGTATTACGGACTTTTTCGGCTCTTTCGTGTTCTGCTACTACATTTTTGAGCCCAAGACCCGCCGCTACTTCCGATACCACTTTTATTTTTTTACCAATACTATCTACCAAGTGAAACTTAGCATTGGGGAACATCACAGCCAGCGGAATTCCCGGAAATCCCCCGCCTGTACCTACATCCAAAATCTCGGCATCATCTACAAATTTGCACACTTTTGCGATGGCTAATGAGTGAAGCACGTGCCGCTCATAAAACTCATCCATATCTTTCCGTGAAATCACATTGATCTGATCGTTCCAATGATGATACAGCTCATACATACGTGTGAATTGATCTTTTTGCTCTGCATTTAGATCAGGAAAATATTGAAATATCGTTTCTACGGTTTTCATTTATTGATTTTTGGAATTAATGCAAGACTATTGTTTTAAATTTTATTGAGACAATACGTGAAGGTCTTGCGATCCAAAATTAATACAAAAGACCAACAGAACTATTAAAGTCTATTTTATTGATACATTAACAGTAGAAAAACCGACGAAAGACATATAAATTCTTACTAATTAGTCTACCCTCAAAAAGTACAAGAAGAGAAATTTTTCTATAAATGAGGTGCGGCTGAGGTCAAGCGAAAGAGTGTTGGCCTGAATTTTTCATGAATAGGGACAAGTTTAGGGGAAAAATTCGGACAATTTTTCGCTTG
>JBOFGX010000368.1:0-10972 GCA_051649345.1 Leadbetterella sp. | reverse complement strand
AACAATCGCTTTTGCATTGTTGGGCACGTTTATACTAAGCATATTTTCAATTCCTTTGGCTCGCCCTTTACCATTTTTTGTTAATCTGGTTTCTAAAGTTTCTAAACCGGGACCAAAAGAATCTCTATTTAAATTATATTGGTTTAAATTACCTATATTCTTATAATAAAACTCAACATCCCAAGTAAACCATTTAAATCTATTTCGAAGCGATAAAGATATTTGATCGGCTTTTTGCGGAGCCAATATATCTGTACTTGGTATCCATATTATTTCGCTTAAATTATTTGGATTCTGTATAGAGCTAGAAAATTGGTTCATTCGTGTCAGGCTTATTAATGCATCGAACTTACGTGCATTATATCCAACCACAAACCTTGGTTCTAAACGGTAGTAGGTTTTATTTCCTGAAGAATAACGTACATTTCTAAGCCCAAGATTCAAATTAATATTTGAGAAATCCCTATTTACATCTATAAATTGAGCCAGTTCCAAGGCTTGATATTTTTTATTGTCAAGATTAAAATCATTTTCTACACTTACAAATTCAATGAATTCGGGCTTATATGTGTGATTTGTAAACTCTGCTCCGAATGTAATGGCACCTATTAAACGCGATAATGTACCAAGCTCGGTCTTAAATGTATGATCTTTTATAGACGACGTATTCGAAAAAGACATTTCATTTTGGGGTGATTCAAAAGAAGCCACAATACTGTTCTTATTTTGAAATTTTGTAGAGTAAGCTATCGCTTTCAAAGTAATATTTTTCCTTATCAAATAATTCAACCGAGCAGAAATAGTATTGTACCCCCACTTGTTTCTTTCCCTAAAATCATTAAAATTTGTGTTAAATTCATTGTTTTTAAGATCGATTAGATCGTATGAAGAATTATAATTTAGAGACATATTTAGCCTTTTACTAAATTCAAAATTCAATTTATTTGTAAAGTCATACATAAAATAATTTACATTATCTCCTCTAGGGTAATTTTTAGACTCTATTTTTGAAAATAAATGAGATAAGCCCAAATTAGAAAATCGTAAACCTGTCAACAATGATATACTTTTTGTGATTGGTCCTTCTAGCAAAATATTTTGATTAATCAATCCTACATTATAAGCCCCGTGCCACGACTTCTTATTTCCTTCCTTCATAGCAATATCTATTACAGAAGATGTTCTTCCACCAAACTTTGAAGAGAACGCCCCTTTCTGGACATCCACACTTTTTATTGTTTCTGTATTAAAAATAGACTGCATCCCATTTAAGTGATAAAAACTATACATAGGAACATCGTCCAATAATATCAACGATTGGTCAAGGTTACTACCGCGAAAACTTAACTCTGATAGGTTTTGCTCATTATTAGACATACTTGAATACAAGGAAAGATTCTTCACTAGATCGGTTTCTCCAAGCTGCAAAGGTCTTTTCTTCAATATTTCTTTATCTATAATTAGTTTCTTTAGATTTTTATTTTCACTAATACGTTCTGATTTCCCTATGCGAGAAGAAGCTAATAGCCCAATTTCAAAATCTTTTTTGCTAGAAACAGGCACAACTTGAGAGTCATAGCCATCATACAATATAAGCATTACAGTATCATTGGAAGAAACGCGAGCTAAAAAAAAACCTTGACCATTGGTTTGGAATTCATTTTTCCCAACCCGAACAATGACTCCTTCTAAATTTTCATGACTTTTCTCATCATACACTACACCAGAAACAGCCCTTGACTTTTGACCAAAAACCAGTGATATAGAGAACGTAAATAACAATAATAATCGAATCATTGTAAGGAAGTTTATATAGGTATGTTATGAAAATACTATTACTACACTTTCCGCTTCAATTCAAAACTTGTCCCCAAATACACCTTACGAACAAGCTCATCTGAAGCCAATTCTTCAGCGGTACCTTGCCTTAGAATTTTCCCTTCAAACAAAAGATATGCCCTATCTGTAATTGAAAGCGTCTCATTTACATTATGGTCAGTTATTAGAATACCGATATTTTTCTCTTTCAGCTTGGATACAATGTTCTGGATTTCTTCAACCGCTATAGGATCTACGCCAGCGAAAGGTTCATCTAGAAGTATAAACTTGGGATTGACAGCAAGTGCTCTTGCAATTTCTGTCCGTCTACGTTCTCCTCCAGACAGTACTATACCTTTATTTTTTCTTACATGTGTAAGGCTAAACTCTTCTAAAAGCTCCTCTGTTTTCTCTTTACGCTCTATCTTACTCATATGGGTCATGGCTAATTCCATAACACCTATAATGTTTTCCTCCACTGTCAAGTCCCTAAAAACGGAGGCTTCTTGTGCCAAATAACCCAAACCTAGCTTGGCTCTTTTGTACATCGCTAACTTCGTAATATCTTGATCATCCAGCCAAATTCTCCCAGAAGTCGGCTTTACCAAGCCTACTGCCATATAAAATGAAGTCGTTTTGCCAGCTCCATTTGGCCCCAAAAGACCCACTATTTCACCTTGAGCAACTTCATAACTCACTTCATTATTGACAAGCCTTTGCCCGTATTTCTTGACCAGATTTTCTGTCCTTAAAATCATGAAAATGATTTAGATTGAATACAAAAATAGCTATTAAGCTGTAAACTTAATGTCTCTCGCATACAATTGTAAGTTTGAAACATTTCGAAACGTATTTACTTCCAAAGAATAAGCCATTTCAAATTCCTTTGATTGTTTTAAATTGTCTAAATAAAATTCAGCCATTCCGAATGCCAAAACTGTAAATACTACTCCGCTTTTGCTATCGACTACTTCTAGTTTTAAATGTTTTTCTTTGAGCACAGTTGGTTCTTTTGCAAGAGATAGATTTTTACTTACAAAAATTGGCTGCATATTGTGAGGCCCAAATGGTGCCATTTGCTTCATAATGCGATAAAATTTTGCTGAAATCTCATCAAAGCCTAACTCTAAATCTATCGTAATCTGAGGAATCAACTGGCTTTCCGAAATGGATTCGGACACTACTTTATCAAAACTTAGACGAAAATCAGCTATATTTTCGATAGCTATAGTCATACCTGCGGCGTGCATATGTCCTCCAAATTGTTCAAGATGATGAGCACATTTTTCTAGTGCTGAATATAAATCAAATCCAGGAACAGAGCGTGCAGATCCTGCAGCCATTCCCTTTTTAGTCTGTGTAAAGATTATGGTTGGTCTATGAAAACGTTCGATGACTCGAGATGCAACAATACCAATTACTCCTTTATGCCATTCTGGATTAAAAAGAACAGTACTTTTTGATGTATTTAATAGCCAATCATCTTTTAGAATCATCTCTATGGCACTATCTGTAATACTTGAATCTAAACTTTTCCTTTCTGTATTATGATCTTGGATCTCTTTAGCTAAATAGAGAGCTTCTTCTGAGTTTTCGTTGAGAAGCAATTCTACTGCTGCCTTTGCATGTTTGATTCTACCCGCAGCATTTATACGGGGACCCAGTATAAACACTACGTTTTCTATGGATAATTCACCAGAAAATCCCGATACTAAAAGGAGGGCTTTAAGTCCAATTCTAGGATTTTCATTGATTTTCTTCAATCCATAATAGGCCAAAATTCTATTTTCTCCTACAATCGGGACGATATCAGATGCAATGCTAACCATACATAGATCCAAATACTGATGTAAGCGTTCTACAGGCCAATTATTCTTGATTGTCAATGCTGTAAGTAGCTTAAACCCCACACCGTTACCTGTAAGCTCTTTAAAAGGATATGGACAATCTTTTCGTTTGGGATCTAAAACAGCGACCGCATTTGGAAGTGTTTCGTCAGGTTCATGATGATCACAAATGATAAAATCTATTCCGAAACTATCCTTGGCGTATCGAATTTTCTCATGAGCCTTAATACCACAATCAAGTGCAATTATGAGTCCTACTCCAAGACTTTTGGCCTCGTCAATGCCTTTTATTGAAACCCCATAGCCTTCTGTATATCTATCCGGATTATAATATATCAAATTTGAGGTATAAAGCTTCAAATAATCATATAGCATAGCTACAGCCGTAGTGCCATCCACGTCGTAATCACCATATACCATTATCTTCTCTTGCTTATCAATTGCTGATTGTAATCGAGATACGGCGATGTCCATATCCTTCATCAAAAATGGGTCGTGTAAATCTAGTAGAGAAGGTCTAAAAAAATCCTTGGATTGTTCAAATTCAGAAACTCCTCTTTGCCATAGCATAGTGGCAAGTGAGGTTTCAATGTTTAGTTTTAAGGCTAGTTCGTTTCTAGATTTACAATCTACTTCAGAAATAGGCAAAGGCTTATAGTTCCAAATTTTCTCCATCGTAACAAAAATAAGTAACTACCTACAATTTCTGAATACAACAAAGAAAATAAAGCTAAGAAACAAAAATTTAGGATACGATATTTTGATTCTCTGCTTTGATTTTACTCAAAAACTCTGGCGTAATACCTAAAAACGACGCGATCTGTTTTTGAGGTACCATCTGAACTAAGTGTGGGTACATTTTACAAAACTTATCATATCTCTCGTATGCCGTAAGCATTTGATTGTCTAGTACCCTATTCCTAAGATAAACCATAGAGTTTTCAGCTATGATTCTGAAATAACGCTCAAATCCTGGAAGAATCTCAAATAGAGTCAGTTGGTTTTTACGGGTAAGTAGAAGAACCTCTGAGTCAACTACCGCGTTAATATTCATAATTGCAGGGTTTGAGGCTACAAAGCTATTGGGATCTGTGATCCAATTTCCTTCTGGAGCAAACTGAACTACATGTTCGACTCCTTCTTTTCCAATAGAATAAGATTTTAAACAACCAGACATGACAAAGGCTACGTTATCAAATACCTGATCTGAATGGGATAGAAATTGCTTTTTCTTAATCTTCACAGAAGAAAGATAAGACATTAAAACTTTGAAGTTATTATCTGAAAACTCCGTATGCTTACGAATATTTTCAAGTAAAATATGTTGCATATTGCAAAAAGGCTAAAATTAAAGTAAATATTTCGATTTGGTCTGTCAAAGTTATAACCTTTTTTTTATATAAAAGGTTGTACACGATGAACTTTTTTTAACTTTTTTGATAAAAAAATTAAACAATACTATAAATGAGTAAATTATGAATATGTCTAAAAATAAGGAAGTTATACTATATTTATATTTTTTGCGAAATTTTTACAACTTTTTTTTTGCAATTGGCTGTTTTTTTTTATTCCTCGGATTCTTTCTGGTTCAATTTTCAATCTTAGCTATAAACCGACCCTAAATTCTCATAATCTAAAAGTTACTAACATCCCAAATTGAAACATTCTTTACTGGTTGACTCATCTACAATTCTTCGATAAGTAAAGATATAGCCTTGTCATGTTATTATATAAATCTAACTCCTTTTGACTTCATATATATTCTTTATATAAATACTGAAAATCAAATTATTAGTAGTTATTCTACAAAAATAAAGTATTGGGCTAAAAAAAAATATCGAATAAAAATTGAGATTATTAACAATCTATGAAGGTATTCCACTAAGAAAAGTGTAATTTTCAATCACAATTAAGAAGTCTGTTCTATATATGTTATTTATAGAAAATAATAGTAAATACTTGGATAATTCCGATTGTCCAATTCTAAATAAACATGCCTACTTGAAATATCAAAACAAAATTATATCTCATAAAAAAGCACTTTACATTTTAGGTTAAATGAAAAATAAAATCAATAATCATTACACTTATTTGGGAGTTGGTCTAAAGTTCATGTTGGTTTTTTTTTCAATTGTTATTCTACTAAATTCTTGTATTGAAAAAGTAGATTTAGATTTCAGTATAGATAAAGATCTTCTGTCAGTAGATGGTAGTTTAAGCAACCTTGAAGGAGATCAATTTATCAAAATTACTAGAAATCCAATAAGCAAATCTTCTAGTCCTACAATTATACCTGAGGAGCAAGCGATCGTCTCAATACTAGAAAAAAATGGAGCTGAATACAAGTGTATAGAAACTATTAAAGGATCGTATAAAATTCCTTCTAATTTAAAAACCAAAGTTGGAGCGTTTTATAAGCTAAGATTCATACTTAAAAACAAAGAAACTTATGAGTCTAATTATCAAGAATTTAAACAAACTCCAGAAATACTGGAAGATACAGTGGTTTTTGACCCTGAATTAGTAAGTGACGTCTTAAAAAACAAACCCGGTCATAAAATATATATAAGCCTTAACGATCCTTTATCTTCTGGGGATAATTATATGTGGAGATGGAAGTTATTTGAAAAACAAAATGTTTGTGCAACTTGCAATGGAGGCAAATATTCTTCCACGCTTGGAAGATGCGTTTTAAACCAAGAATTAGTTAATCAGGGTATTTCATATGACTACAATTGTAGCTCCGATTGTTACGAGATTCGATATTCAAGCGAACTCAATGTGTTTCAAGACCTATATACAAATGGAGGAACAATTAAAAATAGACTAGTTGCAGAAATACCTTTTTATGAATCGACTGGATTCCTAGTTGAAATTCAGCAATACAATATATCAAAAGAGTCATTTGTGTATTTCAGATCGCTGATGGAACAAAGCAAAAGTAATGGTGGACTAGTGGATGTACCTCCATCTCCTTTAATTAGTAATATAAACAATGTAAATAACCCAAATGAGAGTGTAGGTGGGTACTTTCTTGTTGGGAATGTAAAGACTAAAAGGATATGGGTTCCCAGAAAAGAAAACGCAACGCCGCAATTTCTAATTGGTAGACCTATAAACCCAGAACCACCTTCCCTAAATGGGCCTCCGTTAGCTACTTGTATTGAATCATTAAATAGAACTAAAATTAGACCATTAGGATGGCCAAATTGAACCCGAATCACAAATTTTCATTTATAGGTTTTATTCTGTTTTATATTTTTGCAATTGGCTCCATAAACGCACAAACCGTTGTTAAAGGCGTGGTAAAAGACTCATCGAGTTTGGCTCCGCTTCAGAATGCATCCATAAACTTAAACTATGGAGAAGTAGTAACTCATACAGACAGCTATGGGAATTTTGAAATAATGTTAGCAAAGGCAAGTAATACTATTACAATAAAATTTATTGGATATAAACCTTTTAGAGCCACATTGTCAAATAAAAGTAATATTTTTTTAGAAGTTAAACTACTTCAAGTCGCAAATGATTTGGAAGATGTTCTTGTAACAAGTAAGGGAGCAGAGACTAACTCCAGGAAACCTTTGTTAGGAATAAATACCCTATCGCTTAAAACTTTAACAAAAATACCCGCAGCTATGGGTGAGCTTGATATTTTAAGAGGTCTTCAATTACTACCAGGTGTAACGAGCGTTGGTGAAGCAGCCAATGGTGTTAATATCCGAGGAGGTTCAACTGACCAAAATTTGATTTTACTTGATGACGCTCCCATTTTTAACCCAACTCATTTGTTTGGTTTGTTCTCAGCATTCCCTTCTGACGCTGTCTCGAACATAGATTTATACAAAGGTAGCGTTCCATCCAAATATGGAGGAAGGGCTGCAGCTGTACTCGATGTATCCTTACAAAATCCTACTTTGACTGAGTTTAAAATCTCAGGAGGTATAAGTTTTGTTTCTAACAGAATAAAAATAGATGTCCCCTTAATTAAGGATAAAATGGGTATAATCTTATCTGGGAGAGGTTCTTTTAATGATTTTTTATTCCCTTTAATATCTGATAGACTGAAAGAAACTAAAGCCAATTTTGGAGATTATAGTTTGAAATATTTTTGGAAAATAAATTCAAAAAATACAATCAGTTTTTCAAATTACTTCAGTTATGATTTTTTTCAAACCGAATTATTAGGAACCATCAATGATATAAACTCAACAAACACTCAATTTAAATATCAAACATTTAATCAAACTTTGACTTGGTTTCGAGCAATAAACAAGAATGTTAATTTTCAAACGAAATTGATTAAATCAAACTATAATCCCCAAACCATTTTGCCAGAGCTTGGTAGTGAAAACAAAGTTAGAATCAAATCCGACATCGGTTATTTACAAGCCAAATCCAATATCAACTACTCCAAAAACAATAATCTGTTAGAATTGGGCATTGATGCTATACGATATGATATCAACCCTGGTGAACTTGATCCCGGGACAAGTGATATTGAAGCTCAAACTACGAATAAAGAACACGGAAATGAATTTGCGTTGTATTTAGAAGATGAAGTAGTCCTTATCCCAAAACTTACTGTACGAGCAGGAGTAAGATACAGTTATTTCCAAAATGTAGGGGCAGGATCCTATAGAACATACCAAGAAGGTGAGCCAAGGAACGAACTTAGTCTTATAGATACGATTCAATTTGGAAAAGGAGAAACAAATGGCTCCTTTGGTGGATTAGAGCCTAGAATTGGTATAAAATACCAGTTAGATCCAAAAAAGTCTTTCAAAATTGGGTATAATTTAATGAGGCAATATTTACAAATTGTTACCAATACTACAACCCCACTACCAACCTCTCGATGGAAGACTTCTGACAATTATATAAAGCCGCAAGTAAGTAGTCTATACAGTATCGGATATTTTCATGAAACTCCATCAGGGATATATGAGTTTAGTTTAGAATCGTATCTGAGAGATGTGAAAAATATTGTTGACTACAGGCCCGGTGCTGATTTTTTATTGCAACAATATCCCGAATCACAAATTTTACAAGGAAAAAATAGAAGCTATGGATTTGAATTCATGATTTCAAAGAAAAAAGGAGAGTTTAAAGGTTGGGCCAATTACACATTTTCGCGTAGTCAAAACTTAATAAATGAAGGGCCGCAAAATGATCAAAAGATAAACAATGGTAATTGGTATAATGCAAATTATGATAGACCTCATTCTGTCAACATTACTACGATTTTCAACCAAGGTAAACACCATGATTTTTCATTTAATTTTACATATAGCACAGGGAGACCTTTTACTATGCCCCAAGGCTTTATTTCTTACCAAGACCGAGTTTATCCTTTCTACACTTTAAGAAACAATGCACGCTTGCCTGATTACCATAGACTTGATTTTTCGTGGAATATCTATAATCCGAAAATGAACGAAAAAAGGAGATTTAAAGGTAATTGGAATTTCACAGTATACAATTTGTATGGTCGTAAAAACGCATACTCTATTTTCCTTAAAAGTAATGGAAACGCAATCGAGCCACAAAAATTGATCATTTTTGGAACTCCTATACCTTCTTTAGCCTACAACTTCACTTTTAAGTGATCTTAATGCACGCATAGCATCAATATCTTGCTCTATTTCTTATCCAAATATTTAGATAGAAAAGTAGCAATTCACTTATTTAAAAAACTAGTAATAAGTAATTTATCTCTTTATTTATTTGACTATATAAATAGAGACTAGTAGGCATTATGACTGAAAAAACTATTAGGCTATAAACACAAAAATCGCATTAACTAGTATAAAAAAATGCTTTGACTTTAGTGCAAAAACATCCATAGTCTATTGACAATTTGAAAATTATTCATTACCAATTCTTTTCAATTGGTGGCGGTCAATTTAAGTTTAACTAAATATGTTTAGAAATTTTTAGATAAAAAAGAGTAGAACAATTTCAAAATCAAAAAAAATGACTAATTTTGTCATGAATAATTATGTCAATTATGCTATTGGGAGAGATCCTAAAAAAACAACGATCTAGTTTAGGGATGAAAATACAGTCCATTTCATCAACTACAGGAATTGATCAGGCCTTGCTATCCAAATATGAATCTGGCAAAAGGTCACCATCAGACAATCATTTGATGGCCCTCGCTGATGGATATAAGATTCCTCTTTGTGATTTAAGGAAAAACCATTTAGCAGAAAAAATAGTCACTATTCTAAAATACGAAATTGAAGCAGATGAAATACTCCAAATTGTCTCCGAATCAAGAGTAGAATATCTGACTTCAAAAGAAGTATTACAAATACAAGAATATGGTACTGAAATCAAAGAAAAGTTAAGGCAATTAGATACATTGCAAGCAAAATGGCAAAAAAATAAGCCTTTAAATAAAACCCAGCTACAAAAACTAAAAGAATATTTTGGCTATAAGTATACTTTTGATTCTAATAGAATTGAAGGTAATACACTGACACTTCAAGAAACTCAGCTCGTTATCCAAGAGGGTATTACTATAAGTGGAAAAAGTATGCGAGAACACCTTGAGGCAATTAATCACTCGGAAGCTCTAGCATTTTTAGACGAATTAGTAACAGAAACAGAACCCCTCAACAATAGATCATTATTGGATCTACATCGATTGATACTGAAAAGTATTGATACCGAAAACGCTGGTATTTATAGAAAAGTCCAAGTAAGAATAGGAGGATCTGAATATCTACCCCCACAACCCTACTTGCTTGAGAAAATGATGGAAGACTATTTTTTGTATTATAAAAAACAGAGGAAATTTATCCATCCTGTAATTTTAGCGGCAGAAATGCACGAGCGATTGGTTAGCATTCATCCGTTTTTGGATGGGAATGGGCGTACATCACGCTTAATAATGAATTTTGTACTTTTACAAAATGGATACACTTTGGCAATATTGAAAGGAGACTTTGATTCTAGACTACAGTATTATAGTGCTTTAAGAGAAGTACAACTCAATAACAACACCACTCCTTTTTACAATTTAGTCATTGATAAATGTATTGAATCATTGCAAGAGCACTTGAATTTGGTCTAAGAAAGTCCCCATTGGAGGCTTTCTTAGATTGATATTACTCTATTTTCCAATACAAAACTTTCCAAAAATATTAATCAATAGATCTTGCGTAGTAATAGTACCTGTGATCTGCCCAAGTTCATGAAGGGCTAAGCGAATATCTTGGGCTAAAAAATCTCCGGTAATTCCAGAATCTAATCCTACTAAAACATCATCAAGAGCAGATTCTGTAGCCTTTAAGTGTATA
>JBOFGX010000367.1:0-3240 GCA_051649345.1 Leadbetterella sp. | reverse complement strand
GCCCACGTTTGGGGCAGTTTTAACAAGGACGGATTTAATATACGATGATAGCTTGAAGCTGTATTTTGTTGATTACTTGTTAATTGTGGTTACTAAACGATTGCTTTCCGTAAAAATTTCGAATTCTTTTTGAAAAGATTTTTCGACATTGTCTACTTTAAACACTACTTGTCCATCACTAAGATTAGACAAGTCAAAGATTTTCATGTATTGTTTTTCACTTCCTACATAATCATCAAAGACTAAATTCCCTTTGTCATCGTAAATTGTTATTGACGTCTTTTTTTGATTTGGGTTGAGGAATATCAACCTGAATCTTAAATTTCCAATGCTCTCAACTTTTGCAAACGATTCCGTGATAACCGGATTATCAGTTGATAAGATTGGCAAATTAGGCATGCCTTGTGTAGTGGCGTTTATAGTTACGAACCCAGTCGCGAGCAATAAACCTTTGATTATTGTTTTTTTCATTGCGTTTTACATTAATAAGGTGGTTCAAACCATCCAACAAATGTATTTTAAATTGTCCTTTGTTGAAACAAAACTAGTAATATTCCTAGATTGAGAACAAACGATTTTAGTAAAGTTCTTTTTTTATCGCAAGAAAAATCTTTAAATAATACAATATATACAGATAAAGTACTATATTCTGTTTAATTGTATATACAAGTCTCAATTCGAATAATTCAATAAAAAAGTCTAAAAATGCCCTTTTAATCTTATTTTAAGCCCTATATAAGTATGATTTTAATTCTATTTTGTTTAACTTTCTTTATAATCATAGATACTAGCCCACATCCGGAACAAATTCTTTCGAATTTCTACCTCTCTTGTATTATTTTGAGGTTTGTATATTTGGGTTCCTTTGATTTCATTGGGTAAAAAATCCATAGGTGTAAAATTGCCTTCATACGCATGAGCATAGGCATAGTCTTTTCCATAGTTGAGGTCTTTCATCAATTTAGTTGGGGCATTTCTTAATGGTAGAGGTACGGGCAAATGATGGGTTTGCTCAGCTAATTCGATAGCAGCATCAATGGCTGTATAAGCAGAGTTAGACTTTGGTGAAGTAGAAAGATAAATGGCGGTTTGTGATAAAATAATACGAGACTCGGGATAGCCGATTTTGTTTACGGCATCAAAACAGGCATTCGCTACCATCATAGCGGTAGGGTTGGCAAGCCCAACGTCTTCAGATGCCAAAATAAGCATCCTCCTAGCTATAAACTTCACATCTTCTCCCGAAACAAGCATGCGTGCCATCCAGTATAAAGCTGCGTTAGGATCAGATCCACGAATACTCTTAATAAAGGCTGAGATTATATCGTAGTGTTGCTCGCCTGATTTATCATATCGTGCGAGGTTTTTTTGAATAATAGTTTCTACCAAGTCATCGGAGATCTGGATTTTTTCTTGACCAACTTGTGCATTTACGACAATCTCAATGAGGTTTAACAGTTTTCTGCCATCTCCTCCTGATATTCTAAAAAGAGAGTTGGTCTCTAGGATTTCAATATTTTTATCTTTTAGTATTGTGTCTTTTTGAAGTGCCCTTTCTAGGATTTTCTTGAGTTCTACCACTCCGAAGCCTTCTAGTATGTATACTTGACATCTGGAAAGCAAGGCAGAATTGACCTCAAACGAAGGATTCTCGGTAGTCGCACCAATCAATGTTACTTGGCCTTTTTCTACAGCTGTCAAAAGAGCATCTTGCTGGGATTTATTGAATCGGTGTATTTCATCTATAAAGAGTATAGGCGAAAACATACCCGTAGATCGACCAATTATCTCCCGTACATCTTTCACGCCAGAATTGATGGCACTTAGATTATGAAAGGGCCTTTTTATAAGTTGGGCTAATAGTAGAGCGAGAGTAGTTTTACCTGTTCCAGGAGGGCCCCAAAAAATCATAGAAGGGATATTTCCATTCTCCAAAAAATTACGAAAAGGTTTGCCTTTGCCTACAAGGTGTTCTTGACCTATGTAATCATCTAGATTTTGTGGTCGAAGGCGTTCGGCAAGTGGGGCAAAAAGAGAAGACAATGTATGTGTTATTTTGATATAAATTTATAAAGTATTTTCAGTTAATACTGCTTATTTTTGTTCAAATTCAAATCAATTCGCTTATGTATACTCCATCATCCAATCGGTATTCAGAAATGTCAACCCGTCGTTGTGGGAAATCAGGTCTTATTTTGCCCGAAATTTCTTTAGGACTGTGGCATAATTTCGGTGGGGTGGATGTGTATGAAAATTTTCGTTCTATTCTATTTAGAGCATTTGATAAAGGGGTATTTCATTTTGATTTAGCCAATAATTATGGGCCGCCTCCTGGGAGTGCTGAGGAGAACTTTGGAAGGATTCTTGCCAAAGATTTGGCTGCATATAGAGATGAGCTTATTGTTTCGTCAAAGGCAGGCTACCTTATGTGGTCAGGACCTTTCGGAGAGTGGGGATCTCGTAAATATTTGATCGCAAGCTGTGAACAATCATTGAAGCGTATGGGTTTGGAGTATGTAGACATATTTTATTCGCACCGATACGATCCTAATACGCCTTTGGAAGAAACCATGGGGGCATTGGATACACTCGTGAGACAAGGAAAAGCCTTGTATGTCGGTATTTCAAACTATGGACCTGATGAAACCCAAAAAGCGGCCGAAATTCTAAGGCAATTGGGTACCCCTTGCGTGATTCATCAACCCAAATATTCCATGCTGGAGCGTACACCCGAAGTAGGTTTGTTGGATACACTACAAAAGAACCAAATAGGTTGCATTGCGTTCTCCCCTTTGGCACAGGGAGTATTGACCGATAAATATTTAAAAGGTATTCCAAGCGATTCTCGGGCAGGAAAACCAACTGGCTTTCTACAAGCCGATCAGATCTCTTCTGATGTGATAGATAAAGTTAAAAAGTTGAACGACATTGCCTCCAAAAGAGGACAATCTCTGGCTCAAATGGCGATTTTATGGCTCTTGAAAGATCAACGAGTGACCTCAGTACTCATAGGAGCCAGCTCTGTTGCTCAATTGGATGATTCATTAGATGCTTTGAAAGCTGAAAAATTCAGTTCGGAAGAATTGGCTATTATTGAAAATATTTGGCTCTATGTCGAATAGAGTGGATAAGGTAGAAATATATTGAGATATTTGCTATATGAATAGCGAACAAATATTTCAAATAGCCTTGGGTCTTATAGCTCCCTGGTATGTTTCAAAAGTAGAACTTTTAGGAGAA
>JBOFGX010000366.1:0-2814 GCA_051649345.1 Leadbetterella sp. | reverse complement strand
AGATGTCCTGCGGACGGCGTCACTTTTTTTCGAAAAAAAGTGACCAAAAAAACATGAATAAAACAATGATCCTCTTTAAAATTTAAACTTTTGTTATTTAAGAAAAATACAAGAATCAAATTTTAAAACGGACTGTTTTTTTCTTATTATGAATCATTTATGCTTATTTTCTCGACAAGTTAAGTATTGATTTATTAAACGAAAAGATGATCTTAGCTTTCTGAAAATAATGTTGACACAATGAAGTTTTAAATTGCCAAGATCAATTTGAAGACTTATTAAAAGTCTATCCCCCCAACTTTTTCGCTTGATCCGGATTGTACTGATTGGCTCGAATGTTTTCAGAAGCCAATCTCACAGTTTCGTTTATTCTCTTACTCTTGGTTTCGGGTGTTTTGGCATTCAAAATCCATTCTAGAATCCCTCTTTTTGTAGATTTTGGGAAGGCATCCCAGTTTTCAAGAGCTTTTTTGTTTTCATTTAAAAGAATTTGCATTTCGTTGGGGATTACTAAGTTTTCTACTTCATTTAAGGCATCCCATGTACCATTTTGTTTGGCAAGATCAATGGCTTTTTGTCCCGATTCATGGATCAATCCCGCTTCTAGCAAATTAGCTACTTTGTCTTTGTTGACCTTACTCCAATTACTTTTGGGCTTCCTCACAGAAAAAAACTGATAGTAACTTTCTTCGTCTCTTTTGTTAGGCAAGCTATCTATCCAACCAAAACATAGGCTTTCGTCTACCGCCTCGGGATAATAAATACTGGATTTATGGCTTTCTTTTTTATATATAATCAACCATACTGCTTTTTCTTTGGTGTGATTTTCGAGCAGCCATTTTCGCCAAGCAGCTCTATCGTGAGCATAGAATGTAGGGGTGTTTTTGTAGGTTTCCATTTAGAAAGGTGTATTAGATTGATTTATAAATTATTGAAAATCATTTTTTGTGTAGTAATTCAAACTTCTCTTTCTTTGAAAACTTTATCCACTCTTTCAAAACAGGATTTGGATTCTGCTCTCTGTAAAGTGCAATGAGTGGGATTTTTTCATTACAGTTTTTCAAGGAAATAGCTTTCAGTTTTAAGCCATACCCTTCTAAAATATCTGCTGGCAGAAAAGCAATTCCAAAACCGTTTTCGACCAATCGGACGATAGAATTTAGTTGAGTGGCATTGTGGACTATATTGGGGTTGAATCCTGCTCGAGCACAAATAGATAATGAGTAATCGTATAAAGTAGGACCACAGTCCCGCTTAAATGCTATGAATTTCTCGTTTTGAAACCTTTCTACATCAAGAGTTTCATATTTTGCTAGTGGGTGGTTTTCTGCAACAATGGCTACAATTGGCACCTCTTCAATTACTTGATTTTCTAACCCATCTGTTTGTAAATGGTTTCTTACAAAAGCGATATCTAGATTACCTTCATGCAAATTGTAGAGGATTTCATGGTTTGTTAACTCTTCATAGGCGAGCTCAATATTGGGTAATTCAATTGAGAATTGCTTTAATAGGGAAATCATTTTAGAGTGCATAACCGCTCCCGCATAGGCAATTTTTAATACGCCTGTATTTAATACCGTATGATTTTTGGCCTTTGTTTTTATAGCATCCATTTGTCTCATAATAAGCTTACTGTCGCTTAATAGATCTAAGCCTGCTTGAGTCAATTTTACGGATTTTTTGTTTCGCTCGAACAACATGACTCCAAAATCCTCCTCAATTTGCTGAATCATTCGGCTAAGTGGTGGCTGAGAGATACACAATCTTTCGGCTGCTCGTCCAAAATGAAGCTCTTCTGCCAATACCAAGAAATAATTGAGATGTCTTAAATCCATAAATACTTTTTAGGTATTAAAATATGATAAAAAATGAATAAACGAAATTACTAAAAACTACATATTCTTTTTTACTTTTGAGCATATAATAGTTTAAACAATCGAAAATTTGCAATATCCTGTAGGAAAATGGAATCTGAGAACCAGTCATTCAAAGGAGGATATTTCCGCTTTATTGACAGAGATCCTTGGTTTATCTCAGAAATACAGACTATCTACCGAAAAACTTTCTGATGAGGGCCTCTCCAAAAGGTATCGAGAAGGAGGGTGGAATATTCGGCAATTGGTTCATCACGTTGCTGATACGCATCTTTTTCATTACCTGAGGCTAAAGCATGCCCTTACGGAAGACAAGCCTATTGGTGTTTTGGGGAAGATAAATGATTGGGCTGATATGCCTGACTATATAGAAGGCCCTATTGAAGATTCTCTATGGATGATTGAGAGTATTCATCGTAAGTATGTATACTTGTTTGAGCGATTATTGGTAGATCTATACCAAAAATCGTATTTTCATCCCGTGCGAGAAATATATGTTAATTTGCCTCAATCCCTAGATATGATTGTTTGGCATTTGAAACATCATTTGGCACATATAGAAATTGCTAAAAATACAAATTCTTAATTACATGAAAAAAACGAAAGGTATCCTCGTAGCTTTAGTATTTCTGCTGACTACTAGTTTTACAAGACCTTCGGATAAAGGATTCATTGAAGTAACAGTCGGTAATTATATTATTATGCATGGTTTTGATGCTAATAACAAAGAAATGGAAGAGTACGTAAAAGACCAAAAACCCAAGAAAAAATTAATTGCAATTGATCGAATTCAGTCTTTAAGCGAAAAATATATCTGTACCTCCTATACACAAAACCGCCTGATTTTTTGGGAGTACACGGATGGTTATGAGGTAGTAAAGAGAAAATTAAACAAGGACTAAATATAGAACTATGGATTCTCTACCATTTTATCTCG
>JBOFGX010000365.1:0-8518 GCA_051649345.1 Leadbetterella sp. | reverse complement strand
ATTGCCAAAACAGGAAGGTCGAAAAACTATTTATGAAATTCCTGTAAATGGTGTTCTTAAAGTACAGACAGAAATTAATACAGATTGGCGAGAATTTACAGAGTACTATTATGAAAAAATAGTACCTGAAAATAAGTTGCCAGCATATAATGTATCAAAACCTATTCCAATAGGCGTTATTGGAGGATTTGAGGGTGCATCTGGTGGGGCAAATAAAGATTATGAAGGCAAAAACGTTGTTAGATTCACATTCTTTTATGTAGGTACTAAATCGGAAATAGAACAATACAAGGAGCAAGCTGACAAATTAGATTTTCTAAAATTAGCTGAATAATTACAAGCTTTTAGAAGAAGAAAAAGATATGGAATCATCCATAAAAAGTAGGAAGAAAATTTGAAATCCGATCTGAATATACCGCCAAGAAAAGCATCGATATCTTGCCGGGGTTTGAGAGTACGGCGAGTTTCAATGCGGAGATCAAAAACAGGACGGGCTTGCCCTTGCAATAGAACTATATCTTACGAGACCACCTCGGAAATACCCGGGTGGTGTTTACAGACAAAAACGCAGACGGTATGATACGGCAGAGTGAGAACCAAGATCAAAATGAAGTATTGAGCATAAGTCAGTACTCGCCTTTTGGTATGGAGCTGGGCGGTTCTCATCAAAATCTCTCTCAGCAATATGCCTTCAAGTACAATGGCAAAGAGGTAGACGCTTTTTCTTCCTATCTAGACTATGGAGCGAGATGGTTTAGCCTGTCCCGTGAGGTACGAAACGGGAATCAGAATCGGGGGGGCTGGGTAAGCATTGATCCATTGGCAGAGAAGTATTACTCTGAATCCCTATTTTCATATGCTTTGAATAATCCAATATTTTTTGTTGATCCCGATGGTAGAGACGTTGATATAAGTAGATTAACGGGATCCAATTCTTTAGGAGCATTATTGAATCTTTTAAAGACAAAACAGGGGTTTGATATGATTGCAAAATTTATGAAAAGTGGCACCACAGAATTAAAAAATTCAAGTGGAGCTAAAATAACATTTCAAAATGGAAGTCAAGACGGAGAAAGAGCAAAAGATAAGCTTGTACTAGTTTCAAATAATCCAGAGATTATGGACGATAATTTTGGAGTTAATGGTACAACTGTTGGTCTTACTAGAGAGTTTCAAAACGAGGAAGGATGGAAGGAATTAGGGGAAGATCCAAATTATGATTTAAATAAAGGTGTTAAATATTTAGTTGATCTTGACAATTCTGAAAGCATCGAAGAGTCTTTTACTACACTTTCCCATGAGCTATTTGTGCATGTAGATCCTAAAGTTCAAAAAGTAAAAAAGGCAGAGGCTTTAATTAAAGCAGGGATATTAAAGCCAGGAACTAAAGAATATATTAAATACTTAAAAGCTTTAACAAATACTGCGGATGAAGATCATAAACGTTTGGGAAATGGGCAAGTGACTAAATTTAGAGAAGCTGCAAAAAATGCGGCTAAAAAGACAGGAAATACAAATTATAATTCATCGTATCAAAAAGATGTCGAAAATCATTAAAGAACTATTTTACTTTAAAATAATATTATTAAAAATCAAGGTTAAAATGAAAAATGTACCACTACTGATATTACTTATTTTATTGTTTACAAAGTGCAAAAACAATACTACTGAGGCTGAATTTAATTCTAAAAGAGTTAAAGATGTAAATGAAATTATAAAAACGATTATTTGGGAAGATAGTTTGAATATTTTAAAAGATAATCCAAAATCTAGTATGTTTTGTGAGGAATTAGTCAAACTGGAAGTTTACATTCCAGAAGCAATTAAAAATAGCTTACCACCTCCACCGCCTATGTTTGATAGAGTTTCTATCAAAGATCTATTGAATAAAAGAATTGAAAATGAGGTATTTTTTTCAGCGGAGGATTCTTTGATATTGTTAAACCAAAATCAATACAAGTTAAATATAGGAAACGAACTAGCTGCTAAAATTAATTTGACAACTAGAGAACAAGAATTTGATAAAAGAAAACTAAATGATTCGTACAATTATTATGAAATGACAATACCAATTTTCTCAAAAGACAATAAGAAAGCATTTATTCAATTAATCAATAAATGCGGAAAAAGATGTGGGAGTGGAAAAGGTATATTTTTAAGAAAAGTAAATGAAAAATGGAAAATAGTAGATTATTGTTGTAAATGGCTTAGTTAAAAAAAATGAATTACTAACAGAACTAAGAGGAAAAACCTGCAACGACGAATCTCTGTAATGTAAGTAAATATGGAATTGATTTTTAGTCCTAGCCGAGTCTTCGAAGAGACTCGGTGTCTAAAAGCTGCTACCTTAAAGTATAGGAAAAAGGCTTTATTCACGAGCCTATGTTCTTGATATAAAAATAGATTTTAGAATCGAATCAAGTTGTTTGAAATTGCGAAAAGAGCCATATGAGAAGACTTATTTGGCAACGGAGCAGAGGGACGGAACAATACAAAATTAATTAAAAATGCAAACATAGCCTAAATACAAGAAAGATCATGTTAGAGACTAACGCCGTTTTGGGTATTGCCAGAGGTTCAGGCTTAAAATGGTCAGCTAAAAAGTAGCAATAAGGTTTCATAGAAGTACTAACGCTCCATTTAGTAATTCTGATCCGCTTCCAGAACTGCAGGACAGGTCTTGTCTGCCTTATTAATGTTATAGTGCACAGTTATTTTTATTTTACTGTCCCACAAATTTATCAATGAAACAAAATATTCTGCTGATTTTATTCTCAGAAGCAAATTCGCCAACAAATGTCCCATAAGATAAAACTTTACCTTCATTATCCATTCTCCATTGAATACGAAAAATAGTGTTGTGAAATTCTGGTTCACTATTCATTACTAATTTATGAGGTAATCTGGAATGAAATGTCTTAATAATTTCATTCATTTCATCTATGTTTGAAACGGGTTTTGGAATATGTGGGTCTAAATAAATTCCGTTTTTTGTAAAACTTGCTTCTAGAATTTCTTTTCTTTTCATTTCATCTTTTTCATTCCACGAATTGAAATATTCCGCTATTATTTTTTCTCTATTCATTTTGTTTAGGTTTTATGTTTGTGAATATAACTTGCCTGAGATACTTAGTAAAAATATGGCAACGGCAATACCAATAAATGCTTTTGATTTAAAAAAAGGCAGTATCATAATTGAATAAAATATCAAACTAAAGGATACTGCAATTAAAAACCACCAAACTTCATTTATTTCTTTCCTTAAAAGCCAAAAGCCAATGATAAATACGATGCCAACCGTCCAAAGTAAAAGCCCATCCATGAGTAAACGAAGCAATTCTCTGTCATAATTTCCTTTATGGTTTTTCCAAACTGCACAGGTATGTAATATGCCATTTAGTATTCCCCAAATACCAACTATTAAAGGCATAAAATTCAGCCACTTCATTAGTATTGTATTTCAATGTCGGTTCGTTGCTGGTGCAATTGCCAAAATTTGTCAGCCAAAATTTCAGGTGAATGGGTTTCACTACTGTGTTGTATATGGCCGTTTATTGTTAATGTGCCTACATAAATATTATCACTTTTTAGTACTTCATTTAACTGAAAAGTCAAATTTCTTAATGCTGATTTTCCTAATGATAGTGAACCAAACATAGGGCTTGGTTGATTAGCAAATTCTCCACCTGTTAATAGAATTGTGCCTTGTTTTTCTTTAAGGTCCGTGTGCAAAAATTTCACGGAATGGAATGCGTTGGCCACTGAAATTTTAAAATCCTCAACTAATTCGTCAGTCGTTTCGTCTAAAAGGTTTTTCATTTTCAAGGCCGCTGCATTGTAAATAAGGGTGTCAATAGTCCCCATATTCAATTTCAATTGGGTTATTGCTGTCGTTAAGCTTTCTTTATCGTAAGCGTCAGCAGTTGCGTAAAAAGCATCAATATTTAGTGCTTTTAGGTCGCTGATTTGTTTGGTTAGTTTTTCTGCATTTCTGCTTACAAGTCCAATAGTAAAGCCTTCTTTACCAAATTTTTCAGCAAGCCCCCAGCTTAGTCCTGGCCCTGCCCCGATTATTATTACATTTTTTGTCATTTTGTTTCTTTTTAAAAAAATTAAACTATACTATTTATAGTTGCAAAACTAAGTATAGTTTTTTATCTTTGCAATAGCTATCAAAATTGATAGTCTAAAATAGGTCAATGAATGAAGATAAAGGATAAAGAAATAATGGTTGAAATAGAAGGGCATCTATTTCACTGTGCTATGGACGTATCTATGAACTACATAGGTGGTAAATGGAAAACTGTTGTCCTTTGGTATTTGAAAAATGACAAAAAGCGTTTTGCTGAAATTAACAAACTAATACCACAAATGACAGAAAGAATGTTATCAATAACTTTAAAACAGTTAGAAGAAGATGGATTAGTCCTTCGTGAAGTATATACAACAAAACCGCCTTTAAAAGTTGAATATTCGCTAACTGAATTTGGTAGATCTTGTCTACCGATGCTAAATGAAATTTCGAACTGGGGTCGTTTAGTCAGCAAGTCAAAAGGAAAAATTCTTGAATTTTAATGTGTCGATAAAATTGCATAAATATTTTCTTTATGCTACAAGCAGTGCTTTTTATTCCTAGCCGAGTCTTCGAAGAGACTCGAGGTTGTTAAGCTGAGATCACAAGACACAGGATTTTTCTGTGGACTACTTGAAGTTTGAGAATTTACCCACAAATTGATACTATTCTTAGAGATCGCTACATGTTCAAAAAACCAGCGAAAACGAACGTGAGTGGATTTGTTCGATTTATTGACAGCTTCCCACTAACTTTTTATCTTTAACTTACTCAAGGTCAATAAAAACAGAAAAATCCCACGGAAGTGAGTGGTGCGTAGCATTCGCCTTTTTTTGAGCTTGAGATTGGCGGGCGGCGTTCCGCTACTTTTCATCAAGGAAAAGTACAGAAGATAATTTTATAAATCAGAATATTGTAATTCTTTTTATCAAAAGGGAATAGAATGAAATTTTCCTCCCCACTAAATTGAACTGACCCAATTATTTACTCCCCATAAAATTCCTTTGATACTTTAGCTGTTACCTTAAAGTAGAGGAAAAAGGCTTTATTCACGAGCCTATGTTCTTGATATAAAAATAGATTTTAGAATCGAATCAAGTTATTTGAAATTGCGAAAAGAGCCATATGAGAGGACTTATTTGGCAACGGAGCGGAGGGACGGAACAATACAAAATTAATTAATTATAGAAATATATCCTAGACCTTGTTCTTACATCTACTATCAAATGACTTTTACTCTCGCTGTAGGATATATGTTTTGAGCAGTAGGCCGAAATTTAATTGCTCACCTCTCATACAGACAATCAAATTTAGCCAGAAGCAACATCCCAAAATCTGTCATCTGCCATCTATCATCTAAAAAATGACTATCAACTAAACGACTTCCGACTAAATTTACCCTACCGACCCCTCTAGTGTAATTTCTAGCAACTTCTGAGCTTCTACTGCAAACTCCATAGGAAGCTGATTAAGAACTTCCTTAGCGTATCCATTTACGATGAGAGCTACGGCTGTTTCTGTATCAATACCGCGTTGGTTGCAATAGAACAATTGATCTTCACCGATTTTAGAGGTGGTAGCTTCATGTTCAACGGACGCGGTCGAGTTTTTACATTCAATATATGGGAAGGTATGAGCTCCACATTTGTCACCCAATAGCATAGAATCACATTGAGAGAAATTCCTAGCGTTTTGTGCTCTTTTGGATATTTCTACCAAGCCTCTATAGGAATTTTGGCTTTTACCCGCAGATATTCCTTTGGATACAATGCGACTCTTCGTGTTTTTACCTAGATGGATCATTTTGGTCCCAGTATCTGCTTGCTGATAGTTGTTAGTGACAGCTACAGAATAGAATTCGCCTATAGAATAATCTCCTTTTAGTACAACAGAAGGGTATTTCCATGTGATGGCTGAACCCGTTTCTACTTGGGTCCATGATATTTTAGAATTATTTCCAAAACAAAGCCCTCTTTTAGTCACGAAGTTGTAAACTCCTCCGATACCATTTTTATCTCCTGGATACCAGTTTTGTACGGTACTATACTTAACTTCAGCATTTTCGTGAGCAAAAATCTCCACTACTGCTGCATGAAGCTGGTTTTCATCTCTGCTAGGAGCTGTACAGCCTTCTAAATAGCTTACATATGAGCCTTCGTCTGCCACAATAAGGGTTCTTTCAAATTGACCTGTTCCTGCTGCATTAATCCTGAAATAGGTGCTCAATTCCATTGGGCAACGTGTACCTTTAGGAATATAACAAAATGAACCATCCGAAAACACAGCAGCATTTAAGGCTGAATAGTAATTGTCCTTTACAGGGACTACAGATCCTAAATACTTTTGGACTAGCTCAGGATAGGTATGAATTGCCTCCGAAATGGAACAAAATATTAT
Source organism: Leadbetterella sp. (assembly GCA_051649345.1). Lineage (GTDB taxonomy): Bacteria > Bacteroidota > Bacteroidia > Cytophagales > Spirosomataceae > Leadbetterella. Next base: position 2,049 of record JBOFGX010000365.1, on the reverse strand, counting down.
ACCCAATTCCAATAATTTATCTCTAAACGTAGTAGCTACAGAAACCGAATCAATAACGGCATCAACCGCTATTCCAGACAATCTCTCTTGCTCTTTTAGTGAGATTCCCAGTCTTTCAAATGTTTTTCTTAGCTCAGGGTCTATATCATCAAGGCTGTTTACTACTTTCTTTTGTTTGGGTGCTGAATAGTATTTTATGGCTTGTAAGTCTATTTTTTCATAGTTTACATTGGGCCATGTAGGTTCAGTCAACTTTATCCATTCTCTGTATGCAGCCAATCTCCATTCCAGCATCCATTCGGGTTCATTTTTCTTGTTAGATATAAACCGTACGATATCTTCACTCAATCCTGGAGGAGCTTCGTCTGCTTCTAAATCTGTATAAAATCCGTATTTATAGTCGGAAGAGGTCAGCTCTTCCAATAAATCCATGTCTTTGCTCATTTCTCGCTATTGTCGAATAAATATAACATACATCGTCCCAAAATAGTTTGCACATCTGCTGTACGTAATTGGAATGCTGTTATACTTATGTGAAAAGTTCTATTCGGGGTAAGATTAATATTATTTAGAAGAATTAGGTAGACGAATATCAAAGTGCTGTAAATGTGATTACAAGTTCAACGTTTCTTCCAGAATATGGAATAATAGTAGTTCCTGTAAACTTTAAATCGTCTAATTTGAGTATGGTAAATGTTGGATTGGTGACGTCTATTACACCAAACCTAAATTTATCCATACTAAGCTTGTCTTCATCGGTAGATAATTTATAGGAAGATTTCATAAAGGAATCAGGATCACTTGGGCTACATTTGGTAGGGCCCTCCGTCACTTCCAAAGTCAAATTTGTATTAAAATCTACTATATTATCCATGAGACATGGGTTTTGATTCGTAAGAAGATTTATGGATAGAGTCCCTTCTTTAGCAATAGCTTCCGTGACTTTCCATTTTTTAGAAGAAATACCTGCTAGATACTCAATTCTTTTTTTGGATGGCTCTGCGTTGGATCTTTTATCCTCACAAGCAAACAAAATTAATACGAGGAAAAGAATTGGGGCAATTTTTAATTTCATGATTGTATTATTAATTCAACTAATTTTTCTGACGGAATATTGGTATCTAATTTTTGCTTTAATTTTCTGTAGTTTGAAATCATTACATTTCTGTTACTTTCATCTTGCAGTATTTTGGTAAGCTCAAGTTTCAATCGTTCAGGATTGCAGTCTTTTTGTATACATTCTTCAACGATTTTTTCACCAAAAACAATATTTACAAGGGATATAAATTTTATTTTTATCAAAAGTTTTGCAATATAATAGGTAATTGGGCTTGTTTTGTAAACAACTACCTGAGGAATTTCCCAAAGAGCCGTTTCTAAGGTAGCTGTGCCTGAAGTTACTAATGCGGCATCGGCTTCTTGTAGTAGCTCGTATGTCTTGTCAAAAACAATTGGTATGGAAGGAGCAAGTGTCTTATAGAACTCCTGTGAGAATTCTGATATAGCGGCAACCATAAACTCTACCTCTGGAAGTAATGTAGCCGTCTTTTCCATGATAGGTAATATTGCTTGTAACTCTTGTTTTCTGCTTCCTGGCAAAAGAGCTATTTTTTTCTTTTCTTTGGAGACAAAAATAGTTTCTATCTTTTGCTTGGAGGTATGTTTTTTTAGCTCTACCCAAAGAGGATTGCCTACATAATGACTATCAATTCCAAACTTCCTAAAGTAGGCTTCTTCAAAAGGGAAAATTACATATAGTTTATCTACGTATTTAGCTATTGTGTGCACCCTTCTTTCGTTCCAGGCCCATGTTTTAGGTGCAATATAAAAATGCACAGGTATTCCTTTGGACTTGGCCCATTTGGCCACTTTTAGGTTAAATCCAGCATAGTCTACTAGGACAATTTTTTGAGGTTTGAAAGTTAAGATCTGTTCTTTTATTTCTTTATAAAACTGTTGAATTGTCCTGAGGTTTTTTAGAACCTCCCAGAAACCCATAAATGCAAGTTCTTGATGATGTTTTAGTATGCTCACACCTTGTTCTGCCAT
>JBOFGX010000364.1:0-4981 GCA_051649345.1 Leadbetterella sp. | reverse complement strand
CTCCTCGAAAGTACTCATATTTACCTTCTTTTGGGCACATAAATTGTTGATAATTAATGTAAAAACTAAAATAATGCAGATCTTGATGGAGCACGATTTCGATTTATTAATTGCCTTTTGCATTCTTTGAGATCAATTGAAAAACAAACATACTATTTTTTTGGATTTAAGTCTAAAACAACCGGTATTTGTATTTGCAAATGAATCTATTTACTTGCTCAGAAAACAAAAAACCACCAAGGATATCTCAGTGGTTTTTTTAGAAAATATTTTTTTTGTTATGCTACCGACTCGGCTAATATTAAGACTTTATTATTGGATACCTCAATTACACCGCCGTCAATAATCAATGTAGATTTTTGACCAGAAATTTCGTAGGTAAGATCCCCTTTTCCTAAAGTGCTGACCATAGGAGCGTGATCTTTCAAAACCTGAAACTGACCATTCGTGCCTGGTAATGTGATGGCATCTACTTCACCTCTAAATGCGTTCTTATCGGGTGTTATAATTTCTAGATTCATTTGTTTGATTTACTTTACAATGATTGTATCTATAGAATTATTTACCTGCAACCTCAGCTAATAATTTCTCACCTTTGGCAATGGCATCTTCAATTGATCCTACAAGGTTAAACGCTGCTTCTGGTAAATGATCATAATCGCCATCTATGATTTGATTAAATCCTTTGATCGTATCATTGATATCTACAAGTACTCCTTTCAAACCCGTAAATTGCTCGGCAACGAAAAACGGTTGAGAAAGGAAACGTTGCACACGACGAGCTCTTGTTACTACTTGTTTATCTTCGTCAGAAAGCTCTTCCATTCCCAAGATGGCAATGATATCTTGAAGCTCTTTGTAACGCTGTAAAATATTTTTTACTCTTTGGGCCGTATTGTAATGAGCATCCCCTAAAACCTCAGCAGAAAGAATTCTGGATGAAGAATCCAAAGGATCTACTGCAGGATAGATACCAAGTTCGGCAATTTTACGGCTCAATACCGTTGTGGCATCTAAGTGAGCAAACGTAGTAGCTGGAGCAGGGTCAGTTAAGTCATCGGCAGGTACGTATACTGCTTGTACAGATGTGATAGAGCCTCTTTTTGTAGAAGCGATACGCTCCTGCATGGCACCCATCTCAGTAGCAAGTGTTGGTTGATAGCCCACCGCCGATGGCATCCTACCCAAAAGGGCTGATACTTCAGAACCCGCTTGTGTAAAACGAAAGATATTGTCAATAAAGAAAAGGATATCACGTCCTTTGCCTTCTCCATCTCCATCACGGAAATGTTCTGCAATTGTCAAACCAGATAAAGCCACACGAGCACGTGCTCCTGGAGGCTCGTTCATTTGACCGAATATAAAGGTTGCCTGAGAATCTTTCAAAGCTTCTTTGTCTACTTTGCTTAGATCCCATCCGCCTTCTTCCATTGAATGTTTGAAGGCGTCACCATATTTTACAATACCTGATTCTATCATCTCACGAAGAAGGTCATTTCCTTCACGTGTACGCTCACCTACACCCGCAAACACAGATAGACCCGCGTATGCTTTTGCGATGTTGTTGATTAGCTCTTGGATAAGTACGGTTTTACCTACACCCGCACCACCAAATAAACCAATTTTTCCTCCTTTCACGTAGGGAGCAAGAAGGTCAATAACTTTAATACCTGTAAACAATACCTCCGTAGATGTTGCTAGCTCTTCGAACTTAGGAGCTCCTCTATGTATAGGTAGTCCTGGAGTAGAAACTTCTCCTAGACCGTCAATGGCTTCTCCTACAACATTAAAAAGACGACCTTTAATTGCGTCACCCGTCGGCATTGTGATGGGTGATCCCAAATGTGTAACCTCCTGTCCACGTTGAAGACCGTCGGTAGAATCCATCGCGATGGTTCTTACTCTATCTTCTCCAAGGTGCTGTTGACACTCTAGAATTACTTTTTGACCGTTTGATTTTGTTACTGAAAGAGCATCTAAAATTGCTGGTAATGAAGCAGATGATCCTTCAAAGCTAACGTCAACAACCGGTCCGATAATTTGGGATATTTTACCAATGTTTGCCATTGTACTATATTAAATTGATATTAATAGTGAAATTTTGGAGTGCAAAATTATGAAATTACTGCAGAAATCCCAAACGATGATGAATAAATAAACACTCTTTCTCTATACATTGTCATGTAAAGAGCTATCTAAATGCCATTAAATCTAGGATTCGTGCAGTTTTGGTTTTTTGTTATTGGTGTTTTTACTTTTCTGCGATTTAGTTATGTTCCTTTTTGCGTTTTTTATTTAGATGCAAACAGCTTTTTTTTATTTTTGCAGCCAAATTAAAATTGAAAATATGATTAGTGTTAATGAATATTTTGACGGTAATGTAAAATCTCTGGGCTATGAGACAACTACTGGAAAAGCTACTGTAGGTGTGATGGAGGAAGGTACGTATGTATTCAATACAGGTGCTCCCGAGCGAATGACTGTGGTTCAAGGTGAATTACTCGCTAAAATGGCTGGAGAAACCGATTTTACCTCTTACAAAGGTGGATCTTCTTTTGAGATAGCAGGTAATTCTTCTTTTGAAGTCACGTCTATTGGACAGAGCTCTTACTTGTGTGAGTTTTTGTAAGAGAATTACTTAGTTATCTGGTGAAATTTTACTAAGAGAATGAGGATAGCCTACTATTTTTTTCATATAGTAGGCTAGAAATAGACTCATTTTTATCAAATATTTCCGTTTTAGTACTATCTATTTCGTTTTCGTAGACAATAGTATAATCTTTAACATAACAATAATACTAGCACAATAATCAAGTAATACAACTTGTAGAAATTTGTAAAAAGTTCAGTTAATTGAAAACTTTTTATAAAACAATAATAATATCCGATATCCATTTAGGAGCCAAGGGCTCAAAAGCCAAAGAAGTTACTGATTTTTTGAAAACACACAGATGTGAACGTCTCATATTAAATGGGGATATTATAGATGCTTGGCAGCTAAAAAAATACGGTACATGGAAAAAAACACATACTGCCTTTTTTAGGATTGTTCTCAAAATGATTGATAAGTACGATACGAAAGTGTACTATTTGAGGGGTAACCATGACGACTTCTTAGATCAGATTCTTCCGATGATGATTGGGCGTAATTTTCAGGTTAGAAAAGATCTAATTCTTCATTCAGGTCCACACAAATATTTCATCACACATGGAGATATTTTTGATTCTGTCACGAGTAAGATGAAATGGCTCGCCTATTTGGGTGATATAGGTTATAATTTACTTCTGGGTCTAAATAAGGTTTATAATAGGTATCTTACTTTTAGAGGGTTACCTTATTATTCTTTATCGCAGGCAATAAAGCAAAAAGTGAAAGCAGCAGTGAATTTTATATCGGATTTTGAAGAGAAACTTTCGGAACTAGCCAAATCTCAACAATGTGATGGGATCATATGTGGTCATATTCATAAGCCGGATATTAAAGACATTAATGGAATCACGTATATGAATAGTGGAGATTGGGTGGAAACAATGTCAGCTTTGGTCGAAGATGTTTCTGGTCATTGGTCTCTGGTATATTATGAGGAGCCGAAAGAAGTTCTTTCTCGTTTAGCCGTAGTAAATGCATAGCTTCAATTAAAATGAGGGTATATTTTATTATTCAAGGAGAGGGTAGAGGGCACCAAACCCAAGCCATTGCTTTTGCTGAGATTTTACGACAAAATAACCATACTGTATGCATGGGTATGGTAGGTAGCACAGACAACACACTACCTGTGATTCTAAAGGATCAAACTCTTTTTGAGGTAAAGTCGTTTTTAAGTCCTGTCTTGGTGTATGATAGATCTAAGCTTAATCTTTATAAAACTGTAAAGAATACGTTTAAGAATCTATCGAAGTACAAAAAATCACTTGCACTAATACGTAAATCCATAGATTATTATAATCCAGACCTGATTATAAATTTTTATGAGCCATTGGCTGCAGTTTATTCATGGATATTTAACAAACGTCGTATTCCAATTATTTCTGTAGCTCATCAGTTTTTTATATTTGGACAAAAAACACAAAGAACAAAATCATTTCAACACTTGTTTGTGTCAAATTATACTCGTTTTTTGTCTAAAGGAAGTAACCAAACGTTTGCTTTGACTATACATCCTAGTACTAAAACATTGCACACAATTATTCCTCCACTTATCCGATCCGAAATCAAGTCACTGAGGCCTATTACTAAAGGTTATATTCTGATTTATTGTACACTAACAGGGGTATTTGAAAATCTTATTCATCAATGTGCACAATTACCACACATAAATTTTGAAGTATTTGTAGATAAAAGTATGCTTATGGCTGATATTCCAAGCAATGTTACTCTGAATCCTATTAGCAGTACTCAGTTTTTGGTTAAGCTCAACGATTGTGATGGGTTGATCACTACGGCGGGTTTCGAAACAGTTTGCGAAGCTATTTATCTTAAAAAACCAACTATGCTAATTCCTATCCCCAAACATTATGAACAGCATTGCAATGCAAAAGATTTTAAAGAATCTGGGTTTGTCTATTACGATGAAAACAACCAAATCAAGGATTTTCTGGCTGAATATAAAGCTTTATGCAGCCAGTTTTCCACTATAAACAGTTGGATAGATCAAACAGAAATCATGATCTTGCAAGCTATTGGTAAGCTAGCTCCTGTAAATTTGAGCTAGCTTCGTTTTTTGAGTTCGTGATGGAGCAAATTATGATCTTTAATATTGTATTATTGTAGTCTTAAGTAATAGGTTTTCAAGTTTTATAAAACCAGCGACAATAAAAAGGTATCTATTTTTATATGTAATATCAATGCTGTCCTAAATAAAATCAGTTTCGATAAAAATATGCATTTTTGATTTGTGTGCATTGATTTTAAGCTGAATTGTAAAACAAATCCCCTTGCTGGGATTCGTGTTTCTTTTTTATGAAGACTTCGAAGGGTTTG
>JBOFGX010000363.1:0-2103 GCA_051649345.1 Leadbetterella sp. | reverse complement strand
TAATATATCTGGATATAAGTCTGCCCTGATAGCATCAGTTCCAGACCCTCCAATAGAGTTAATATCTACACCCGCAAGTGCTGCTAAACTAGAAAATTGTCCCAGAGACCCTCCCTTACTGGGTAATTCTGGAAGAATTTTTCCGGTAGTGACAAATTCGTCTGGTAAAGATTTTGAATAGAAATATCCAATAACACCTCCAATTAATGAAAAAAGCAATAGGCCTAATTTATTAGACCATATAATAGAAAATAAATTCTTAAAGTTAATAGTCCAAAAATCTTCAGATTGATTTGTTTCTTCCATCATATAGATTTTATAATAAACGAATTAAAGTTAATAACACGGCAGATAGGGAAACTACTGCGGTACTTATCGATATAATTTCTGCTTTTGACATTCTTTGACGAGTATATGTTGGTACATATATTTCTGAACCGTTCGATATTTTAGGAAAAACTTTAAGACCTAGAAATGTTTTGGTTTTGCTATTGGTTCCGTTGCCATATTTTACATAAATCCTTTTTGTTGACGCACTATCATTGACTCCACCTGCTAAATCAATATAATCTCGTAAATTTAGAGAGGCATCAAAGGGTACAGTAATTTCATTGAATACAGCACCTCGTACTTTTACTGTTTCTTTTTTTCTAGGTATTTCTAGTACATCACCCGTTACTAACAATAGGTTTTGGATATCTTTTGGGTTTTCTATGATTCGAGTTAAATCTATCCCTACATGCAACGTATCTCGTGTAAATTTAGCTCCTGCAATATCTGCTTGATTTTTTAAGCCGCCGGCTTTCTCTATCAAATCTGAGATACGCTGTTTTTTATCTTCCAGTGTATAAGGACCCGGATACATCACTTCTCCTAAAATATTTACTTGCTTTTGACCTTCATATTGCGATAGTTTACGAACATAAATGCGATCAAATGGCTGTAAGACTACATCATTTTCTGTATTAACGATATCTTCAGCTATCCGAGCGGGTATAATTTCTACAGTTCTGTCATCTCCTTGTCCGTCTTTTTTGATTCTTCTAGCGATTTCTATTTTGTTTTTATTGGATCCATCTTTTAAGCCACCTGCGAGTATAATTAGTTTGGTAAGGGTCAAGCCTTCGGAGAAATCATAGGTCATTGGCTTATTTACTTCACCGTCAATCTGAACAGTTCTTGGCTCTACAAGCGAGTTGCGGTTGGCAATGATGACTTCATCAAATGCTTGCAGCTCCATATCAGGTACTTTACCTTCTAAAAATGCTTTGTAGTTAAAATCTAATATTTCTATCTCATAGGTAGGTTTCCTTCTTTTGACTAATATTCGTTCACGCAATGCTTGTGGAGTGAAATTTTCTGCTTTTTTGATCAGTTGAGAGAGTGTTTTAGAAGATTCGAGGGCATACGAACCTGGCATAAATACCTCTCCAGAAATAATAACTTCATTGACTTTGATATTTTTAAGAGAATCTACCAAAATTATATCCCCTTTTTTCAGAACAAATGTTGAAAAATACTCTTTATCTAAAGAAATAATTTGTTTCCCAATTTCTGTATTTCTATCTATACGAATCCCTTTTGTGTACGCTATTTCATTGAACCCTCCAGCATAGGAAAGTACATTTTGGGCAGTTTCTGTATTTTCAATTTCGAATATTTTAGGATTTCGAACCTCTCCGTTAATAGTTACTTGATTTTGAGCATATGGTATTCTTAGGACATCCTGATCGAGCAAAAGAGTGTTTTCTTTGGAATTGTTCCCTGTAAGTATATCATAAAAGTCAAGTTTTCGAAGTACTTTACCTCCGCGGACGAGTTCGATACCCCGTAAGGTACCTATATGCGTTGGGCCGCCTGCTTCATACAAAAGATTAAATGCAGTAGCTACAGAAGGAATAGTATATGTGCCAGGGAAAACAGCTTCGCCTATTACACTTACTCGAATACTTCTAATTTTTGAAATGGTTACATCTGCTGTTAGCCCACCAGAGTTTGAAAGCCCACCAAACAATGTCTTAAGTCTTTGAACAATTTTTTCTTTGGCTTGGTCAATTGAAAGCCCACTTACAAAAATGGGGTTTAAATTTTCGATTCGAATGT
>JBOFGX010000362.1:0-13877 GCA_051649345.1 Leadbetterella sp. | reverse complement strand
GAAAAAGGCCTGTGACGAAAACCAAGACCTAAAAAAAGGACTAAATATTGTAGAAGGAGAAATTGTACATTCTGGAGTAGCTCAAGGATTTGGGAAATAAGGATACTCGTTTTAGAATCGAACTTTAAGCCAGCCCCCTATGATCATCTTTTACTTACGACCTGCAAAATTATATTGAACACCGAACACAAATGTTCTTGGAGAGCCAGGATTATAGGTTGTTCTATCTGTTGCATTGTTCCCTCTTGAAGCAGAATTTGCATAGAGTTCATCCATCAGATTCATGACATTGGAGTAAATCTCAACGCTTTTGAGCTTATACCCTATTCTAAAATTCAAAAGATTATAGCCTTCGTACTTTACCGTATTTATCTGATTTTGGTACCAACTAGATACATATTGCCATTCTAAGGATGTTCGCAAATTTTTCAAAGCCTTAGGATAGTAAGAAAACTCCGTATTCCAAGTCCAACGTGGTGAACTTGGCATTTCAAAATCGGCTAGATTTTGAAATTGATCTGTTGATTTATTACTAATTTGAAAATCCTCAAATCGATGCAGAGCTGTTGTTCCTCCAAACCTAAACCCAAATTCTTTCGTAGGCTTTGCTGTGATTCCGAACTCAATTCCGCGATGCAAGGTTTTACCTGCCGACTGATAATCAAAGGAGTTGTCTGGCTGACGGATACTCAACAACTCGTTTCTACCATTCATTTGATAAAGACTTAGATCTAAATAAACTTTGTTTTTCAACAAGGAAGCCCAACCTCCAATTTCATAATTATCAAAATATGCTGGATTGAGATTGGTATAAAACTCAACGGGGTTGGTATTGGGCTTAGGTCTAAAAATAGCAGTAAGAGATGGTGGTGAAAAGCCCTGCGAATAATTAACATAAAACCCTTTTGACTTACCTAAATCATAGGTCGCACCTATTTTAGGTGTAACTTTATTATACACGATATTGCCGCTCGTTGAATTTATATTGTTTACATAATCTAGGTCCATGATATCGTATCTACCGCCTAGGGATACCCTAAGCTTACTTGATAATTCAAAATCATATTGCACATAACCTGCATAGTTTTTGATATCACCCTTATAATTAGCTATGGGTAGATCGGGGCGTTCTCTATCAAGAGTATATTTTTCAACAAATTTCTTAGTTATATCTAACTGAGCATTAAGATCAATCCTATATGACCAATAATCATTATGTGTAAGATCGAGCACACCTCCTAAAATGAGTTTAGAGTTGAGAAAGTTGATTTTTTGGCTATGCTGAGCAATCACACCATAACTCTCAAAGTTATTTGAATTTATCTCCCCTCTGGCTTTGTTTGGGTCATTTGTAGTACTGGGTTTAGAATCCCAACGAATAGCGTAGCTGGGATTTTGGCCATGTTTGTTGTTCCTCTGAAAAAATGTAATAAAAGATTTAGACTTCGTACTCCAATCGTGCTCTAGACTCAAACGTGATCTATAAGCATCCGATTTCCGGTACGTAAAATCTGACGCACTTACATATTTTCTACTATAAAACATTGTACTATCTACACTGCCTGGCATTTGAGAGTAGTATTTACCATAGATAAAATTACCAATAAGGCGTGTTCTACTCGTAAAATTATACTCCAGTCTGGCATTCACCGATGTTTTATCATAATCTGATGCTGCTAACCAAGAATCCGTCTGTTTACTACTAAGTCCTCCAATGTAAAAGCCGAATTTGTTGATTTTTGCACCTGCTCCAAATTGCACACGTCTATATCCCCAATTATCCGCTTGAATACCAATTTTGGCTGTGGGAACAAGCGTGGGCTTTTGCATAATAAAATTCACAGCCCCACCTACCGCTTCTGGCCCATAAATAGACGAAACGGGCCCTTTCACTACTTCTATACTACTTATAGTAAACTGATTGACTTCTAACAATGCATTATGATTGAAAACTCCTAAAGGCCGAATCGGCACTCCATCTTCCATATACAAATAATAGGCACTGGTTCCCATGGGCTGTCGGATTGACATAGCGTGTTGCTCATTGTTATAGCTCGGCATGATAACTCCGGGCGTTTTATTAATAACCTCAAAAACTTGATTGGCTTTGGACTCATCAATCAGTCTAGAAGACAACTTGGAAATGGCAACAGGTGATTGCGTTCTAAGTCCCGATTCTCGATTGGCTGTTACAATAATAGATTGCAACTCCTCCAAATTGGGTGAAAGTGCAATGACTAAATTGGGGCTACCCAAAACAATTCTGGTTGTATATCCAACAAATGAAATTTTAAGAGAATCATTATTGGTAGATGTCGCTGTTAGAAACTTACCTTCTTGATTGCTTGATGATACAATTTGCGGATTGGAGAGCAATTGAATAGTTGCACCAACAATAGGTTCTCTGGTTTCAGCATCTAAAATTTTTCCTGAGATAGAAAAACTTTGAGCTGCACCATTTTTAATATATAAACAAAAAAGTAAAAGTAGAATTACTTTTGAACTCATTCTAAACAAAAATTTAAGTATTAACACGATCAAGAATACGGTATTGCTCCATACAAACCTAAAAATAACCAATGTCATATTTTTATTATAGTTTAACTAAAAAAAAGACACTTTATTCTCTAGAAATTATAAATTGATTATAAAATTTCTGCACAAAACAATAAATTCACAAATCTTACAATTCAACAATTGCAATCATTTTTGGGTAAAAATTTATTCTAAATTGGCAGGAAGCTTACCAAGTCTGGATTTGGACGAAATTCCGAATCTTGGGGAACTAGACTTTGATTTTCTTTCTGATATTAGCTAAGTAGAGCATAGAGCAATAACCCGTAAAACAAGAGGCCAATTAGATTTTTCATGCTAGTTAATTTTAGTTGATATGACCATTTTAGGATCTGCTTCATGATCTAACCCGTAGTTTTGGCTTGGATACTTATCATGAAAAAAATGCATCATTACACCTGGCAAACCGTCATGCTCATGAAACATATACATACAATTAAGATCGTGCAGCTGAGCTGAAGTAGCTTCTCGGGTCATATACACTGCTGATATGGGAAACACCTTGCCATCTGATGTCAATCCATACATCAATCCTTCTGGAGCATTGGGATCCATAAATTTACCATCCTCCATGTTTTCTTTGCTAAAGTAATGAATATAGGGTAGCCTATTATTAAAGCCCCCCATCAAGGAATAGTTTCCAAGAGCTAGGGTACGAGGAGCGGATTGATCGGGAGTCCATCTTGGTAATTTCTCCAGAAATTTAGAAGTAAGTGTCCTAAAACTCGTCGTTTGAGAAATTGTATTTTTATCAGGGCCTGCTGCTCCACAATTAGAAGTCATACTATGATCATGAGTACCCCCATGGGAATGACCCGAAGCGTGTTCGGCATGATCATGCCCCAAAATCAGCTCTGGTTTAAAAAACCTATCTACTAGGTGAATTGTAAGATTTCCGACTTGTAAATCTTCTTTTTCAATAAGTGACTCCTCGATCTGAACAAAGGCTCTTCCATTGTAAACTCGTACGTAATCATCATTGGCAATGGTCAGTTTTCCTGATTTAAAATCCACTGAAGGAAGGTTTTTTGACACCATTTGTGACTTCAAAAAAGCCAATACTGAGGCTTTATCAAACTCCATATCCTTTGGAATATCATAATACACAAACGCCTCATCTGTTGGGACAAAAATAGTTTCATTCTTATTGACATCAATAAGACCTTGTCCGTAGGTATCCATCAATTGAATAAATCTTGAGATGCCCTTAATCTCACCAAAACTGTTTTGTATCAGAACTGGGGGCGTGTCTTGCTGGACTTCACATCCAAAAAGTAATACTATCAATAATATGCTTACGTTTTTCATAATGCTAGCTTTTGGTTTTATGTATTGTATTTGATTAATCTAATAATTTTTTATCTACTATATCACCTGTCTTGGGAGCACCCGCAGCAATCCACCTCCGGACAAACTCTATTTGATTATTGCTAAGATACTTCGCTCCTATGGGCATCCTCTTGCCATAATCTGCCGTATGATGTCCATCCGAATTATCTTCTAATTTGTGATAAAACAAGCTCTTCTCTGAGCTGTAAGCCTTGATTAGCTTGAGACCATCTTTTCTTGCGTTTGCATTGGATGGATCTATATTGACGAGCCTTTCATAAGATTGATTTTTTGTAAGAATCAATCCATCTTTCTCACTAGCATGGCATCCAGGAGTAGCACAAGAGGGTGTTAGTATTTTGGATTGAATCAGGTCAAAACTACTCGCTGCGGATTCCGAAACTTCATCAGTAGGCTCTTTACATGAATAGGAAACAAAAGTTATAATACTAATAAAGCAGAAGTGTAATTTCATTCATTATTTAACTTATGCTTGGTTCGACTTTGAAATTACAAGAAGGTTTAAAACCGGTTTAATAAAAAAATCTTATTTTCTATCTTGAAACAAACTTTATAATTAGTCAAATTATAAAATTACCACCCATCATAGAATCTGAAAAGACATTAGAGTACTGATGATCTCATTCTAAAAAAAGAATAAACTTTTATAATCATTAAGACACCCATCTATTAAACTTATACATTTGTATGATTTTAACGGATCCTGAATGGCGTTTGACAGCAAATTTCTATTCTTTTTTAGTGCCTTAGGGGCCTTTAATGGCATTTTGCTCAGTGCTTATTTTATTTTTTTTACGTCCAAAAAACACCTTTCAAACTATTTACTTGGTGCTTTACTGCTTGTATTGAGCATACGAGTTGGAAAATCGGTCGTGTATTATTTCGACAAAAACTTACCTAAAATATACCTTCAAATAGGCCTCTCCGCCTGTTTCTTGATTGGTCCTTTTTTGTATTTCTTTATAAAATCAGAAATTGAGCAAATCAAAAAAATTCCCAAGTCTTGGGTTTTAACTATTGCCTTTTGGGTTGCAGCAATCGCAAGCATTGGTTTCGTATTCCCCTATCAAATATCCCCAAAGGCTTGGTGGCATTATATTGTTTATGGCATTTATACACAATGGGGTATTCATATTGTGTTTTCGGGGTTCTTATTGCTTCCTACATTAAAAAAAATCTTTAAGAAAGAAACTATCAAACCCTACGAAAAATGGCATTTGACGATTTGGGGAGGTATTCTGATCCTGTTTTTTTGCTATGTATGGTCTATATTAAACATCACAAAAGGATCCTATATCATGGGAGGAATCGGATTCTCGATGATACTCTATTCCATAGTTTTTGTTTTGATTTTTAGAAAAAAAGCAGATGATTTATCATCGTTTTCTAGTCAAAAATATAACGACAAAAAACTCAGTCAGGAAGACGTCCAAGCTATTTCAATTAGATTAGAAGAGGTAATGAAAACGAAAGAACTTTTCAAAAACCCCAATCTAAAACTAAACGATCTTGCTAAAGAAATTCACGTTTCTGGGCATCAATTGTCGCAATTTTTGAATGATAATTTAGATAAAAATTTTACACTTTTTATCAATGAATATCGCATCAAAGCAGCATGCCAAGCTCTTTCTTCCAAAAGTAATCTCACGATAGAAGCCATTGCCGACGAAGTAGGATTTAATTCTAAATCCACGTTTTTTACCGCTTTCAAGAAGATTATGGGTACTACACCCACAGGTTACCAACAAAATACTCTCTCCTAATTTATAAATCCGTACTACTGAATTACCTTCTTGGACACCTATTATTAAAGAATAATTTGATTTTTGAGGCCTATTTAAAATCTAGTCTCAATAATGAAAAATAGTTTTCTTTTTCTAGCTCTGCTATCCTTTGCGTTTTCTGGACATTCCCAAGCCCAAAATCCTACCACAGAAAGGCAATTAATAGAAAAAACGATCGAAATGTATTTTGATGGTTGGGCCACAGGCGATACAAGTAAACTTGGCTCTGCCATGCATTCTTCGTGTCAACTCAAGAATTACCGTGATGGCAAATTTATTGAGTTTACACGTAGCCAGTATCTTGGTCTATTTAAGCCCCGAGAAAGATCCAAAAATCTCAGCACCCGAATCGTTTCCGTAGATATTACGAGCAACATGGGTAGTGCTAAAGTAGAAATAAGCACTGAAAAAGATTTGATTACGGACTATTTCAATCTCATGAAAACTAAGGAAGCTTGGTTTATCACGGATAAAGTTTCTACCCGCAAACCCCACCTTCCCGATTTTGAACAGGACGTAACAGTAAACCGTGAATCGGAACGAGATTTAGCCGAAAAAACGCTCCAACTCTATATGGATGGACAAGCCACGGGTGATTCGACGAAAGTAGGCAAAGCCATGCATTATTCTAGCAAACTGAAAATATTTAGAGATGAGAAATTCAGTCAGATTCCCAAAAATGACTACTTAAAAGGATGGACATTGCACGAAAAATACCCTACATTCAAGGCCCGCATAGTTTCGATCGACATAACAAACCATATGGGGAGTGCTAAGGTAGAAATTGGTAACTCAAGAAATCTATTCACGGATTACTTCACGCTCATGAAAACCACGGAGGGTTGGTTTATAGCAGATAAAGTTTCGACCTTTTCTGCCCATAGAATATGGGAACACAAACCCGAAAAAGAAACAATTTTGGAAGGACTAAAACGTCCCTGGAGCATTGCTTTTATGTCTGAAAATGAAGCCTTAATTTCCGAAAAAGAAGGGGATTTGCTACGTGTAGATTTAACTAATAAAGAAAAGATAAAAATTAGTGGCTTCCCAGCAGATCTGGAGGATAGCTTAAGCGGCTTAGGCGATAATACGGGCAAGTTTGAGGTTTTGCTTGACCCCGATTTTAAAAAAAACACATTCGTTTACTTATCCTATGCTGCCAAGTCTGCAAAAGGTAGAACCACCAAAATCGTTAGGGCCACTCTTGAAAAAAATACTTTAAGCAACCACAAAGTCCTCTTCGTTGCGGAGCCTTATTCTGCTGAACGCTACCATTATGGCGGAGGAATGACCTTTGGAGCTGATGGTAAACTCTATTTTACGATTGGTGAACGTTTGTTTACGGAAAAAGACGAGCCTATCGTCCCCATTGCTCAAAACATAGAAGATAAAAAAGGGAAGATATATCGCATTAATACCGACGGAACCATCCCTAATGACAATCCAAATTTTGGCAAAAAAGCCCCAGAAGGGCTCTACGCCCTAGGAATACGAGCAGCCCAGGCTTTGACGCTTGAACCCAATACCCAAAAAATATGGTTTAGTGAACATGGCACTCATCAAGGTGATGAACTGAATGTACTAAAGCCAGGGGCCAACTATGGATGGCCTATGAAAACAACGGGTAAGTATCGCTACGCGGATTTCGCTCCAAAACCAATTGAAGGAAATGTATATACCGATCCTGTATGGGCTTGGATGCACACAGTTGCTCCTACGGGATTGGTGTTTTATACAGGGAGCGATTTTCCATTATGGAAAAATAATTTGCTCGTTGGAGGACTATCAAGAGGTAGTTTGTGGAGGCTAAAAATAGAGGACGAAAAAATAACAAGTTCAGAAGAATTGTTTACAAATGACCGAGTACGCATACGAAAAGTAGCACAAAGTCCGCAAGGGAGGCTATTTATCTTGACGGATGAATTGAACGGAAAATTGGTTCGGATTAAAAGTACACCGGTGGAAAAATGACTATACTAGAAATTAATCTGTAACTTACAAACTTACTTATCAAATTTGCAAAGCCCTATATTCTAGGTCGTAACTAGGAAATTTTCATTAATTTACATATTAAAATGGGAATACTAATTTTTAACCCCAATTAAATATTAATGGAAATGAAATACATCCTGTGTTTTTATCTGTTTCTAACCTTATTTTCTGTGCATGCCCAAACCAAAAATCAGATTGTGCGAATTGCGAATATTAAGGTAGATCCCGTACAATTGAATACATATCAAGCAGCGTTAAAGATGCAAATAACCACGGCAATTAAGAAAGAAAAAGGGGTTTTGAGCTATGAAGTTTTCGCCGACAAAAAAGACCCTTCGAAAATCACAATTTTAGAAATATATGCCGACTCACTTGCCTATCAATCCCATATTTTAACTCCTCATTTCAAAAAGTACAAGGAAACCGTCAAAAACATGGTACAATCTTTGGAACTAATTGATGTGAATCCTCTTATATCAGCAAAAAAAGAGCATGATTAAGTAGTATTTGATTTCGAAAGATTTTCTTTAATAATACGCTTAATGAGCCTAAATGAACCAAAAAAAATAAAATAATGGAAGATTTAAGACCTAATGATGAAAGAGCCAAATATGCCATTGTACTTATTTGGATCGTATTATTTGTTGAATTGGTTTCAATAGTATCCAGTTACTTCCAATATGATCTGCTTCAAAAAGTAAATCAGGGAGTAACTTTTTCTGATGAAAGCTTAGAGCAAAATGATTTAAGAGAACAAGTCATTGGAATTGTTTTAATCCTAATTCGCATAGTGTCAGCAATCACCTTTATTCGTTGGTTCAGAAGAGCATATTTCAACTTACATTTGAGAGTAACCAATTTAGCACATCCCGAAAATTCAGCTGCTGGAAGTTGGTTTATGCCTTTTGTGAGTCTATACAGGCCATTTCAAATTATGAAAGAAATGTATCAAGAAACACAAAAATTATTAATACAAAAAGGATCTGATAGTCATAAAAATCTAAATTCTGAAACATTAAATTGGTGGTGGACACTTTGGATTATCAGTACTATAATTGGATCAATACTATTTCAATATTCAAAAAGAGCTGATACAATCGATGAGTTAACGTTTGTCACACTCACAAGCATTGTTGAAGGTATCATTGAAATACCTTTAGCCATAATTACAGTCAAAATTATAAAAAACTATAATGAAGTAGAGCCCTTATTACAGGATGTGTTGGAAGGTGAAGAGCAGTTAATAGGACAGCACCTCATCAAAGAAAACAATCTTGAATAAAATTTGTAAAACAATATGGCGATAGCTTGGATCCCATTCTTGATCTATTATGTGTATTGGTTAGCAAAGAAAAAACCTTATAAACGCATAAGGACGTTTGACTTCTCCAATTGTGGGTTCTCAATAGAAATCAAACGTTGGTAAGTCAACAATCTCTTATCGATCATGACCTCTTTAGAACCTACTTGCATTTTAGTAAAAATTAGGCAGAAAGACCGTTTCTTTTTATTATTGTAGAAAAATAGACCCTAAAGATATATATACTAATGCTTTGTGTAATTATAGTAAAAACGCTGTGATATGAAAAAAGTAATACATTTGATCCTTTTATCCATACTAACTATAAGCTGTAATTCAAAGATTAAGGATTCAGAAACAAAAGTCATGATCGAAAATGGAACAGAAATTCTTGAAGAAAAACCATTGACAGAAGAAGAGAAAAAAGCGAAAACGCTTGGGTCTTGGGTTGGCTATTTTAGAGAAGATACAGAAGAAAAGTACACAAATAAAGGCGTTCATGTAGACGAAGGCTTCTACTGGAATCGGGAAAACAAAATAAATATTTCTATTGATAAAATAACTGATAGCACGGTCGTAGGGCATAGTGTAGTTGCAGGAAACAATAGGCCATTTAGTGGAAAAGTTCATAATGGAATATTTATAGTAAAAGAACCTGGGAACGACAAATATGATGGAGAATTTACATTTGAAATTTCCAAAAATAAACTAATCGGAAAATGGACTGCATATAAAGATATTGATATTAAGAAAAGAAAGTATGAACTAAGTAAAATGGTATTTTCCTATAATCCAGAAGTCCTATTGGTAAAAGTTAAAGAATATGTTGATTGGAATACTTTTATTGAAAAAAAATCGCTAGTAGACCTGGATAAAGGCGAATTTGAGGAATGGATCACTAGGGAGTTTGCTTCTGCAACCAAATTGATCTACACTATAAATGCTTCAAATGTTTTACTAAAAAAAGAAGATGTCGAAAACCTAAAAAAAGGAGATTTAACGATAATCAGAAACACCATTTACGCTAGACATGGTTATTCGTTTAAAAGCAGACCACTGAGAGTATTTTTTGATGCCCAAAGTTGGTACATTCCGATTCATACAAATATTAAATCCGATTTTACAGAAATAGAAAAAGCAAATATCAAGTTGCTTCTTCGTTATGAAAAAAATGCAGTAGAATATTATGACTATTTTGGAAGAGGATAATGCATGTAAACGTAACCAAGTTTTCAATTCTTAAGCTCATCTTATATAGTTCTTTGTTGTATTTTATTTACCTATTATTGCTTATTACCTTGCAATATATCCCAATAAACGATGAAGTAGCATTTCTAAATTTGAAGCAAAAAGAAATTAGGCTAACCTATTACAAATACGCTTTTTTTTGTCACGTATTTTCAAGTATTGTAATTATTGTACTCGGTTTAACACAATTTTCGAGGACGATACTTAAGCAATTTCCCAAAATCCATAGACTTAATGGCAAAGGCTACATTCTTTTGATTTTATTGATATCGAGCCCTTCAGGATTGATATTGGCTTATCACGCTAATGGAGGTTTAATTTCGAAAATTTCATTTTCCTTTCTTTCTATTCTTTGGTTTGTTTTTACGCTAAAAGCCTACACATTCATCAAAAAAAAAGATTTTGCAAAGCATAGAGATTTTATGATTAGAAGCTATGCTTTAACGTTATCAGCAATAAGCTTACGACTTTTTAAATACGGTATAGTTTTTTTCTTCGCTTTACCTCCAATGGATACGTACAAGATTGTTTCTGTTTTGGGTTGGACCATTAATCTAGGGATTGCAGAAATACTAATTATGAAAATTTCAATGAGTACTTTGAAGACGGTAAAAGACCTCAACATCTAAGAATCAAGAAGGGCATGAAACTACTCTTACGTATACTTAATATCGCCCAATATATCGCTGGTGGATTGACATGTATTTACTTTGTTATCACTTACAATTTCATGGGATTACCGGGTGGTAACGACATGACTTTTAGATTTGATACGGTTCACAAAAATCTATTGCTCCTCCTATTGCTAGTACTTGTATTAATCATTTTTACAAAAGCGTATTTAGATTTTAAAAATCACACAAACGCTTCTCTATTTGTGGGAATTATGTTATTTCTATTGCCTTTTGTGTACGAAATATTGCGTTCCTATCTTTATAAACACTATTCTTTTTATTAAAGATTTTAAAGTTATGTACCCCAATTATCCATTCGAATCACCCCTTAAACAACCTTGAATAATCCTATCTATATTCTTAGTGGGCTTGGGGCCGACAAAAGTGTCTTTAAAAAACTCGATTTTAGAGGACATGAAGTCAATTTTATAGAATGGATATTCCCTATAGAGAATGAAACTATAGAGAACTATGCAAGAAGGCTATTGGATCAAATCCCAGTCTCTAAACCCATTTTGATTGGTCTTTCTTTTGGAGGTATAATAGCAATGGAGATTGCCAAACAAATAGAAACCGAAAAAGTAATCCTGCTCTCATCCGCTAAAACAAAAAATGAAATCCCCTTTTATTACCGCTTGGCGGGAATGTTAAATTTACATCAAGTAATCCCAACTCGTTTCTTAAAAAAATCTAATTTCTTAACCAACTGGTTTTTTGGTATAAAAATCGATTTTGAGAAAATACTATTGAAATCTATCCTTGAAGAAACAGATGCTACATTTTTGACTTGGGCAATAGATAAAATCGTAAAATGGAAGAATGAAAGCATTCCTAAAAACATCTTCCATATTCACGGTACAGCTGACCGAATTTTACCCATTCGATATATAAAAACTGATGTCAAAATCGCAAATGGAGGACATTTGATGACATTGGACAAGGCGGAGGATATAAGTAGGATTTTAGGAATGTACTTGTCTTCGGATTGAAGAAAACACATAATTTAAATCAAAACTTAGACAAAATTTAAAAATAATTTACTTTGTAAACACGTTTTCACTCTACCTATTTGCATTATTATGTCCCATTTCATCTGTAACTATTCGATCTCCAATAAATCGAGAATAGTAATTTTTACTTTGTCCTATTTACTAAACCTATCTTGTACAAATAAGAATACAAAAGATAGAATTGATTTAGATCATCCTTTACTTGATTTCTTAAATTATCCCATAAAAGAAATCACGATAAAAGCTGGATCAAGTGGGGTTAAGCTTTTCTCTCAAGAATTAACATATACATTGGAGAAAGACACAATGCTTGCAACCATGAAACTAAAAATTAACCACGACCATAAAATTGCGTATTCAAAGTATTCTAACAAACAAAGTAACCAGAAACTATCAGATATTCTATCAAACATCAATTTGAATATCAACCATACTCCAACTCTCAAGGATTTTGAAATATCTGATGTGGATACAAAAAAATGCTTGGACGATATTTCTCTTGACATTTGGAGAGATCAAATTGTTTCTGATAAAAATAATATTACCAATTTCAATTGTGATAAAATTAAAGACTTAGATACTTTAAATGTAAAAACAATGTTGGATGAATTAAGTAACTGGTATGGATTTGCTGTCTGTGGGAAAGGCAACTTTACTATAAAAATCACAAATACCAACAAAGATACCCTTCAAGTAACCGAGAGTTACGCCGCTACACCAAACGCTTGGAACTTACCATGGAAATTTAAAGTGAATGGATTCAACTTTTATAGCTACGATATAAATTTTTCAAGGTTTATAGACTCTTGCATTCCTACTAATTTCAGAGATAAAAGGATGTTCAGCAATAAAGCATTACTACTTCAAATCGCTGATTATTTATATATACGTAATGAGAAAAATAAATACGAACATTGAATTGACTTAATTACCTAATGAACCGACGTTTCTATTCAATTCTTACATAAAAGTTTCCTTTTTTGTAAAATTCCTATTTCTATGTAACTTCGTAAGGAAAAAATTAACACTAGCTACACAAAGAATGCCAAATCATAACAAGCATATTCCCAATTATACAGAAATCAATGATTTTTTGGCGTCCATTTCTTCGGTATATACTTCTAAAAATCCATTATTGTATTGTTTAAAAATTGAAGCCAATTCCGATAAAATTGTTTCTATAAAATCGCCATACAGAAAGGAATTCTACTTTTTTAGTCTAATTACCAATGCTAAGGAAACGGAGATTTCATATGATAGTAGTACACAATTGAATTTGGATTCCTTCTTGGCTTTTCAATCGCCTGGTCAAATCTACAGCTTCAATAGGAATCCAAAAGCTCATGGCTATGTAGTTTACTTTAAGAAAGAAGTGTTTGATTTTTTTAAGCCTGATTTTGAGCAAACTTTTTCCTTTTTTAACCCTTTCAAAAAGAACTTTTTCTCCATCACCAATGAAAGGTTTCATTTTTTCTCTAAAAAACTGAAAGCTATTTTTCAAGAATATGACAAAGCCATTGATGGCAGGTCAGACTTAGTCAGTTTTCAATTATTGGCATTACTTGAGGAACTCAAGCAGTTTGTTCAAACCCAAAATCAGTTGGAGCAAAGTTTTCAATCACCCAACGAGCTCTTATTTCGAAATTTTCATATGATGGTCAATCGATTTTATCTCACCAAAAAAACTGTGGATGAATATGCCGAATTGCTAAACGTAAGCTCCAACCATCTTTCTAAAACCATCAAGCAAGTCTCAGGAATCAATGCCCTACATTTTATTTCTGAAAGACTCGTATCTGAAGCCAAATCACTTATCCAGTTTACAAGTTCCGATATCGTAGAAATAGCCTATCAACTCAACTTCTCCGACGCAGCCAATTTCGGCAAGTTTTTCAAGAAACATACAGGAATATCTCCTTTGGAACATAGGAAATCAGTATTATCA
>JBOFGX010000361.1:0-8291 GCA_051649345.1 Leadbetterella sp. | reverse complement strand
CTCAAGACTGCAGAGGATACCACCTCCAAAATGTCTGAGACTGCTCAAATAGAGGCAAATGCCATTGTAGATGAGGCAAAGCTTAAAGCTGCTCAAATTATTGAACAAGCTAATTTGAAGTCATCTTCACTGTTGTCAGAAGTAGAAGCTAAATCGGCTTCTATACAATCGGCCTCAAGAGAAGAGTATTTATCATTTGAAAAAAGTGTACAAACTCTAGAAAAAACGAGAAAAGATATTCTTGTGCAATTGGCATCTATTTCTGAAGAAGCGGCCAAGCTTGCGAATATGCCTGTTCCCAAAGTAATCGTTGTTGAGAACGTTCAATCTCCGACTATACAAAAGGTGTCTACAGCTACAGATGATAGTAAACTGGTGTCCAAAGAAATAGTTGAGGATGAAGTGCCAGTAGGAATGAGCTTTGCTTCTTCTGCCAATACTTTATCTTTGGACAAGCCCGAAGAAGTAGTACACAAATACTCGGATTTTGAAATTATTGAAGGAATTGGTCCTAAAATAAAAGAAGTTTTATACGGCTCAAGGATTTATACTTTTCGAGATCTAGCTATTACACCTATCTACCGACTCAAAGATTTATTGACTGCTGCTGGACCTCATTTTGCAAGTCACGATCCAAGTTCTTGGGGTGAGCAAGCCATCTTGGCGGAATCAGGCGAGTGGGAAAAACTCGAGGCTCTCAAAAAAGTGCTTGTAGGGGGACGCCTAGTAGAAAAAGAGCCCAGCTCATTAGGAATAGTACCTGATGTACGTCCTCAGGAGGCAAGCAGTACAGAGGATATGCTCGAAAAGGTAAATAAAGTAAAAGCAGCCATCCGCAGATCTATGATCGACAAGGCCGATTCACAGCCTGCAACAAGCTCTTCTTCGTCGGGTGGAGGTTCGTTTTTTGACAATTTGAATCTATAGTCATGCCACAAGTATCCTTAGAGGGACTTGAGTTCTATGCATATCACGGACATTTCGACGAAGAGCAAAAGCTCGGCAATAAATATTCGATCGATGTAGTAGTTGATTTTCAAGAGGCTCAAGCTACCCATACCGATAGACTACAAGATACACTGGATTATGTAGAAATATACAAATCAGTAGAGGCCGTAATGCGGCTAAAATATCGAATGCTCGAAAAAATAGGACAATCCATTATAGATAGAATTACGGAGAAATTTTCTTTTATAGAATATATAGAAGTAAACGTATCTAAATTTAATCCACCAATTGGTGGAATTTGCCATAAAGCAAAAGTAAAAGTCTTTAAGAAAATAAAATAGTATTTTTTGGAAACCGAAAAAAAGAAGTTTGGCGTTCAGTTCTGGATGCTATGTGCCAGTTCATTTTTGTTTTTTTCGAGTTTTAATATGCTCCTGCCTTCATTGCCTGATTATTTGGCTAAAATGGGGGGCGGAGAGTACAAAGGCTTGATTATCGCCCTTTTTACAATCACGGCGGGGTTCTCTAGGCCTTTTAGTGGAAAACTGACCGATATGGTCGGACGGGTTCCTGTCATGGCCGTGGGATCTCTGGTTTGTTGTTTGTGTGGAGTGCTTTATCCTATTTGCAGTACCGTTTTGCCATTTTTGGCCTTGCGGTTTTTTCACGGATTTTCGACGGGCTTCAAGCCAACGGCTACCTCTGCCTA
Source organism: Leadbetterella sp. (assembly GCA_051649345.1). Classification (GTDB taxonomy): domain Bacteria; phylum Bacteroidota; class Bacteroidia; order Cytophagales; family Spirosomataceae; genus Leadbetterella. The sequence continues at coordinate 6,634 of JBOFGX010000361.1, read as the reverse complement.
CATTGCAGATATTATTCCTGCACACCGAATAGGCGAAAGTATGGGCATACATGGCTTGTTAAGCGGCATGGGAATGGCAGCAGGGCCTGCGTTGGGCTCGCAAGTAACAAAGTATTTTGATATTCAGGTTTTGTTTTATGCGTCTAGTTTCATGGCATTTTTATCTATAGCCATCATATATAATATAAAGGAGACACTGGTTAAGAAACATAAATTTACATTTTCTTATTTAAAACTAGATAGATCTGATATCTATGAACCCCGAGTTTTACCAGTGGTTATTATCATGCTTTTGTCCTCGTTTAGCTATGGCTGTATTGTTACTCTTATTCAGGATTTTTCAGGTACGGTAGGTGTGGAGGACAAAGGATATTTTTTTGTAGTATACACATTTGCATCGGTAGGTATACGATTGATAGCAGGGAAAGTTTCCGATATATATGGGCGTGTAAAAGTAATTCTGGTGGGAACTGCTTTCCTAACAATCGGTATGGTGTGTATCTCTCTTGCTCACAATTTCATGGATTTTACGATTTCAGCCATATTTTTTGGTATAAGTATGGGGATTTTATCGCCCGCTTGTCAAGCTTGGACAGTAGATTTAGCTGTGCCTAATAAAATTGGTCGAGCCATGGCAACTATGTATATAGCTTTAGAAGCGGGTATTGGATTGGGAGCTCTCGTTCCTTCATTTTATTTTCAAGATAAAGTAGATCGTATTCCAGCTTGTTTTTTTGGGACGGCATGTGTTGTGTTTTTGTCTTTTCTATATTTGATTTTTAATTTCAAAAAACTATCAGGACTTCATACATTTAGCAAAACTTAAATACCCGTATATTTGTGCCTTAAAATTTGAAATAGTAAGACATGCAAATTATAGACGGTAAGCTTATTTCCACCCAAGTAAAAGAAGAAATCCAAAAAGAAGTGGAGGTGCAAGTCGCAAATGGAGGTAAAGTGCCTCATTTGGCTGCAATCCTTGTAGGAGATAATGGTGCAAGCGAAACCTACGTAGCAAGTAAAATTAAGTCCTGTGAACAGGTAGGGTTTAAGTCAACTCTAGTAAGAAGAGATTCGTCTACTTCAGAAGCTGAGCTTCTTCAAATCATTGATGACCTTAATAAAGATGAAGATATAGACGGCTTTATCGTTCAGTTACCGTTGCCAGATCATATAAATGTAGATAAGGTCATAGAGGCCATAGATCCTAAAAAGGATGTGGATGGTTTTCACCCTATCAACGTAGGCAGAATGGCCAAAGGGTTGCCGGCCTATATCTCGGCTACGCCGTATGGTGTTTTGGAATTATTGAAAAGATACGAAATTCCAACAGCAGGTAAACATTGTGTGGTCGTAGGTCGTAGCCAAATCGTAGGGCTGCCTATGAGTATTTTAATGCAAAGAAATACCTATCCGGGTAACGCAACCGTAACCTTGGTTCACTCCAAGACCAAAGACCTCAAAGAGCAGTGTTTACAAGCAGACATCCTGATTGCTGCTCTTGGAAAGCCAGAATTTATTACAGTTGACATGGTTAAGCCAGGTGCTGTTGTTATTGATGTGGGGTTGACTCGTGTGGTAGATACTTCAAAAAAATCGGGATTTGCATTAAAAGGAGATGTGAAGTTCGATGAAGTTGCTCCTAAAACATCTTTTATTACTCCAGTTCCTGGAGGAGTTGGACTTATGACGGTAGCCGCCTTGATGTACAATACATTGCTTTCGAGCAGGGGGGAGATTTATAGTAGATAGTCCATTAGTCGTTAGTCTACTAGTCGATAGTTATCAGGATGATAGATGGTATATGACAGAATTTTTATTTTGAATTCGAAATAATTTTCTATTTTAAGGTGCCTCTTACAGTCTCGTCATAAACTGTTTGATGGCTTTGGGTTTCCAAGCAGCAAAATCACCTTCCATAATATGTTTACGAGCTTCTTTTACTAGCCAAAGATAAAATCGCAGGTTTTGGATACTCGCTATCTGTGCACCCAGCATTTCTTGGCATTTCATTAAGTGCTTGAGATAAGCCTTGGAATAAGTGGTACTTACATAGCCCCCCAATTTAGGATCAATTGGGCTGAAATCTTTTTCCCATTTTTTATTTCGAATATTGATGATACCTTGAGTTGTAAACAACATACCGTTGCGAGCATTACGCGTAGGCATCACACAATCAAACATATCTGTTCCAAGTGCTATGCCTTCTAATATATTCTCTGGGGTGCCTACACCCATCAGATAGCGGGGTTTTTCTTTGGGTAAAATGCCGTTTACGATTTCAAGCATGCTGTACATTTCTTCTGCAGGTTCGCCTACTGATAAGCCTCCAATGGCATTGCCGGGTTGGTTTTGATTAGCAATAAACTCTGCCGATTGCTTTCTCAGTTCTGGATAGGTACTGCCTTGGACAATAGGGAAAAGTACTTGCTTGTAGCCGTATTTTGCTTCCGTATTCGAAAAACGCTCAATACATCTTTTCAGCCATCTATGTGTAAGGTGCATTGATTTTTCTGCATACGAATACTCGCTAGGGTAGGGAGGACATTCATCAAATGCCATAATGATGTCAGCTCCAATCGTCCTTTGGATATCCATCACATACTCAGGCGTGAACATATGTCTGCTGCCATCAATATGAGAATTGAACAATACGCCTTCTTCGCTTATTTTTCGTATTTCCTTTAAGCTAAATACTTGATATCCGCCTGAATCTGTCAAAATAGGTTTTTGGAAACCGTTGAATTTGTGAAGCCCGCCTGCCGATTCTATAATTTCCAAACCAGGTCTCAAATATAAGTGGTAGGTATTGCCAAGTATGATTTGAGCTTCTACATCATCCAGAATCTCTCGAGTATGTAATCCTTTGACGGTTCCTGCCGTTCCTACAGGCATAAAAATGGGCGTTTCTATTTCTCCATGATCTGTAGTTATTTTACCTGCTCGTGCGTTTGATTGTGGATCTACGTGAGAAATTGAGAAAAACATAGTCTTGATAAGTATACTGATAATGAATTACAAATTTCGAGTAAAAAATTAAATATTGAGAGCAAACAAGAATATATAATTTATGCTTGTTCTACTATACACTCTTGGTTTATTGTAGGTCAAATACAATGTTATAGACTACAAAAATGGTTGAATGGAACGATGAATGATAGATTTTTGGGCCTTAAAATTTGAAATATGTGTTATGGAAAATTCTAAATTTGGCTAAGCTACTAGTATGTGTTAAATTTGTATTAAAATCATTAGTTTTTGATCGTACTACCTATACTATTTTTTACAGCCGTATTAGTCCAAATATTTTTTCTTTTGTTTGTTTTTGTTCGTTTTATCAAGCACAAAAATGAAGAAGAGTCCACGTATACACCACCCGTAACGATTATAATTGCTGCTGCAGATGAGTTGCATAACCTCAAAGAGCTTCTTCCACTTTTGGACAAACAAGACTATCCAGAGTTTGAAATTCTAGTGGCGGATGATCGATCAAACGATGGTACGTATGATTATCTGCTGTTTAATCAAGATAAACTTAAAAATATAAATTTTTTAAGAATAAAGGATTTGCCAGATCATTTTACGGCTAAAAAATACGCCGTTACTATGGCTGTCAAAAAATCGAAATACAATACGCTGTTGTTTACAGATGCTGACTGCCGTCCTGAAAGTGATCAATGGATTCGGTCTATGGTAGCCCAAATGACAGAGAAGAAAGAAATCGTCTTGGGTTTTTCTTCCTATAAAAGATACCCCAAATTCTTGAATGCATTTATTCGGTATGAAACATTTCAAACAGCTCTCCAGTATTTTTCATTCGCTGTTAATGGTCAGCCTTTTATGGGTGTTGGTAGAAATTTGATGTATGAAAAGAGTGTTTTCTGGCGTAACAATGGGTTTTCTAGTCATCATAGTCTCTTGAGTGGAGATGATGATTTGTTTGTTAATCAAGCTGCTAATAAATCCAATGTAGCCATTTCAATTTTACCTAGATCATTTACAGTATCAGAGCCCAAACATACTTGGAGTGAGTGGTTTAATCAAAAAAGGAGGCACTTGTCTGTAGGTAAGCGATATAAGTTTAGAGATAGGATTAATTTGGCCTTACTTTGGTTAAGTGGTATGTTTATTTGGCTTATGTTTTTGCCCGTTTTTTTTATAGAGGCTACGTGGTTTCAAGCACCGGATTGGAGCATGATTTCCCCCGAATTTTTAAAGCAAAATGGTATAAACCCTTTGTATGGATTTACGAATTACATGAGGCTTATGCTAGGTGTTTTACTTTTTTGGTTGTTTTTGAGATGGATAGTACTTGCTAAAGCCAACGAGAAATTAGGCAGACCCGTTACATCGTGGAAGATATTGTATTATGACTTTGCTTTTGTTCTCTATCTATTTGTTTTTGGTATCATTACGTTGTTTAGCAGTCCCGAACGTGTTAGGAAATGGTAGATTTTCTATAACTTAAATTTTATTGTCATGAAAATATTCAATTTGATAACAGTGTGTCTACTGATGTCTTGTGTATCTAATGCCCAAAAATTCGAAAGATTGTTTTCAAATGATTTATCCAACGCCATTTATCCTGATGGGGTGTGGAGTTATTCAAAAGAAGGTGTATTGACGGCAACGGAAGATAAAATAATCTGGACGCAAAAATCAGATTTAGAAAATTTTCATCTCAAGCTAGAGTTCAAAACAGAAAAAGGCACCAATAGTGGGGTGTTTTTGTATGGACAGATGGAAGATTGGACTCGAAACGCTTTCGAAGTACAGATAGCAGATGATTTTGACAATCATATTCTTTCAACACCCAAAAACTGGCACTGTGGAGCACTTTTTGGATTGAAGGAGCCTCTTACTAGAGCCGTAAGACCACCTGGAGAATGGAATCTATATGAAATTATTTGTAAAGGTTCCAAGATCAGAGTTGTATTGAATGATACACTTGTAAATGATGTAGATTTGAGTGACTGGAAGGAAGTCAATAAGAACCCAGATGGGTCATTGATGCCAGAATGGATACAAGAACCCACAGCAAAATCTCAAAAACCAACCCGTGGTCGTATAGGTTTACAAGGTAAGCATAATAAAGTCCCCATCTATTTTAGGAATATAGAAATAGCCTACTTAGATTAGCTAGTTATAAGAGATTACTTGTTTCTTTGAATCGTGTAGTTGATTAGATCCTTTAAGGAGTTTTTGAAAACGGAATCTTCCAAAGTATGGAGTATTTCAAATGCTTGGCTCACGTATGATTTCATGACCTCTTGTGTATATTCGATTCCCCCACTACTTTTTACAAACTGAATGACTTCGGCTACTTTTTGTGGTTTTTCAGATTCATTTTTGATGATATTGATAATTTTTCGCTTTGTCCACCAATCAGATTTATTTAATGCATAAATGAGTGGCAGCGTCATTTTCTTTTCTTTGATATCAATTCCTGTAGGCTTTCCTATTTCTGTGTCGCCATAATCAAACAAGTCATCTTTGATTTGAAATGCCATGCCGATTTTCTCGCCCATGAGATGGAGTTTTTGAACAGTCTCTTTGTCACATCCTGCAGACGATGCACCCACCGCACAACAAGACGCAAGAAGGGATGCGGTTTTTTGGCGAATTACCTCAAAATACAATTCCTCTGTTATATCCAGCTTTCGAGCTTTCTCGAGTTGTAATAATTCTCCTTCGCTCAATGCCTTTACAGCGGCATTTACAATTCGAAGTAGTTCTATTTCGTTGTTTTCAAGACTTAAGTCTAGTCCACGTGTCAGTAAGTAGTCTCCTACTAGAACAGCTATTTTATTTTTCCAAAGGGCATTTATGGAGAAAAAACCACGCCTATAGTTAGAGTCATCGACTACATCATCATGTACCAAAGAAGCAGTATGCAATAGCTCAATAAGAGCGGCTCCTCTGTAGGTAGATTCTGTTATTTGACCCATAGCTCCTGCCGTAAGAAATACAAACATAGGTCGCATCTGTTTGCCTTTACGGTGGATTATGTAACGCATGATTTGATCCAACAGCATGACGTTGGTCTTCATGGAGTCCCTGAATTTCTTCTCAAACTCCTTCATTTCTGCCTTTATAGGGGCTTGTATATCGTCTATTGTTTGAGACATCATCAGGCAAAAAGCCTATTTTCTGGTTTTTTACAAAGGTAGAATATTTTATATATTGTAGCAATTGTTAACATTTCTTTGTGAATTTATATTTGATAATACTTCTAAATTTGGATTTTAAAACAAAATAAATAAATTAAGAATGAATATTTGTATAACGGGTGGCACAGGAATGATCGGGATCGAACTGGCTAAGAAATTAAGTTCTGAGGGACATATAGTAAGGATATTGTCTCGATCAGCTCAAGATTTATCCTTTGCTCAATGTTTTGTATGGGATTATAAAGAAAAATATATTCAAGAAGGTGCATTAGATGGAGTAGAAGTACTTGTTCATTTAGCGGGTTCTGGAATTGTTGATAAATCGTGGACAGAAACAAGAAAAAAAGATATCGTTGATTCGAGGGTAGAATCCTTACGGTTTTTAGGGGAGGTGTTGCCTACTTCGGTACATAGCTTAGTTTCTGGATCAGCAGTTGGCTTTTTTGGAGGGGATAGGGGCCATG
>JBOFGX010000360.1:0-8662 GCA_051649345.1 Leadbetterella sp. | reverse complement strand
AGTGTCACAATCTTCTTTACCTCCTCATCAATCAATTGGGCAGTTTGCTCGGAATACGGTTTTGTAAATGAATACTCCCCTTGGCTTTTAGAATCGTAAAACGAAACATTCCCAATGGCGTCATTCATACCATAGATGGAAACCATACTGTAGGCCATTTTCGTGATTTTCTCTAGGTCACTCAATGCACCAGTTGTAATCTTACCAAATACTATATCCTCAGCGGCTCTTCCACCCAATGCCATGCACATTTCATCTCTAAGCTGTTCTGTACGATACAAATATTGCTCTTTAGGTAAATATTGGGCATAGCCCAAGGCTGCAATTCCCCTTGGTACAATACTGACTTTTACTAAAGGATTAGCATGCTCCAAAAACCATCCTGCAATCGCGTGTCCAGCTTCGTGGTAAGCTACAATTTCTTTCTCTTCTGGAGAGATCAGTTTATTTTTCTTTTCAAGACCACCGATTTCTCGATCTACAGCATCTTGAAAATCTTTCATTTCTACTTTATCTTTACCTCTTCGTGCCGCTAGCAACGCTGCCTCATTACACACATTGGCAATCTCAGCACCTGCAAAACCTGGCGTTTGGGTAGCCAATTTTTTAGCATCTACCTCCTCGGCTATTTTAATTGGTTTTAGATGGACTTTAAAAATAGCCTCTCTACCATTTAAATCTGGTGTATCAACACTTATCTGACGGTCAAATCTACCCGGTCTCAAAAGTGCCGCATCTAATACATCTGGGCGGTTTGTAGCCGCCAAGATAATGATTCCGGCATCGGAACCAAAGCCGTCCATTTCTACCAATAGTGAATTAAGTGTATTTTCACGCTCATCATTACCACCTGGCATAGAAGCTCTGCCCCTTGAACGCCCTACAGCATCAATTTCATCAATAAAAATAATACAAGGTGCCTTTTCTTTAGCTTGCTTAAATAAATCCCGAACACGAGCAGCACCTACACCCACAAACATTTCTACAAAATCTGATCCTGATAATGAGAAAAATGGCACACCAGCCTCTCCCGCTACAGCCTTGGCCAATAGGGTTTTACCTGTACCCGGCGGCCCTACCAATAATGCTCCTTTGGGTATTTTTGCACCTAAATTGGTGTATTTCGTTGGTTTCTTGAGAAAGTCAACAATCTCCGTAAGCTCTTCTTTTGCTTCATCTAGACCTGCTACATTCTGGAATGTAATTTTTACTTTGTTGTCGGCATCAAAAAGGGCTGCTTTTGACTTTCCGATATTAAAAATTGCTCCCCCTGGACCACCACCAGCCATTCTCGACATTAAAAAATACATGACGATCAAGATGATAATGATCGGCAAGAAATTGCTTATCAATCCCCAATAATTTGTAGGCGGATTTGCTGACACGGGATAAATTGCATCCTTATAATCTTCTGGTAATTTAAGGGTATCCAGTTGAGAACTAAAAGATGACATAAATGAGTCCAAAGATGCTGGATCATGATAAATATGAGGCCCTGAAGTATGTTTGGTTCCTTTTAATAGACTTTTATACTCCCTATTATTAATACCTTTTTGATTTAAAAAAATTTCTACTTTACCCTCACCCTTTACAATCTGAATTTTTTGAATTTCCTGATTGATAACCATTTTTTCTATCGTGGAAAGAGAGACTTTTTCAACGGGAGTAGATCCCATAAAATTGAATAGTACGAATATCCCTATGATAATAGAAGCAATGATGACACCCTGCATCAAACTAGGCCCACCACTATTCGGCTTGTTGTTTTGTGAATTGTACGAATCTTTATCGTGTTCCTCTGCCATTTTTTATATAATATTGAACATGTTTATGGTTTAATCCTGATATTTTGTAATCGAAGCGTCTCCCCAGAGGGTTTCTATGTCATAGAACTCACGTCTATCTTTTTTGAAAACGTGTACAACTATATCTACATAATCTAAAAGTATCCATTCTTTGTTTTGGAAACCTTCTTTATGCCAAGGATTTTCTTTTAAACTTTTGTGAACTTCTTCTTCTACCGATTGTGCGATCGCATCTATTTGCGGCTCGGATGTACCCGAACAAATAATAAAAAAATCTGTGATGGCATTGGGTATCTTTCTTAGGTCAAGTTTTACTATATCAACCGCTTTTTTTTCTTGCATACCGTGAATAATAGCTTCGCTAAGTACATCACTGTTCGCTTTTTTGCTTTTTCTCATTAAATAAAAACTATATCTTTGACCATGACAAAGGATTTAAAACGCTAATTTACCTCAATTTGAACAAAATTCATCCCAATACAGAAATTATCGGTAAAAAAAGCATTTATCTGCCAACATGTCATTCTACAAACGACATTGCTCATGAAATAATTCAAAATTCGACTGATTTTCATGGAACTGTCATTCTGACCGACCATCAAATAGCTGGACGAGGACAGCGGGGAACAAGCTGGCTTAGCGAAAAAGGAGAAAATTTACTACTAAGTATTGCTCTAGATACAAGCTTTTTGCGAATTGAAGACTCTTTTTATCTTTCTAAATTTGTTGCTATATGCCTCCAAAAAAGCATCCAAAAATTTACAAACGAGAACGTTAAAATAAAATGGCCCAATGATATTCTTATCCGAAATAAAAAAGTAGCGGGTATATTAATCGAAAACAAAATTGCAGTTTCTATGTTGAAAAACAGTGTAGTAGGGATTGGTGTGAATGTAATGCAAAAAAGGTTTGAATCTCCTTATGCAGGTTCACTTATTGATTATGCAAATACACAAACCCTACAACCTTCACAAATTGCTGAAGAACTCTGTGAAACTTTAGAAAAAGAATGGGCATTTTTAAAAAATAATATATGGGATTATCTCAACAATTTATATAAAAAAACCCTTTGGGGATGGCAAGAAAGGCGATTTTATTATATTGATAACAAGAGATTTGAGGGTGTAATAACACAAATACTTGATGATGGTAAAATAGAAATAACGACACGAGACGGTCGACTGAATTATGGAATCAAAGAAGTGAAATTTGAATATTAACCGTATTTTTGTGAATACTTTATTTCTATGATGGACTCTGTTGAGCGAAAGCGTTTGGCCGAGGAACTCGATAACACAGGTTGGAAAAAATGGGGACCTTATTTAGCTGAAAGGCAGTGGGGTACTGTTCGTGAAGATTATAGTGTATATGGAGATGCTTGGGATTTTATCAGCCATGATATGGCTAGATCAAAGGCGTATAGGTGGGGAGAAGATGGTCTCGGTGGCATATCGGATAATAAGCAGCTTTTTTGTATATCGGTAGCTTTGTGGAACCATCAGGATCCCATTCTAAAGGAGCGACTGTTTGGACTTACTAATAAACAAGGGAATCACGGCGAGGATGTGAAAGAGCAATACTACTATCTAGATAGTAGCCCTACGCACTCCTACCTGAAAATGCTCTATAAGTATCCTTTGGATGTATTTCCATATCAAAAGATAATCGATGCGAATATATATAGAAGCAAGAAAGAACCGGAATTTGAGATTTCTGACACGGGAATTTTTAATGATAGTGCCTATTTTGATGTTTGGATAGAATACGCCAAAGCTTCTAAAGATGATGTTCTATTGAAGATCAAAGTCGATAATAAAAGTAAAAGAGATGCCCCCATCACAGTTCTTCCTACTTTTTGGTTTAGAAATTCGTGGTCTTGGGGCTATGAGAATGATCTTGAAAAACCCTTACTTTGGCAAATTGATTCCAATACTGTGGGAATGAAACATAGTATTTTGGGGGAACGAAGGGTTTACGTTCAACATCCAAATGACATTCTTTTTTGTGAGAATGAAACCAATTCTTTAAAACTTTTTGGAAAACCTTCTGAAAGTTTGTACTTCAAGGATGGTATTAATAACTATATAGTTAACGCCCAACTCTCCAGTATAAATCACAAAAAGGTAGGCACAAAAGCCTCAGCACAATTTACCCAAATGATCGCAGCAGGTGAATCCAAAGAAATTTGGGTACGATTCTCTGACAATCTAAACCTAGAGAATGCATTCCAAGATTTTGAGAAAATATTTGCAGATGCAAAATCAGATTGTGATGATTTCTATCAAGAAATTCAAAAATCAATTCCTTCAGATGAAGATAAGGCTATCCAACGGCAAGCTTTTGCTGGCATGTTATGGAATAAGCAGTTTTACTATTATAATCTAAAAGAATGGGTGGAGGGTGATCCTAAAATGCCCTTTGATTTTAACGGAAGAGCCCATAAACGCAACTATGAGTGGCAGCATGCTTATATGGCTAATGTTCTTTCTATGCCCGATAAATGGGAGTATCCTTGGTTTGCCGCTTGGGATTTAGCTTTTCATACACCTACTTTATCAAGGTTAGACCCAGAATTTGCAAAAAAACAGCTTTCGATTGTATTGCGTGAGTACTACATGCATCCCAACGGTCAAATTCCAGCCTACGAATGGAATTTCTCGGATGTAAATCCTCCCGTACATGCATGGGCAGCATGGATAGTATATAAGAACGACCAGAGTTTGACAGGAAAGCGAGACATAGATTTTCTAGAAAAACTATTTCATAAGTTGCTGCTGAATTTTACTTGGTGGGTAAATCAAAAAGACCAAGACGGCAACAACCTTTTTGGAGGCGGGTTTTTAGGGATGGATAATATCGGAGTTTTTGATAGAAATGCTCAGATACCTGGCCATCAGCTCCAGCAAGCGGATGCTTCCGGCTGGATGGCATTATTTACCCTAAACATGCTGAAAATAGCTATCGAATTGTCCTTGGAAAGACCTGCATATCAGGATATGGCTTCCAAGTTTTTCGAGCATTTCCTTCATATAGCAAAAGCCATAAATGAATCCATACACACATCTACAGTAGGTCTTTGGGATTCCGAAGATGGGTTTTACTACGACAAAATTTATTCGCCAGATTACAACAATAAGTTATTGAAAGTACGGTCATTAGTTGGTCTTTTACCTTTGTGTGCTGTAGAAGTGTTTTCAGAAAGTACGCTTGACAAACTTCCCGACTTCAAACGAAGACTGGAGGAAATAGCAATCAAAAAACCACATCTTCTCAATTTTGCGTCGGATTGGCAAACACCGAATGCCAATGGATATAGAATTTTTTCTTTGGTAGACACCAAACGTTTGTTGCAAATTCTAAGCAAACTATTAAGCGAAAAGGAGTTTCTTTCTGACTTTGGAATACGTTCCTTATCAAAATTCCACAAAGAGCAGCCTTACTCATTTGACCTATTTGGTGAAACTTTGAAGGTAGAGTATTCTGCAGGTGAAACAGAGCTCAATATCATGGGAGGAAACTCCAATTGGAGAGGTCCTATTTGGATACCTCTTAACTATCTTATCATAGATGCTCTTAAGAAATACGGAAAATACTATGGTGATAATCTCAAAGTATCTTACCCTAATCAGGACAAAATAAACTTGGTGGATGTCGCTTTAAATGTTTCAAAACGCCTTCAAAATCTATTTAAAACAAACTCGCAAGGTAGAAAAGCTATACACGGAGGAGTAGATTTGTTTGATAAAAATCCTGAATTCAAAGATAAACTTCTTTTCTATGAATACTTTGATGGGGATACGGGTAAAGGATTAGGTGCCTCTCATCAAACGGGTTGGACAGGGCTGATTGCGGATATCATTGACGAAGTGAATAATGTCAAGTAGATAGTATTTTAGTCTTCAGTCGTTGGGAAGTGCTGAGTTATTAAGTGCTGAATATTGAGTTTGCTTAAAGCGTAAAGCATAGTGCCTATAGCTTAAAGCCTATTGCTCCTATTATACCCCCTCAATTACAAGGAGAGATTTCTGCTTTAAATACTGCACCTGCTTGTACTACAAATCCGCTTGCTGATAAGGGAGTTAGTAAAATAGAATTATTTGCCTTGTAAAACAGATACTCTCCATTATTTACGATTTGGGTTGAACTGATTGTACTGGCAGAACTTACTACAGCAGATGGAGCCGTACTAGCCAATGTCAAAGCAGATGAACAAGGCGTTCCTAAAACCGATACGGGTTTATTGTTTGAGCTCAACGATGAGCATCCCGAATTTAAAAGTGAAGAAAGAGGTTGATCCACAAAACTGTTGGGCTTAATACTCGATGGATAGGAAAAACCATATATTACGTAATTCCCTGTCTGTAGAATATCAAAACTTGAGCTTGCTGATACCGCTATTACTTTATTGTTATTAGGATTTACAGCCAAGTTTGTGAAAGAAAATCCAGAAGGTGTGTTTGTAGACTCTAACCAATCTCCAGGGCCTGAAATTGTAAGTGTGGCATTGTCAGAACTAGAAATACCATATAACACCATAGTATATAATGTGCATGGATTCAAGTCTAAAGTAGCACTAAACATACCCGCATAGGTACCGTAGCTATTTGCTCCTAAGAAAGTACTACAATTCAAGGTATTAGAATTAAATACAGTAAAGGGTAAAAATCCAGTGCTATTCTTATATGCTGTGATCTGATATCTACCGGCTGATGTAACTCTGAAATTTACCAAATAAGAAGGTTGTGCTGAAGTGCTTGTTCTAGCAATGCATGTGTTGAAATTTGCGTCTGTGTAGTTTACAATTGTCCTGTTACTGGATGTTTGAGAAAATACTTTTGACGCATTGGCTACCTTTGTTGCGTAAAAATTAGACAAGCCGAGATTTAAATTGGATGATCCTGGATTTCCAGAGGTAGGGGCTTCATTACATACATAATTTACTGCTGCTAAACATGATCCACTGATAGTCAAATCTGCATTATTAATATCAAAGAATTCTGCGAAAGCATTTATTACCCCGGCTATTTTTAGCCTTGCTTTGGTGGAGGATGGAAGATTAACAGGTAATAGTACTGATTGCGATCCATCATTGGGTGTAGAAGTGGCCAACTCGTACGGGAAGCTCAAACCTCCATCCACTGATAAAGAAATTTTTACGTTAGCTGCCAAGGTATTCGTACTATTTACGTTCCAAGCCAAAGTATATGACGTGCCTGGTGACAACGTGGCTGTACTTCCATAGGACGTAACTTCAAGAGGGCCTGCTGACGTAACTGTCACATTTATATCATCAGAATCTACACCTCCACCATTAGCTACGTTGTCACGGACAGTAAATCGAAACTTCATACTTCTGGCTACTTGCGGTAAAACCTCTCCTCTGCTATCTGGGGCGATATTATTATTGGCTAGTACGTAGTCTAATCGCGGAAAATATCGGGTAGGGCTTGCACGAGTCAATTCACTTCTAAATAGTGGGGCAGTAGCTGTACTATTCACAGCAGTGTACCCACCTGTACCTGTAACATTACTCCCAAACGCCCCTCTATCGTTGGTACTGGCTACGTCGACTTGATCCCAAGCAAAACTCATAGAGTTGTTTTGGGCATCAGTAGCAATGCCTGTAAGCATGAAGGGTGTTCCTCTAGGAATCGAAATATCTACTCCTGCATTGGCAACTGGTGGGCTGTTACCTGTAGATGTACTTGTAAAGCATGTGCCCGAAGTACTTACTACGTATCCTAGAATAAAATCTAAGCTTTTGGTATGGAAATATCCTGTACTATTGTTCCCACTCAATGTATAATTTGAGGGAACTAGGCAATTGTTTTTGTATGCCATGATTGTGGATCCACTACCTGGCTCAACTGCTGAGGTTGATGACCATCCAGCCGCACAAAAGGTAATGTTGGTACTATCTGGCCCACCTACAGCATTATACGAATGGGGAGCCGTAAACTGATGACCTACTTCATGTACAAATATCCCTGTAATAAAGCCTAAATTACCTGGGAATGTAGTACCTGAGCTCCACATCGTCCACGCCCTCGATTTGTTTGAGTTTGAACATGGATTTGATCCTGCTTGACCAGCTGCTGAGATTCCCGAGGAAGGAAAAATATGAAATGTATGGCCAATATCGTACGAATTGTAAAGCAAAGTTCCATTGGTATTCATAGTGTTAAATGCTGTTTGGGAATTTGCCGCACTCGCACCGCTTACATCTGTATAAGGATCAGTGCCTGAGTTTGAAAATAGTATGGTAAAATTCGTTGTGGCAGTAATCAATTCAAACCGCACGGAAGCTTCCAATTCATATATCAGATTAGCAGCATTGATTACATCTACAATACGAGCCAATGCCGTGCTTTGGGATCCATAGTTTGTAACGAACTCACCCGTTGCTGCAGCAGCTAATCGATATTTTCGTAACGTGGTCCCAACTGGAAATGGAGATACACTTGCTATTTTGCCTTTTTTCCCATCTTTATCAATACTTTCAAGAATATCATCAACCCCACATTTAAAGTTTGTAAGATCGTACTCTGACATTGCTTTTAATGAAAATGTACTAGTCTTAAAATCTACATTCTCTATAAAAAAATACCCCTCAGCCGTATGCATAATCCCGCTCAGTGAGTTTTCAAATAAACTTAACCGCAATTCTACACTTGAATCTTCACTTCTCGCTTCAAAAGTCTCTATGTTTCTTACTTTCGAAGTAAATATCAATGATTCTTTGAATTTGAACAATTTAACTCCAACAGGTGTCATAAAATCAAAATAAAATGACCCTTTTAGCCCCTTAGAATCTACGTTTTGTGAAGATCTTACTACAAAATTACTAACGTCAAAAT
>JBOFGX010000359.1:0-2655 GCA_051649345.1 Leadbetterella sp. | reverse complement strand
TTTGATAGCCGTATGCATGGCCTCTTTGCCTGTCACAAACAAATTGGTAGGGAAAATTGCCACACTTGTCTCGGCTTTTATTTTTCGCCCTGAGCTAGGCTCTATCATCAATATCTGTTCTATCTCTTCGCCCCAAAATTGGATTCTGTAGGCAAAGTCAGCATACCCAGGATAAATATCTACAGTATCGCCTTTGACGCGGAAAGTACCCCGCGTAAAATCCACTTCGGTACGCGAGTACAAGATCTCCACTAGCGAAAACAAAAAAGCATTTCTGCTGACCACATCGCCTACCTGAGCCTTTACGATACTGGCCTTAAACTCATTGGGATTGCCTGCTCCGTAGATGCATGATACAGAAGAAACTACGATAATGTCTTTTCGACCCGACATCAACGACGAAACAGTCGAAAGTCGCAGCTTATCCAATTCCTGATTGATCATTAGGTCTTTTTCTATATAGGTATTCGTACTGGCTATATAAGCCTCAGGCTGATAATAGTCATAATAAGATACAAAAAACTCGACTGCGTTTTCGGGGAAAAACTGTTTGAATTCTCCATATAACTGCGAGGCAAGCGTCTTGTTATGGCTAAGGATCAATACTGGTCTACCGATTTGCTTGATAACGTTGGCAACGGTAAAGGTCTTTCCTGAGCCCGTAACACCCAAGAGTACGTTAGCTTTTTCACCTGCCTCAATATTCTTAACAAGTGCCTCAATGGCACTTCCTTGATCCCCTGCGGGTTGGTAGTCAGATGTAAGCTTGTATTCCACAGATCAATTTTCTCCTAAACATCAAAAATAAGGTTTTCTGGAGAATATACTGCAATTAAGAAGAGAATGATGTTTTGATAACCAACACAACTTCTAACTTTACCTCGTTTTGGAATCAAGTTTTGTTGGTTTGCTGAGTATTTCAACTGAAACATATATCATTCTTCTTCAATGAAACAACAAATATGGAATCCGTCTGAAAAAAAACCACCAATGACTAGTTAAAGCTTTTCATTGGTGGCTAGTATTTGTAAAAACTAAAATTCTAAGGATATCTCACTCTTCTTTAATTTCGGCCGTATAATCACCATCAGTTGCAGTTTCAAAGCCTTCATTTAAATTGATTTCATAACATGCTGTATCAACTATAGGTGTCAGAATTTCTATAAGCTCAAATTTGTTCAAGCTCATTTTCCCTAATACGCATAATTTGTCATTGGGCGTAATAATTTTAATTTTCGTCAAAGAAGTAGAGGTACCGTCATCAAAGAAGGCCTTAATTCCGTAATAATACTGACTATTGAAATTCACTTTTTCATCACGTGTAGAAAGATCACTAGGGGAAAGTGTTCTCCAAGATGAAAAATAGGTTGAATCTAGACCGACTACATCTTTAATTTTAGCAGACCTAAACACCTCAAAATATTCCATTCCTGTGGTATCGTACTGCCATTTCAATTCATTTTCAAGAGCAGAGACATCAAACTCAACCTCAAAAACAACAATAGGGCTTCGCTTTGTAGATACTACCTTAACAGGCACTAACTGAAAACAATTTTGAGGTACTGCATTTGGTTTATAGCAAGACTCATTCCCTGAAAAATCTTTCGCATAAATCCAATATATATATGTTTGTTTATTCTCTAAATCAGTATCTGTATAAATTTTAGGGATATTGGTTTGCGTAAAAGTAGCAACTAATGTCAGCGAAGTCGGATCATTAACCTTTTTACGATACAAAAAATATGTTTCAATATCATCATCAGGACTTTTCTGTAGAAAAAGTTTTACATTCAAATCTAACACATTAAACCCTGAAATTAAAGGAGAAATTGGAGGACGGGTGTCCTTTTTATTGTATATAACTATTGCAGAATCAGATTGATTAAAACGATTATCTACAGCTATTACATAATACTTTATGGTTGGATACTCCATTTTTTTACTAAGCGTGTCGCGAAGTATTACTGAAACCGAAAGGGTATCCGATATCTCAAAAGCTTCCTCTTCATTACCAACACGTCTAAAAACTCTATAGCCAGCTAGATCACTTTCTGTATTAGGTGACCAAGATAATTTAACAATAGTAGCATTCAAGTTATCATTAGTGACTTCTTCAATTATTAGATTTACAGGTTTCGCTGGTGGTGTTTTGTCTATTGGCATTATAATAAACGGTATGGAGGTTAAGCTATCTCCTCCTTTGCCATAGCCTTTGACAATAAAATAATAGTAGGTACTTGTATCAATCTTACTTAAAACAGATGAAAACGAAACCATATTTGTAGTATCCAATGGATTAATATTACTCAATACAGTTTTAAAATTAGCAGTGTCATTCTTAGATACTTGTATAGAAAAAGATGTAAACATCGTATCTGGACGCATATTTTCGGGAGTTTTGGGCAAAGTCCATGCAACTTCGTACGCACTTGTAAGCTTTTTTACAAGTTTTAAATTCGGGGCAGTGTTCGCTAAACTATAATAATCAAAAGCAACTGAATCAGAAACAATATACTCATCAAAATAGGTTTTACCTATTAATCTGTAAAGATATCGAGAATTAACATTCGGCAAGGAATCAAATGTTACGATATCATCAATTAAATCCGAGCCTTTTATTATCAATTCATTACTCACCTTTTTGTATGCCGCCAT
>JBOFGX010000358.1:0-17111 GCA_051649345.1 Leadbetterella sp. | reverse complement strand
GCTGCATTTGTTTCTCAAATTGCTACTTCATTGCTAGCCTATTTATCCTTATTCTATTTGCTTATTCGTTTTAAAGCCAATCATTTATATGCTATTTTTTTAGCATTTTGTTTTTTATTTTGTCAAGCTCAGCTCCATGTTTTTCCTAAAATATGTTTGTTTCAATTTTCTCTTATTTGTATTTGCCTAGGGCTAAGTAATCACAAGGATTTTAATCTTATAAAGTGGCTTGCCGTTTTACTCGTTTTGTCCTTACTTATGTACACCCGGCGACCAGAATTCACTCTGGCTGTTTTTTTGGCAAGTATTTTAATGACTGTATATGTAGTATTAACTAATACACAAAAATTTGTACGCATTTCTGCGATTTGGATAGCCGTGATTCTGGTTGCTGTATTTGGATACTTTCTGGGTGGAGTATTTCCCCATGGTCAGATTAAAAATGAGTTTATCATGGCTTTTTATGATAACTACTACGTATGGACGGGCAAGCATTTTGATTTTGCGGATGAGTTCAAGAATTTTCCTAAAATATATGGCGCTGTCCAGTATGATTGGGAAATCCTATGGGCCAATCCCAAGGTTTTGCTTCATCATATTTTATCCAATGTTCCTATTGCTATCAAGAGTCTGTTAATGTGGATAAAATCCGTATTTTATGATGATTTCGCTTTGATTTTTGGCACAAAGGGAAAGTTTGTATTTGCGGCAAGTCTGGTTTTATTTCTCTTTACTATTCGTATTAGAAAGGATGTAAAAACAGGAATCTTCAAGGGAACTTGGATACTTTTTGCAATTCTACTTTTGAGTGCAAGTATACTTGTATTTGTTATATACCCATTGCCTATTTATACGATTTTACTATTGCCTTTTTTGTTTGTTCTCTTGTCCAAGGGCAGTGAATATTTTACCTTAAAATACAAAAATCGTGGATTAGGAGTACTCGCGGTATGTATGGTAGTAAAACTTTGGAATTTTTGTGCGAGGGAGTTACCATCCAGTTCACATGTAAATTTTTATACAAAAATGGCTAGTATAGATACCAAAGGAAACCAACTCAAAGTTCTTTCTAATGACGTCTTTGGGTTTCAGTTTTATGATAAGATAGGAAAACGTATTGCGTATGATCCCTACAAGCAAGCTTTGGATAAGACAATTTCAGAAACTAAGCCCGACATCATTTTGCTTTATGCTATGGACTTGGAAGTCCCTAATAACAGAGATTTTATTGTGAATAAGAAAAGTATGGACTCCTACGTAAGAATTCCTACATTTGAGTCCATACAAAGATATATATGGGTAAAAAAGGGCCTCAGGCTACCTCTTTGATTCTTTTAGAGAATATATCCAAAAACCGTTCTGCATCGGATTGATTAAGAGCTAAACTAGGCAATAGTCGAATGATATTTGCTCCTGCAACTCCCGTAAATATATGATCTTTTGAGATGAGGGTATTTCTAATGGCAGCAACAGACTGCTCCATTTCTATTCCTATCATAAGGCCTCTACCTCTTACCTCCTTAATATTGGGTAGTTTTTGCAGTTCTTCAAGCAAGAAACCCCCGACTTCTGCCGCATTTTCGACTAGATTTTCAGATTTCATGACATCCAATACTGCATGAGCGGCTGCACAAGCCAAGTGATTACCGCCAAATGTGGTCCCTAACATATAGTGCTTAGCCGTAAACTTGGGCGAAATCAAGACTCCTCCCACTGGGAAGCCATTACCCATACCCTTGGCCATGGTTATGATATCTGGGGTGATACCGTAATATTGAAACGTAAAAAATTTACCCGATCGACCATATCCACATTGTACAGAATCATGTATAAAAATAGCACCAGTAGCATCACAAAGATCTCTTACCGCTTGGGTAAATTCTTGTGAGGCTGTGTAAATCCCTCCAATCCCTTGTATACCTTCCATGATGACAGCACAGGTATCAGTATCGATGGCTGATTTTAGGGCATCTATGTCGTTTAGGGGTAAGAGTGTAACAAAGCTATCGTCGTTGATAGGAGCTTTTATGTTTTTGTTATCCGTCACGGCAACAGCAGCTGATGTTCTTCCATGAAAGCCCTTGTGAAAGGCGATCACTTTTTTGCGACCGTTGTAAAACGATGCCAATTTCAATGCATTTTCAGTTGATTCAGCTCCCGAATTGGTTAAAAACAAGTCAAAATTATTTAAACCTGACATTTCTCCAAGTTTATCAGCCAATGTATTCTGAAGGCTGATTTTTACGGAATTCGAATAGAAACCAATATTTCGTAGTTGTTTTTCGATCGTAGAAATATAATGTGGGTGGGAGTGCCCAATAGATATGACGGCGTGTCCTCCGTACAAATCCAAGTATTCATTGCCTTGGGAATCCCATACTTTAGAACCCAATGCCTTTACGGGTTCGATATCTAACAGTGGATATACATCAAATAATTTCATGATTATTAAAATTTAAAGCGTAAGGAGGGATTCGAAAACTTAAAAACCAACCGTTTTCAGGGTAAGTCCTGTGGTTTGATCCAGTCCAAACGCAATGTTCATATTTTGAATGGCTTGACCCGATGCACCTTTGGTAAGGTTATCTATCGCTGAGGTGACTAAAAGCTTACTTCCGTGCTTTTGCAATTGCAATAAGCATTTATTGGAATTCACAACCATGTGCAGGTCAAGATCTTGGTCAATCACATGGGTAAATGCCGCCTCAGCGTAAAATCGTCGATAAACTCTCTGTGCGTCTTCCAGGCTTCCTTCAAATGTTGTGTATACATTTGCCAATATTCCACGTGTAAAATTTCCACGATATGGAATAAAGTTTATATCCTGATTGAAGTCCTTTTGAAGTTGTTTTACACTCTGGTTGATTTCTGCCAAATGCTGATGATTGAAAGCTTTATATGTACTGAGGTTATTGCTTCTCCAGCTGAAATGGGTAGTATTGCTTAGTGCTTGTCCTGCACCAGTTGACCCTGTTGTTGCCGAAACATGTACTTCATTTTTCAAAAGCCCTTCGTGAGCTAATGGTAAGATGGCGAGTTGGATAGCTGTAGCGAAACAGCCTGGATTGGCAATTTTGGATGCTTTTGATATTTTTAAAAAATTGAGCTCAGGTAATCCATAAACAAAACCATGGGATTCGTCTCTGAAATCTGTACTAAGATCAATGACCTTAATATTGCTAGGTATAGAATTTTCATCAAAAAACTTTTTGGATTGCCCATGTCCAGAGCATAGAAACAACACATCGAGGGTACTAAAATCGAGCGTATCCATAAATGTAAGATCGGTTTCTCCTATGAGATCTGTATGAGTAGCATAAATAGGCTTTCCTCCTTGACTTTTAGACTGGATTTGAGAAATTTCTACAAGGGGATGTCTTAGAAGGATCCGTATCAATTCTCCTCCTGTATAACCCGCTGCACCTACTATTCCGACCTTAATTTTGCTCATGTAACTTCTAAAAAAAGCAAAATTAATTTTTTTTTAACCCAATGCTCTTAAATCCAAGAAATAATAAATCAAATGCCGTAATTTTACCTTATTAATACAAACATTATGGACTTTGCTTATATAATTTGGGATTTTGATCCAACCATACTTAAACTTGGAGAAAACTTCCAGATTCGGTGGTACGGTTTACTATGGGCATTAGGTTTCCTGGTGGGGTATCAGATTATTGCTAAAGTATTTTCGATTGAAAAGAAGGACGAAAAAGATCTAGATAGTTTATTGCTGACTATGATTTTATCTATAGTATTGGGTGCAAGAATAGGCCATTATGTGTTTTATGAACACAAATCATTTGGGGAGGACCCAGTTAAGTTTGTTATAGATATGTTGATGCCACCGTATGAGGGGCTAGCCAGTCACGGTGCTGCCTTTGGGGTGTTAATTGGGATTTTGATTTATAAAAGAATACGTCCTCAATACGATTATTTGTGGCTGACAGATAGGCTCGTAATTGTGTGTGCTTTGGGAGGAGCCTTTATACGTTTTGCTAATTTTTTAAATTCTGAAATAGTTGGAAAACCAAGCAATTTGCCGTGGGCTGTATATTTTAAACGTAATGATATGGAAGCTTTGGTTCCTAGACACCCTGCTCAATTGTATGAGAGTATTACCTGCTTATTGTTAACAGGGGTATTGGTGTTTCTATATTCTAGATGGAAAGCCAATACGCCTCGTGGATCACTGACAGCTATTTTCTTTATTTGGGTATTTGTATTGCGTTTCTTTTTTGAGTTTTTGAAAGAGAATCAGTCAGAATTTGAAAACGGAATGACGTTCAATATGGGACAATTGCTCAGTATCCCTGTGGTATTGTTTGGGATTTATGCACTCGTAAGTGCTATTAGAAATAGAAATTTAGTTTCTTAATTTGCGATGCATAATACCACATCTAAATTCAATCAAAACGAGGTTAATCCAGGTGCAAAATTGCTAGTTTCCCTTGGAATAGTATTGATTATGTTTGTGTTTTCTTCTTTAATAGGGCTAATCTTACTAGCGGCAATATTGGGAGTTTCATTAGGCGAAATGTCAAGTTTGAATGCCATTTTAGAAGCCTCTCCCAATCGATGGGGGATCATGATCGCCACACAAGGACTTAATTCGTTTCTGCTTTTTATTGGCTCAGCGTTTATTTTTTTGATGTTTATTGAAAAAAAGACCTTTTCTTATTTTAATATTCATTCTTTGTCAAATCCAAAATGGATGGGTGTAGCATTTGTTATACAACTGGTATCGTTGCCTTTCAATGGCTCATTACAAGCCTGGAATAAAGGCTTACGCTTGCCTGCGTTTATGGCTGATATCGAAAAGGCACTAAAATCAATGGAAACTCAGTTGGAAGCTCAAGTGGAATTAATGCTTAATTTCGATTCTTTTTGGCAGTTAATTCCCACTTTTTTGGTCATTGCTGTGATAGCTGGAATAGGGGAGGAGTTGATTTTTAGGGGTATCATTCAAAGGAAATTACTTGCCATTTTTGGAAATCACCACGCAGCTATATGGGTAGCTGCTATTATTTTTAGTGCTATACACTTTCAGTTTTATGGATTTTTTCCTAGGGTATTTTTAGGTGCTATGTTTGGGTACTTTTATTACTGGTCAGGTAATATTTGGGTACCTATTGCCTGTCATATATTTAATAATGGCTTGGCTTTGTTTATCTTTTATGGTGTACGTCAAAAAGCAGTATCTCAAGAATTTGAAACTATGGAAAATGTACCCATAATAGGAGCTATAGCTAGTTTAGTTCTAACGGTAGGGCTAATGTATGTTTTTCAAAAGAATCGGAATGAATCCTCATTGGAAGCCAATGCTTAGAAACTAGTTTAGTTCTATAGCTTCCCCGTTATTATCTAAGAAATGGTATTCTACTATTCCAAGGGAAGAGTCTTTTACAAGCTTTATCCATTTTTTGTATTTAAAGAACCATTTCATTTGACGTGAAATAATTCCCTCTCTGTAATACGCATAAATGAACGGATGTAGAATTATAGAAATATTGCTTTCGTTTTGTTTCGTGATCAGATACTCTAGATTGTTTTCTATATGATCTGTAATAGCGATACTTGCAGAGATATGACCACTACCATTGCATGAGGGGCATGTTTCCTTGGTGATGATATTCATCTCAGGACGCACACGCTGACGGGTTATTTGAGATAAACCAAACTTAGATATAGGTAGAATGGTATATTTCGACCTATCGCCCTTCATCTCATTTCTGAGCACATCGTGAACAATCTTCTTGTTCTCGATTTTACGCATATCTATAAAGTCTATTACGACTATACCTCCCATATCACGAAGTCTCAGCTGACGAGCGATTTCCTTGGCTGCTTCTTTATTTACAGATAGAGCAGTAGCTTCTTGATCGGTTTCGGTGGTGGCTTTGTTACCGCTGTTGACATCAATTACGTGCAAAGCTTCTGTATGCTCAATGATTAAGTAGCCTCCACTAGGTAAGCTTACGGAGCGACCGAATAAGGATTTCAATTGCTTTTCAATCCCGAAGTGTTCAAAAAGCTTGGTTTTGTTATTATGTAGCTTGAGTATGCGTTCTTTTTGAGGGGCTATTTTATGAATGAGAGCCTTGATACTATCAAAGTCTTCTTTGGTATCTACTACTATGGCATCAAAATCATCGTTAAGCATATCCCTAAGTATAGAGGCTGCTCTATCCATTTCAGAGATTATACAATCTCTAGGTTTGGCATCTTTGAGTTTAGCAATACCTTGATCCCATTTTTCAAGGCAACTGACAAGGTCGTTTTGAAGCTCCGAAACCTCCATATTTTCTGCTACTGTACGTACGATAACACCAAAATTTTCGGGTTTTATGGCCGCAATTAACTTATGTAGACGCTGTCTTTCCTGTTTAGAGGATATTTTTTTCGAGATATTGATGGCATTCCCAAAAGGTACAAGTACAACGTATCTGCCCGCAATTGAAATATCACATGAAAGTCGAGGTCCTTTTGAAGAGATAGGTTCTTTAACTACTTGAACCAGAATAGGGTCATTTTTCTCCAACACCTCCGTTATTTTCCCCAGTTTATCTATTTGGGGCTGCATTTGAAAACCTTTAAGTCTAGTACTGAAGGGTCTTTTTGCGATTACGTCTTTGGTGAATTTATTTAGCGAAAATATATTTGGGCTCAGATCGTGATAGTGTAAAAACGCGTCTTTCTCATGTCCTATATCTATAAAAGCAGCATTAAGGCCAGAAATTACTTTACGGACAGTCCCAAAATATATATCACCAACAACAAATTGTTGTTCGGCTTCATCCAAATGATATTCTATAAGACCTTTATCTTGAGTAAGGGCTATGCGATTACCTTTCGGTGTTGAGGATATGAATAATTCGTTGCTCAAATCAGAGGAAGAATTAAAATAGTGGAATGGAAATTAGAAAATAAGAAATGAGAGGATCAAGAACTAGCTTTATACCTCTCATTTCAAAATATAACTAATAGAGATTATTTCTTTTTGTGACGGTTCTTTCTAAGACGTTTCTTTCTTTTGTGTGTACTCATTTTATGTCTTTTTCTTTTTTTTCCGCAAGGCATAATACTAAATATTTATGATTAATTAAAAAACTTCAGATTTTTCGGACTGCAAAGATACGATTTATTCTAATGATTTCAAAGTTTTTCTGATCTCTTCTTTTAAGATAGGGTCAAGATCGTCATTTAGAAGTTCATTGTAAAGTTTTTTGGATTCCTCTTTCTTGCCCAATTCTGTTAGACTAAAGGCCAATCCCATTTTTGCATTTATATTTCTAGGTTCTAATACGAGTACTTTCTCGAAGCGTTGGACAGCTTTATCCCATTGTCCAGATTGTATAGCCATGGTACCAAGAGTATAAATAGCCATTACGTAATTGGGGTTTGTATCTAACACTTCTTTGATGATACCAATGCCTTTCATGGGATTTTCTGATCGCACATAGGTGCTTCCTAGTTGCGTTTTCGCATAAAGGTTTTGAGGCTCCTTTTTAAGGATATCTTCATAGATGCCTCTTGCCTTAATAAAGAAGCTCTCTGCTTTTACTGGATCAATAGCTAAATTGGCGGCTTGAAAATAGGTGTCGGCAGATTTCAGTATTTTTTCTGCTGACGGGGAAACAGAGATGGACTTTTCTAAATAATAAGCTGAACTATCAAAAAAAGATTCTTTTCGGTATATCTCAGATATAATGTCTAAAGTACTCGCTGAATTAGGATTGGATTTCAGAAGTGCGAATGCTTCCTGTAGATTTTTTTGCCCACCTGTGCTTAGGGTGTGCTTGGTATCTTCGTGTTTTTCTTGTGGATCTTTCTTAGCGGGTTTTGAAGAAGTGGTTTGAGCATCAGAACTTACCACGAATGTGGGCCTACTTAACAAAAACGCACCTAAAAGAAGGCTGCATATTACTAATATAGAAACTTTGGTTGTATTGCTCAAACCACTACAAAATTATTATTTTACTTTCACTTTAGTTTTAACCTCTTCAATAAACTCTTTTGAAGGCTTGAAACTAGGAATAAAGTGCTCAGGCACAGTTACAGTAGTCTTTTTTGAGATGTTACGTGCTTTCTTCTCAGCTCTTCTTTTGTTTACAAAACTTCCAAAGCCTCTAACATAGATAGCTTCGCCACCAGCCAATTGCTCTTTTACAGTTTGAAAAAATGCTTCTACAGTGCTTGATGCAACTGCTTTGTCTACACCTGTCTTTGTTGAAATGATCGAGATTACTTCTGCTTTAGTCACAGTATTATAATTTATAAATGTTAAAAAAATCTTGCGTCTGATTTATCAGGGGGATAAATTCAGCTTGCAAAGATAATATCTTAATGTTAATGAGCAAATATTTTTTTATATAAAATATTAATATTAAGATAGTTACATTTCGAAAACAATATAACAAATATTTTTTTTAAAATCAAGCTATTATTTTTTCAAATGCTATATTTTTCTTGTCAATAATGATACTTTTTTTATCCTGTATGCGAATTTTTTAATAGTCACGTGATATTCAAAAAATTATACAAAAATGTAGTTTCGGTTTTTTCTAAATTAAATGTTGTAATTAAGTAGAAAAGAGCATGTATACTGGACCTTAAAATGGGATTTGTCTGGTATTACAAAATTGTATGGGTATTTTTATGGATATTTAATCTTTAGTAATTGTTTTTGAATGGACGTAAATCTGATTGGGTGGTACAATAAAAATAGACGCGATTTACCTTGGAGGAGAACAAAAGAACCGTATGCGGTTTGGCTCAGTGAGGTGATTTTGCAACAAACGCGTGTAGCTCAGGGGCTGCCTTATTATGAAAAGTTCATATCGGTGTTTCCCACTTTAGCGGATTTAGCTCAAGCGTCTGAAGAGGAGGTTTTGAGGTTATGGCAGGGACTTGGGTATTATTCGAGAGGAAGAAATCTACATAAAGCGGCCAAACTTGTTCATTATGAGTATGGAGGGGTATTTCCTAAAACGTTTTTAGAGTTAAGAAAACTCCCTGGTGTGGGAGACTACACGGCTGCAGCCATTGCTTCGTTTTGTTACAATGAGCCAGTATCGGTTGTTGATGGCAATGTGTTGAGAGTAATCTCTCGTTTGTATTCCATAGAGGATCCCATAGATAAGGGATCTACGAAGGCTAAAGTTTTTACTATTTGCAACGGATTGATCTCTCAAAGCCAACCGGCTATGTTCAACCAAGCGATAATGGAATTGGGTTCGTTGGTCTGTACACCTCAAAATCCTACATGCGACGAATGTCCGTGGAATGTAGAATGTCTCGCCAGAAAAAGCAAGAGTGTTTCTTTATACCCTAAAAAGAGTTCGAAAGTAAAGGTATTAGAAAGAAGAATAGAATACCTAGTAATTAGATGCGGAGATTCCTATTTTTTGAAGCAAAGAGAGGAAAGTGGAATATGGGCCAAGTTGTTCGATTTTGTTGAATTAAATAAGGATGCAGAAATAGATTTATTTCTTAGGAAACATCTATCAAGCAATGCCTACTTGCTAAAAAATAATGTTTATGAAATGAAACACCTTCTAAGTCATAGAAAATTGCATATTGTTTTTCATATAATAGATATTGTATCCACTCGTCTTGTATCTAATACATTGGTTGGAGCTTGGTACACGAAGGAGGAGCTGAATAAAGTTTCGAAGCCAGTACCCATTCAACATTTTTTTGAGAAGGCAACAAATATGTCAGAAGTAGATTTATAGATTTTCGATACGAAGAATCTTAAATTCTGTTCGGCGATTGCGTTGATGCTCTGCCTCTGTGCAATTAACACCTCGTTTGCACTTGTTCATAGGTTCGGTTTCTCCCTTGCCAATGGCTTTCATCCTATTTTTCTTAATTCCCTGTGTAGTCAAATATTTAAGTATTTCTTCTGAACGCTTCTGAGAAAGAATAAGATTGGTGCTAGGATTGCCTCTGGTATCTGTATGCGAAGAGATTTCGAGAATCATATTGGGGTATTTCTTTAGGGATGACGCCACCCTGTCTAATTCCGATTTGGAATTATCCTTTATTTTATATTCGTCAGATTTATAATATACATTTTCGAGTTTAATAACATCTCCTACCTTATATATTTTTCTATCAAAAAGATTGGTTGATGTTTCTGCGTTTTTGTTCAAAACTTTTTTACCGAAGAAATTCTTCTTCATGATTTTTATTATCACTTCAGAAAACATGATAAAACCTTCTTTGGTAGCCGTAAGCTCATAATCACAGTCAAGTACCCTTTTAAACTCATATGACCCATCACTACGCGTATACATTTCTTGTACTTCTCCCGTGCATTTATTGATAAATCGCACCTTTACAGCTGATTCTGGCTCATCATCTTCTCCACGTATGATGGTGCCTCTAAACTCGTTAAGCTGATCAGAACCTACATTTTTCTGAACTAGGCGTCTGTTCTTTTTTACTTCTTCGGATTTTTCTGGACTAGTGAGGGTACTTGCTATAGGCTCGGGATCCAAGGGCTCTAAAAAGATATTCATAGTAGAGGGCTCGTAGTCTGATACTTCTAAATTAGAAAACGATTTAGTAACTCCTGCATACCCCTTTTTGTCAAAGACAAACTCATACTGTGAATCAGAGGGCAAGCAAAGTTTTATTGTACCTTCTTTGGTTGTAATTGCAGACTCTTTTTGGCTCCTATCTCCGTTTCTATAATAGTTGAAAATGAATCTTTCTTGCGGAGATTTAGAAAACTTGTCTTTTATGGTAATGACTAAGTCTCTGCAGCCATACATAGAACCTACTCGTGTAAATTTATAAATGTCGTCATCTACACCTCCACGTTTTCTGTTACTACTGAAGTAGCCCATGGTACGAGTACTGTCAGTAATGATCCCAAAGTCATCATTTTTAGAATTCAAGGGTGCACCTAAATTTCGAACTTGTCCCGTAGGTTTAATCGTTTTGAAATCTATTTTGACATTGAAAATATCGAGATCTCCAATGCCCGGATGACCATCTGACGAAAAGTAAAGAATGAGATTTTCATCAACAAATGGAAACATTTCGTTTCCAAGGGTATTGATTTTGCCCCCTGCATTCTGAGGTGTAGACCATTGGCCATTATCATATATAGAATAGTATATATCTGTTCCTCCGTATCCACCAGGCATATCGGAAACAAAGAACAGTAAACTACCATCGTTTGTGATAGTAGGATGACCGCAACTGTATTTATCGTCATTGAAAGGTAGTTTGGTGATATTACCCCAATCTTTTTCAGTTTTTTCAGCAGAGTATAAATGCAATTTCAAGATTTCACCTTTCTTGGGCCCAAATAGCCCTTCTCCGTAGCCACTTCTAGTAAATATTATTTTTTGACCGTTTTTATAGAAGGTACATGGACCTTCATGATATTTACCATTGAGTTTTTTACTAAATTTTTCTACCTCTATAGTAGGGTTCTCTTCATAGTTTTGAGTCCCTTTTATGTAATCGCTACCACTATGACCCAGAGAAGAACTTACATCATTTGAATTTTCAGGTGAATAGTAATTGGATCCAACTTTCTCTGTATTTTTTTTAACAGATTCAGAACTAGACCCAAGAGATCCCCCTTGCTGGGTTCTGTTAAGTACATCTAAATCCTCCAGATAAAACAAGTCTAGAAAAGAGGTACTTTCTACGCCAAACAATCGCTTGATTACGGCATTTTTCTCTCTACTTGATACAAAAACTAGCCCATTTTTATAATATGCAGGACTAAAATCAGGACTAGCTGTATTGAGCCCTATATATTCTATTAGGTAGGAATTAGAGTTTCTAGTAAGGGGATCTAGGTCTTTATACAGTTTTACAAACTCTGTACCTCTTTTATCATGTTCTTGTAAATCAGTGAATTTTTGCCACATTTTTGCTGATTCTCCATGATTGCCTAAGCTAGACAGTATCTGAGCAAATCTTTGGTAAGCCTTAATTTGATCACTTTTTAGATTAGGGGCTCCGTACAGAACCTCACTAAAATTTTTTTCAGCACCAATGTAGTCTTTAGTAATAAAGTATAATTCACCCAAGTTGAGCTTTATGTTTTGAATATCTTCTGGAGTAAGCCCCTTGGGTTTTGCTAGAATTTCTTCGAATTGCAGAATGGCCATCACATAAGATTTGTTTCTCACGGACTCCTCAGCTTCTAGAATATGCTTATTTTGAACCTTTTGACCAAAGGTATATATATGACAAAAAAGAAGAAGTGCGATTATACTTCTCAAAAGGTAATTTTAGTTGAATATTTATTTGTAAAACTTGCAAAAATCTTGCCAAAAAGAAAATATTCTTAGATTATTATATCAAAGCTCAAATAGGCTAATAAACCAATGAGTATATTTTTTAGATTCAAACAAAAAAAGAACCCCCAATAAAATACTGAGGGCTCTAAGGAGGTTAAGGTAAAGAAAAATTTATTTTGCTACTGTAATAAAGCCATTTCTGACTTTACTTTCTCCTTGAACTTTTACAAGGTAGAAGTATGTACCCGATGAAAGACCTTCAGGTCCCTGTTTTATTCCTGTGTTTGACTCCCCATTCCATTCGATTCTGGATATGTAATCATCGTTTACAGCTTTATACTTCCATACCAGATGGCCCCATCTATTGTACACTTCCAAAGATTGAATAAGCGTACCCTCTGGAATATCCACGGTAAAGTAATCATTGAGCCCATCATTATTGGGAGACATACCTTCGTAAACTATTATTCTATCAACTTTACTTGTAATTACTTCAGTATCTACGGCTGGTTTAATCATAGTAGGCTCATTAGAAGATGCATTTACGGTAAGCCCACTATTTGATTTATCAGAAATAACTCTGCCAGTAGGAGTGGAGGCTTTTACATATGAGTTTGTATAATATGTAGAAGGATTAGCTCCAAAGTTAGCTTTGTACGTGATAAAGATAGTATCTGATGTATTGGCTGATAATATAGAACTACTTACATCCAATGTGATTCTTGTATCTGTTTTACCATTGAAATTTGGATTTATGTAAAGTTTACTTGAATCAGAAACTGTAGGTTTACCAATCATGATGTAACTAACATTTGCAGGGAATACTTTCGCTAAGGAATCAATAAGTATCACATTTTTAAGATCTGTGTTACCTGTATTTTTGACTACATAGGCAATTGTGATCTCATGACTTACTTTATCTACTTTTTTGTTTTTGATTACCTGCATAGACGTAGCAATACCGCTAGTGATAGGCTCAGTAACAATAGAAACAAGAGTAGGCTCATTATTATTCATAGGATTACCATCTTCGTCTGGGTCTACACCTTGGCTATTAGAAGTATCAGAAAGAGATCTGTTGTTTCCGAATACTATAGTGGAGCTATTGAACTTCGTAGTGGAAGATTTTGAAACATCCACTTTCACAACATACGTAACCGTAACAGATTTACCCGCTTCGATTGTACCTGTACCTTTATCTATGAGATTGGTATTGCTGCCTGATCCCGAGAATTTAGAATTGACTTTGAAGTCAGGATCATCAACAGAAGCCTTCATTCCTTCTGTAATGATGGTTACGTCTTTACCAAACGTCGAGGTTAAGTCTTCGACGATTTCAATATCAGAAACAGGTTTTCCTCCTGAGTTAAGAATAGTAATTGTAAACGGAACTTCATATATATCCTTAGAAACCTGTTTAACATCACCTACAGATTTACTTACGCCTATGAGTCCATTAGTTCCAATATCGTTGATGACAAACACACTTCTATTGTTAGCTTCTAATTTGTCACCTGGACTTACACTTACAAGTTCCGCTACATTTACAATTTTGCCAGCCGATGCAACTGTAGCCATGTACGTATATGTAAACTCCGCACCAGCGTTAAGCGATGCCAAATTAATACTCGTAGCGTCTTTACTTATTTTTGCACCATTAGTAATAGAATCCACTTTGATACCATCAGGAATAGGATTACGGATTACGATATTGGTGGCAGCTACTGTACTAATATTTTTAGCTGAAACGGTATATTGGATTTTTTGTCCAACTGGAACTGTATTCGTTACGGCCGATATTTGAACCTGTATATCAGCAAGGGTGTTCGTAGGTGGCAATTTACCATTTTCACATTTATCAATTTTTACAATAACGGCCTTAGGACTGCTGTAACACCCGAGTTCGTTTCGCAAGAATACATAGTATGTACCAGCAACTACTTGCGTTGTATTTACAACAATTGCAGATTCTAATGATTCTGATTTCCTGAATTCGTATACAGTATTAGCGGTAGTACCTTCAGTTTTAATAGACTGATTAATATCTACATATTCATTTGGACACGTATTCTTAAGATCTCCCAACACGTTTGCAGTAGATACTTGTGGGCTTACTGTTACGGAAATAGGATCAGAGTTTGGACTTTCGCAATCACCAGAACTGCTACCGCATTTAGCTGTATAGGTACGTGTTCCTGGAGTTGCAGAAGTAACAGTAAGGATGCTGCCTTTAGAACCGTCAGACCAAGTAATGATACCACTACAATTACTAGCAACAATATTTACTTTTTCACCTGAGCACAAGGTAGTGGTTTTAGCTGAAAGGATAGGCTTACTTGGTTTACCTACTTTGATTATAAGTTCCTCCGAAACATCCGATTTGCAATTACCAATAGAGCAAGTAGCCGTAAATTTAGAATCAGTACGTATGGTGACTTCAATTTGTTCACCTTTTTGTCCAGATGACCACTCTATAGCTCCCTCACACCCATCGGCTTTAAGGGTTACTTTTCCTCCTTCACAGACTTCTTTTACGGAACTTGAAACTTCTGGTGCTTCTGGCTTACCTACTGTAATATTAAACTCCGCAGATTCTTTACTTGTACAAGATCCATTGATACATTTAACAGTATAGCTTGTTGTTCTTTCTGGTCTGACAGTTATTGTTTTGAGAGTATCAAATGTAGACCAACTAACACGATCACTTGCAGAGCAAGATGCTGTAAGTGAGATGCTTTCTGGAGTACATACATTACGCTTTGTAGCTGTAATGGATGGTACAGGTAGATTACAACCTTCTGTTCCGCCCGTTCCGCCTGAAGTTTCTGGACAATTTATAGTAGTATCTGACACAACTCTAAGAATATTAGAGCGTGTACTTAGTCCGCATGAGTTTCTACAAGTTGCTGAATAGTTGCCCGGTTTTGTGATTGTAATTTTTTCACCGACTGCATCATTGCTCCATCTCAGCTCACCACCACAATTAGTGGATTGCAATTGTATTGAGCAATTTTTATAAATTACGGTATCCTTTACAAACGAAACACTCGGTGGGGTAGATGAGCGAGTTGTAGAAATCGAAATTTCATTAGAAACCTCACTTGTACCACAAGACGTCTTACAAATAGCAGAATATTTACCCGGTCCAATTTTAAGTGTATCTTTTTTGAGACCTGTACTCCATTCAGTATTACCAGGGCAATTCAGGGCGATGAGAACAGCTTTTTCATCTCCACAAACAGATGATCTATCCGAAGTAATAAGAGGAGCGTTAGGTGTACCACTTGCTTTTATCTTAATAGAATTACTAGCTCCGCTTTCGCTACAATTATTGATACAAGTAGCACTATAATCCCCCGCAGAGATAACTACGAGTGTAGTTCCTTGTTTTTCATTGGACCAAACAATTTTACCGTCTTTACAACCTTCAGCCGTAAGTGTTATTGATTTTACTTGCTCACAAAGCACACTTTCACTGCTGGAAATTTTGGGAGCAACAGGATTCCTAATAAGTTTAATATCTATTGTTTCCGATGGAGAAGATAGACCACACTCGGTTCTACATTGTACGCTGAATTTGCCGTTTCCAACTTCTACCGTAGATCTACTTCCTAGATTATTTGACCATACCAAGGTTCCATCACATCCAGAAGCTGAAATGGTAACCTTTTGATTTTCACAAATTTCGTTTTTAGAGGCTATAACTTTAGGAATAGTAGGAGCAGGTTTCTCTTTGATTTCAATTGAATTTGAGATTTGAGAACTGCCACATTCGTTTACGCATGTAGCAGTATAGTTACCAGCACCAACTTCTATACTATTAGAAGTACTATTACCAACAGACCATTTAATTATGCTGTTTACGCAAGCCGTTGACGAAATTGTAGCTTTTTCTGATTTACAAATTTCTTTAGCTCCGCTCAATGTTGGTGCAGAAGGGATTGATATTGGCGTAACTGAAAAAACAGTAGAAGGATTAGAAATGAGGCCATTTTCTGTACATGTAACTGTGTAATTACCCACACCTACATTTATTGTTCTTGAAGAACCCAAATTATTAGACCATCGTAATGTACCGTTATTGCAACCGCTTGCCGTCAAGGTAGTTGTTTTACCAGCACATACTTTGTCTGTCCCTGTAATTCTAGGTGCAGGAGGAGCAATTTTAGTTTTTATTTCGATTTCTGTTGCTCTAGATTCTCCACATGACGTTGAACATTTGGCTGTATACCTACCTGGACGTACTTCTACAGTATTCCCTTTGCCTAAATTATCAGACCAAATAACCTCACCACCAATACAGCCCTCAGCCCTAATGGTGGTCTTTTCTGAAGCTGTAATTTCAATTTGATCGGCTTTAAGAATTGGAGCGTTCGGAACAGGCGTGGTACTAATCACAATTTCGTTGGATGCCTCACTTTCTCCACAATCAGTTTTACAAATAGCATAATATTTACCAGGGCCAACAAAAATAGAGTCGGCTTTTTGCTTATTGCTCCATTCTATATTACCAATACAATTTAGAGCCGATAACTTAGCTTTTTCAGTACCGCATACGGAGCTTTTATCGCTTACAATGAGTGGAGCATTAGGCTTACCATCTTTTGTTATTTTGATAATATTACTAAGAGCAGATTCACCACAATCGTTTGAGCAAATCGCATAATACTCACCGCTATTTTTAACATTTAGTGTTTTTCCTTTCTCAGTATTCGACCACTCAATGGTGCCGTTACAATCCGAAGCAGAGAGCACCGCACTTTCATTACCATTACAAAGTACAGACTTATTCGTTGTAATTGTAAGTACTTTTGGACCGCCTTTTTCACTGATTGTAAC
>JBOFGX010000357.1:0-4714 GCA_051649345.1 Leadbetterella sp. | reverse complement strand
TAAGAATAGGAATGATAACATTGCCGGGCTTGGGTGCTCTTTTTTCTTCATCAAAGGGCTGCACAATGCTTCTGGATAACTTAAGCTCTCCATTGATAGACAATTCTCTAAAGCCCTTACAATCTATAATGACATAGGTAAGACTTTTGGATGCCCCCGTGTTTTCGTTGTACCCCCCCTTGATGGTAAATGTATTGCCGCCAAATGGTAGAGCCACATCGCCTAGCAATACAAGTTTGGCTTCGTCCATAATACCCCCATTGGCTATCTTGATACCGGTAGCACCAAAAAATACATCTCGCTCCCCATTAGGAGCCTTGGAGTCTTTGAAGTGCATACGGCAGTAGATCGTGATTTCGCCATAGGCAGGATATAGAATATACTTGCTGATAGCGATCTCCACACTGGTGTTTCCGATGGTTTCTTTAATACCAATGGGTAGCTCCTGGTTAAGGACATTTAGCTCTGTGATATACTTTACATTGTCAAACACTTTGGCGGCTGAGTCTCGAGCAGCGTTTGTTTCGGGGGCCACCAAGGGTTGTTCTGCATGTTCGTAAGGTGCGGAAGTAACGACGTCAGGATTAATGTTGGCCAAGGCTCTTTGCAAAGCCGCTTGCAACTGCTGAGATCGAGCCGCACTCATACCCTCGGGCAATATAATTTCTTTATTGCTAGGGGGATCTTTCTTACCTGGCTCGGGGACAGCTGCCTTAGCAAACGTACTCAACACTAGAAAGAATAGAAAAAGTATTCTTTGTATATTTTTGTTCATACTATATTTATTTCAACTTTAAAAAGTCTATCTATATTCATTTTACTTTACACCTTATAATAAAACTCACGCTGCTTTACAAACCATAACTCAACACATCTTTTGTGAATACCATATCTGCAGGTAATAGACCTTTGTTGATCAATTCTTGTGCCTTTTTTCTACTTATAAATGCCGCAGAAAAATCAACATATATATCTACAAAAAATTTAGAACCCGCATACCCACTGTTAAACAATACTTTATTGAATTGTGGTAAGAAATTACTCGTATCCACATAGTCTGAATATACATCCAATTGTATAAATCACGCTTACCATTGATGACAAGATCTAGCTCATATTTACCTTCATTTACTCTTCCTTCAAAACTATCTAGTGTGAGTACTCCTTGGCTTATCCTACACATATTCTCTACGGCATCTTTGTAGTCGTTTGGCTCAAAAATGCAATCGGGCATATCCACGAAATATTCCTGCTCGAGCAAACTCCCCACTATCGACGTTTCTCTATCTTCCATTTCTTTTATTGTAAAATTCCTTTTGACGGCTTTGGGATTGCAACAATTAGACAAGATCTACACCATCACCTTCCTCTAGCTCCATAATATGAAGACAATTAGAATTATCCAATGCATACACTTTGTTTCCAAATACATTAGGTTCGGCTGGTCTGATGGAAGACTCTGTATCTACTTTGTGGTACCAAGCAATAGTACGGGTCTCTGTATCAAAAGCCCCTACCACACTCGCAAACCCCCCCCTAATATCATCATCAGCATTGAAATACAAATACTTACCTTGTATACAGGTGGATTGTTGATTGCTCAAGTTCTCTTTATCTAAAAGTGACCTAATATTCCATGTTGTGATCTGCCCTGTTTGGGTATCTAACTCAGAATAATAATCACCACATAATCCTTTTAATAGGGTCTGGTTGTTTTCCCATTGGAAAGAATATAAATAAACAAACTCGGTATATCTTTTGCGATCATCAAACATAACTTGGTCTGTACGCCAGATGATTCGTCCATCTTGAATATCTATGCCCAAGTATATTTTTGCTTTTGTTCGTTCCATTCCAGGGTAATCTGTATCACATGTTACCACCAAAATTTGTCCAAACAAACCCAAAATGCTATCTGTATTGTGTAGGTTTAAGTCGGCAACAGAAAATTGCCAAAGGATAGATTCAGAAAGTACGCTATACGCAAGTACATCACAGGTATCATTTAATACATACAACATATTGTCTTTGTATAGATTCCCTCTGGAATTATATATTACATACTGTGGAAATTGTACAAATTGATACGTATCCAAATCATAAATTTTGGTTTTTTTAATTTTACGATCACCCGGAAAATTCTCTTGAATAGGGATAAGATTGTTATTGTTGTACCACTTTCTTATTATCCAACTTCCCTCTAATTCAAAGCCTGTTTTTTCTACGGTATCATAGATATATGTATTACCCAAGCCTTCAGTAATGGGCATGATCAGATGGTTATTCACGCTCACCCAACACATAGGACTATAATTATGACTTTCTAGATTCTCATTTCCTGATTCATCATAAACCTTTCTTTCTGGTGATGAAAGGTAAAGTATCCCATTTACCTCAATGTAGTAACCAATATTTTTAATAGTTCTAGTCTTCATCGTATTTTTATAAAATCATATAAACTGGAAAATGTATTGGGAGTGGGAGGAGTTGTAATGGGAGGATCCTGCCCCACCAAATCAATAAAAACTGCTTTCGCATCTGTCTCATCTAGATTTCCAAACAAGGAAGTATATAATGGCTTGTTATCAAAAATGGTTTTGAAAATAGGATAAGTATAACTTTTAGGAGTGGTGGCCGGCATTACTTCTGGGCCTTGAAAGATCTTTCTAAATTGCTCTTTTAGTTTTGTAGCATCGGGCACATTGTTTGTTCTTCTTTTGAAATAATACGTAAGTTTATCCATAGACTTTGTGTTTGCCATGTACGCTTTGAATTGTTGAACAAACGGATCTTTGGAAGCTATACTATGAGCACTAGTTGCTCCCAAATTTTTACATTCTATGTAATGTTTAACACCTCCTGGCTCATAAAGAATATCATATCTATTATCAGTAGTACCAATTTCAAAAATATCATCAAATTTTGTAAGAGGAGTCAGGGTATTGGTTTGGTACAAACTCACGTATATTTCGTATAGGGCACCTGTATATGTACCTACACCATAGCTAAGCTGCTCTTCATCATCATTGGTTTCATAACTACCATTGAAAACATCTTCAAAAACATTGTTCACATGCTTACCTACACCCCTTTGTGGTGCTATTGCATCGGTTTGGTACTTCGTCATAAAGTCTGTAAGATTTTGGACCTCTTCATGCAAACACCCAAAGCCATAGCCATTAAAAATACTATTTGTAGTTACATATCGTTTTAAAAAATCTTGGGTTTTCACCTGAAAATTAGTAGCCCATTTGTTATTCTGATATGTGTAGAGAGCTTTAAGGTTTTGGATATTCTCCCAATTGCGTCTAGAGCCTTTGGATTCTAATTCGGATTTGTCATACAACATTTTCCAGATTGTTATATCAGTAACGTCTAGTGAGCCAACGTTAGCAGATAAAACTTGAGTTGCAGAAGAACGAAGGGGATTATTTGACTCGCAGGAAGGTACTGTTGCATCTTTAATATCCATCAAAAAATCATAAATTTCTTTAGAAGAATAAGTCAATAGCTGTGTACCAATCGCACCGGGATTAGCATTTTGTGCACAAATCTTGTTTAAAGAGGAAACGATTCCGCTTGTAGAAGAATAGGCATTCGCGAGTTTTGCTCGGGCACAGACCTGCTCCATAATGACCTTAGCTGAGGATGTCTTACAGGGTTTACAATCTTTTTCATCGTCTGGATCTTCGCCTGGATCGCGAGGCGGTCTTCTTCTGATAGATTCTCGAAATACCCCTCTTAAAAGCGGATTATCCACACTACTAGTTGTGGTGCTCAAAATAACATCCCCAACAGAATTATCAACACTTTTAAAAACACTAATAGATTGAGGAGAGTCTGCATCTGCAGGATTTCTAAACTGAGGTTTAACCTCTTGTACTTCTATTTTTCCTTTCTTTTCAAAAACAATACTTTTCCTAGTTCCTGGATCGTAGTACTTACCATACACTTTTACATTATCGATTGATTCTACAAGCTCCAATTTGTTTGAATTACTAGGAGCTAAAAATTCATCAATTTTATTGAAAGCACTTTGGTCTGTTAAAACGTCTGAATTCTTTTTAAAAGCCAAAATTGCATCGTTACCTAAATTATCTACTGCCCCAACTACATCGTCAAATACAGCCTTAGCGTTTATGTTTTGGGTTAACGGTTTTAAAGAAAACTCAATAATTTTATCGGTAGACTTCATTACCATTTCACCACCTATTTTAACAGGATTGGGAATATATGCTAATACGGAGGCCCCAATCAATGCAGCAGGCACAATAACTTTGGATTTCTTAGCGGCTAAACTAATTGCATTTGTTATAGGGTCTATAAAAGGTTTTAACCCTTTGTTTACGACAGCTAATCCATTATCTATATTTGTAACAATTAATTTGGGTATTTTACCAAATTTTCCAACTTTTGCCATAGCTCCAAAAGGAATAAAGTTACTTCCTATATCAAACACAAGTCTTCCCGCCTTATATCTCTCTAAATTACATTCTTGTCTATTTCCAACTCCGCCTAAACAAAGAGCCTGTTTGGTAGCAGATGCTACAACGTTTTTATAACTTTCTAATGCTATATTTCCAAGACTCTGAGGCAAGTTTTGTAAACTTGAAATCTTAAATTCTGAAAGGGCAGTCATAACCCCACTCATACTTTTTTTAAACTCGTCACAACCGATAAATTTGTGAAATAAAGGAAAACTGGTACGATCAAT
>JBOFGX010000356.1:0-3357 GCA_051649345.1 Leadbetterella sp. | reverse complement strand
ATTCCTACTTTCCCACCTGTAAAGTCATCATTTATTAAAACATTAGAGCCACTTTTTCCCCCTCTGATATAAGTGTCTTCATTGGTTGAATAATTAAAATGTGAAGTGTAGGTCGTACCTCTAAAAATCGCAGTTCCATCAATACCATTACCTCTTGCCACATCTAATTGTGCAGAGGGTGCAGAAGATCCAATACCGACCCTACCGCTGCCCGTTATTAGGGCATAACCAGATGCTGAGGCATTGGAAAAATACCCACCAATACCATTGCTAGTAAACGAATTTTGTGCATATCCATAGACTCCAATTCCTGACTCTGCTGAACCAAGGACACCATATCCATAGCCATTTTCTGAATAACCTTTAACACCGCTTGAGGTAAAACCATAAGCTAAGCCATAGACTCCTGACGTACCTGTTCCAAATTGCGAAAAACCATGTACGCCCGTTCCACCAGAAGACCTTCCATACACTCCATTTCCTATTCCTGAGTGGTCTCCATATATTCCATAATTTGTTGAACTTGTATTTTTTAAAATGGATTTAATACCATCCGAGTTTTCTGTTGAACCAACAACCACCTCTATTTTTGGTGTTTGTCCAAAAGATTGAAAGCAAATAAAAAGCGAGAAGAATAAGATTTTTTTCATGGTATATTTATTTTTTGTAAATAACAAAATTGAATTTTGAGTCCATAGGATTCCCTAATTTATCATAGGTGTAAATCACTAAATCGGTACCAAACGAAGTGATTTCGACAAAACCCACTTTATCAACAAGTGAAGCGACTGTTGTGTAATTGGTATTTGAATACGATTCTCCTGTTAAGTAAATTGTGTAACCACCTAACACACCTTTTGCAGCCGTAAAATTATTTGTGCTTGCAGAGATGTTTATTGTACCGTCACCATTTACATTCCCATAAGCTATGGGTACCATATTGGCATCGGTCGTTTGACTACGGTTAACTTCTCCGGTTACATTCATATTTCCTGTATTAGTCACCCACCATCTCCAATTATTTCCAATCCAAATGCCTGTTTGAGTATCATTTAACATTCCATAAAAAGCACCGTCGGCATTGGTAAGTCCGTTTGTTGAATTGCTCATCCAGATACCTGAGGTTGTGCCATTGTGCCTTATACGCATTCTTCCATTTACGTCTAATAGTTGATCAGGTGAGGTAAGTCCAATACCTACTTTACCATCATGATTTATTATCATTCTTTGTGTAATTGTTGTAGAATTATTGGAAGTAGTACCAAAAGTAATCGAAGTACCATTGGCAATACTTGTCCAGTTTTGTGTAGCCCAGAATCTTATATTTGCACGTGGAAAAGTAAAATCAGATCCATTATGGCCACTCGCTGCCAAATTAGTAATTATATTTCCAGATAATAAAGCAGTTGGTGCTGATATTGTCCCATTTGCCCTACTCCAAATCTGAGTAGGGTAAGTGTCAATACTACGTATTATTATATCATCATCAGAAGAATTTTCTTTTCTAATTGTACCAGGTGTTAAGAGCAACGATTGTCCATAAGACTGAAAGCAAATAAAAAGCGAGAATAATAAGGTTTTTTTCATGGTATTTATTTATTGATTAAGCAAAGATTTTTAATTCTACGACGCGACACAGTGAGGCTGACCTTATTGATAAGCTCAATATGTTTTTCATGGAAATATTGAATATACTTTTGGTTTACTACTACTCCTCTGCTGATACGAATAAAGGGATGATTGCTAGAAAATCTTTTTTCTATTTTACCTAGATTAGTGGAGCTTAATATTATTTGCCCCCCTACAAGATATACCTTGGTGTAGTTGATATCCGACTCCAAATAAAGGATGGTTTGGTTTTCGATGCTTTGTCGGCTTCCAATAAAAACACTTTCTTTTTTGCTTTCATCAAGAAGCAAATCCCCCGCATTTAATTTGGTGGGGTAATAGTTTGTTTTTTTAGTTTTCATTTGACTTTTACGTTATTTGTATGTTTGTTTTTCGGGCTGAATAGATTTAAGCATAGTTTCGATTTGATCTAGACGAGAGCTTAAGGCTTTATTATCATTTTCGATTTTGATTTTACTGTTTTCAAAATTTTCATTTTTTAGTTTAAGCATGTTATTCTCATCTCGTAGCTCTTTTACAGCCTCGATTAAATGCGGAACAAGACCTATATAGTTTACTGATAGAAGTCCTTTATTATCAGTCTGTACTAATTCTGGGAATATTTTTTGTACTTCTTGGGCTATGAGACCTGTTTGTAGGTCTTGGCTGCGGTCGGTATCTATCCATTTGTAGTGATATCCTTTGAGTTGGGATAAATTAGATAATGAATTCTGTAAATATGAAAAGTCTTTCTTTAGCCTTTGGTCAGAAGATTGAGTAAGTGTGCCCACTAATGTTGCATTTCCTGAATTGGTAACCCAAAACCGCCAATTGTTACCAATCCAAATTCCGGTTTCTGTATCTGTTTTCATTCCATAAAATGCACCATCAGCAAACCCTAGACCATTTGTAGAATTGCTCATCCAGATACCTGCAGTATTGCCATTATGCCGTATTCGTATTCTCCCATTTACGTCTAGTAGTTGATCGGGGGTAGCTAGCCCAATACCTACTTTGCCAGTACCAGTAAGCAATGAAGGGCCTGATCCTGATACAAAGTAGCCGGCTGCTCCAGTTGAAGAAAACCCAAAAATGGCATTTCCTGATAGAGAATAACCTTCTACGCCTTTTCCACTTACTGAAGATCCAACAACACCTTCCCCTCCACCATAGTGAGCTCCATAAATGCCATGACCATTTGTATTTGTAGAATAATTTATCCCTTGAATCCCTTTTGTATCAAAAGTTGGGCTGGTAGCTTTCGCTTCACCAATAATTGCCGAATTGTTATCTGTACTTTGAATTTTTACATGCACCCCATCTCCATCATCAGGATTGGTATTTGTTAGATCAAATAAAGAATTGGAAAGGTATTCACTTTGATAATAAGGTAATTCAAGAACCCCTTTTGGACGAACCCAATCGGTTCCATTACAGATTCTTATTGAATTATCCCAGTCGAAAAAAGCCATTTTTCCTTTGTCTTCTGGATTACATTCTAACCAGTTTACAACGGGTAGCTTCACATAGCCCGCAAGTCCAGGTTTAAGTTCAATCGATTGACCATAAATGTTGCCGTATACTTGTAAAATAAAGAAGGATAAGATTTTTTTCATGGATACATTTACTTTTGATATGATAAATTAATTTAGTTTTAGTGAGTGGCATTGAGCATTGCTTCTATTTTGTCAAGGCGAGAAGTTAATGATTTAGAGTTACTTTCTAAATTTTGATTCTTAATTTTAAGCA
>JBOFGX010000355.1:0-2650 GCA_051649345.1 Leadbetterella sp. | reverse complement strand
CGTCAGAAATTCAATGGCCTCTTGGAGTGATTCTACACCTATGATATCCAAACTATTGACAATGGATGCTTCTTGAGCATTTTCTTTAGGTAGAATAAAGCCTTTAAGCTTTTTGGTTCTGGCTTCGATAGCAATTGGTAAAACTCCCTTTATGGGCCTAAGTTTACCATCTAATGCCAACTCTCCTAAAATAACGTATTCTGCAATATCTTTTTGAAATTCAATTTTTCCGCCGGAGCTCAAAATACAAAGGGCAATAGGTAAATCATACGCTGATCCCTCTTTTCGGATATCAGCAGGAGCCAAGTTTACGATCGTTTTATAGCGAGACTGCTCATACCCTCCGTTTTTGAGAGCGGCATCAATTCGTTGAGCACTTTCTCGAATAGCACCGTCTGGTAGACCTACAACATTGAGTCCGAATGAACCTTTGAGTACAGAAACCTCTACAGTAATTAGTGTGGCGTCAATTCCATATACTGCAGCACCAAAGGTAGTTGAGAGCATGATCTTCGTTTTTTCAATAATTCGCAATATACTAGGCGTTTGAACATTTGCGAATATCTACTCAACAAATTGATATAAAATTTTGCAAAAATATTCTCGCGAATGAATCTATAATTTCTTTGAAATTTTGAAATATATTCCTATATTTGCAGCCCAATACGGCAAAACCTATTGAATGCGGGCGTGGCGGAACTGGTAGACGTGCTAGACTTAGGATCTAGTGCCGCAAGGCGTGGGGGTTCGATTCCCTCCGCCCGTACACTTAAAAAACCCTTCAACATGACGTGTTAGAAGGGTTTTAAATTTTTAGATGGATTTAGATTTTTGAACAGTAGAAAATATTTTTGATTTTTTCAAAAAACAGGTAAAAATAAGATATGCAAAGCCAATTTGACAAAACTTCTACCACCTTAGGTAGCTTGAAAGTTGATATTTCTCAAGGAGATTATACACCCGCATTTAATAAAAAAATAAACGAATATTCTCGTACAGCCCAGGTTAAAGGATTCAGACCGGGACATGTTCCTGTACAATATATCAAGAATATTTATGGTAAAGGTATCCTTATAGACGAGGTGATTCGTATTGCATCTGCTGAGGTTGACAAAGTAATTAAAGACAATAACCTTAGAGTTGTAGGTGAGCCTACAGCCAAAGAAGGAACATATGATATTGATTGGGCAAAACAAAAGGAGTTCAGTTTTGAATATACCATTGGGTTTGCTTCTGAATTTTCAGTTGATTTAAATACCCTTCCCGTTGTTAAAGAATATGCTATACAGCCTGGTCCTGATCAAATTTCTGAAACAGTAGACAATTTACTACAAAGATTTTCGACAGAAACTGAGCCTGAAAGTGCAGAAATTGGTGATTTAGTTTTTGGTAATCTTTCCCAAGAAAGCACTGAGTTTTTCTTTAATTCTGGAATTCCGACAGATAAAGTAAAATCTGATGCTCAGATGGTATTTAAAGGTTTGGAGAAAGGAAGTAAGGTTAGTTTTGATATTCAAACTATTTTTGAAACTGCCAAGGAACTAGGGTTTGCTACGGGTAAATCAGATGAAGATGCTGCCGCTTTGGAAGGTACATTTGAGCTAGAAGTAACCAAAATTACTCGCCAAGTAAAAGGTGAAATTAGTCAGGAGTTTTATGACAAAGTATTGGGGCCTGAAAAAGCTACAGATCAAGCAAGTTTCGAAAGTCAATTGGTTGATATCATGAAAGAAAACTACGCTAGAGAGTCAGATTATCTTTTGGGATTTGAGATAGACAAATTGATGCTGGAAACGTAT
Organism: Leadbetterella sp.; assembly: GCA_051649345.1. Classification (GTDB taxonomy): domain Bacteria; phylum Bacteroidota; class Bacteroidia; order Cytophagales; family Spirosomataceae; genus Leadbetterella. The sequence continues at coordinate 851 of JBOFGX010000355.1, read as the reverse complement.
CCAATTGAGCTTCCAGATGCATTCGTAAAAGATTGGTTACTTGATTTAAACAAAGGAAAGGCTTCTGCAGAAGATGTGGAAAAAGAATATCCTCAAATTGCAAAAGGATTAAAATTAGATTTTATAAAATCTGAAATTGCTAAACAAGAAGATATCAAGATAGAGTATGCGGATATGCTTGAAGAAGTAAAATCTGAGATCCGTGGCTATTTTGGAGGGGGTGGTTTTGAAGGCATGGAAGACTTCATCCATACCATGGCCGAAAAACAATTGAAAGAGAAAAAAGGTGACGAAAATCGAAAGTATTTCGAAAAAGCCTTTGGTAGAAAAGTATCTGAATTTGTGAAAAGCAAGGTTAAAAAAGAGACAAAAGAAGTTACAGTTGCTGAATTTACTGATGCAGCAAACAAAGTTTATGAGCAGCCAGCTGCTTAAGAAACAGTTTTGAAAATATAGTGAAACCACCTCTCAATCGAGGTGGTTTTTTTGTTTATTCACAAGAGCTTTTTATGTACAGGAAACTTTTAGTAGATTGAATCCGTTTTCTTAAGTAATAACTAAAAAAATAATTTCAATATGCATTTCGGAGAAGAATTCAGAAAATATGCAGTACACCACCAAGGAATAAACGGTCTTACTCTTGACGATTATATGAAACACAACGTGACCAATATGACACCCAACATCATAGAGGAGCGTCCGATGCGTTTTGCGGCCATCGACGTGTTTTCAAGATTGATCATGGACAGGATTATATTTTTGGGTACGGGTGTAGATGATCAAATCGCCAACATTGTGGTAGCTCAGCTTTTATTCCTAGAATCAGTGGATGCTAAAAAAGATATTTTGAT
>JBOFGX010000354.1:0-10717 GCA_051649345.1 Leadbetterella sp. | reverse complement strand
TCCCACGACCTGTTTTTCTGTGATTAACTGTCCTAATATTGACATCAACAGTAGCACCTTCAGTACAAGGGCAACTTCTAAGATCAACTAAAGGAGTAGGCACTAATTGAAATTTATTTGACCAAACAGAATGCACATGAGTCCTTGCATTTTCCATTAATTGATTTTTTTCTTCATCACTCAATTCTACTCTAAAATCAAAAAACCAAGTTTGATTATAATTAAAAGCACATGTAGAATCGTTTAGTGAAAAACTACCAAATTCATCATTACCATTGTACATGGTCCGTTGAATTTTTCTCTCAATCCCTCCCCCCTGCTGCAAGGTATGTGTAAGCTCATGAGCCAGTAAATGTTTCCCTGAGTCACTCTCTGGATTGTATTTTCCTTGGTTAAAAAACACATCATTGCCTACTGTAAAAGCTTGGGCATTGAGATTTTGCGATAGTTGAACGGCATTCGCATCCGTATGAATTCTAACACCTGAAAAATCATTTCCAAAACGACTCTCCATAAAACTTTTAGTAGACTCCCCCATTGGGCTTCCTCCTCCTCTACTGGATTCTATTTGGTTTGAAATGGCATCACTAGCTACCCCTCCACCGTCTTCACCCCTTTTTTGAATAAATGAAGTTATCGTGAGAGGTTTTTTCTGGATTTCTTCCTGCTCACAGGCAGCACACTTTCTCTGAACTGAAAAAGGCATTTCGGGCATTCGCATGATGCTATTTGCTACTGAGTCAGCTTCTTGTTCATAGAGGTCGTCTGGGCTACCAATGGTGAGTTTGGGCTGGATTGTAAGCAGACTATTTCGTTGTTCAATTGCTTGGTCATCAAAAACATTTGACAAAGGAGTTTCGGCTACAGTACTTGTAGTGGCTTTCGGAATGGGGAAAATGGGGGCATGTTCTGACAAAATCAAACAATTTATTCTTTAATCAGAATGTATTTTCCATCCTCAAACTTGTATTTTACTTTCATTTTATCAAGTTTCGATAAATGGTTTTTTATCATAGCTTGAACCTCTCCAGTTGACTCTATTTCTTTTGTATCTTTATTATAATATTTTCTTGCCCAATCATTTAATTGGTTTAAAATATATGAAACAGAATCTTTGTTTTCCATATTTCCTTTCATTACATTATTTTTTTCAGTGTTTCTATTTGAAAATCGATTACAAGAAAGAAAAATAAATACTAGTAAAACACTATTTCTTATCATTTTTAAGGATGTGTAATAACTCCCGTTGTAGCGTCTCTAACAACAGAAAATCTCCAATTTAGGCTTATCAATGGCCTTGCGGTTCCTACATTTCCAGTAGTTGTCGCAGGTAAATCGCTAACTCTAAACAATGCAATACGAAAATTCACATTAGCTGAATCTCCGTTATTAAAGATATTTCCATTAAAACCTGGATTATCAGTTGCAGTAAAAATTCTTCCTGAAATGTTATAGTTCCAACGACCACTTGCTGTATCACTCCAATAAATTGGGTCAGTGTCAACTGAATCAACTTGTTCAGCTGCAAAATTAAATGGAACCAAAGAGCCGTACATTGAAACATTCGGATGTGTTCCAGAAGCAAAAGTTAAGTTGCCACTTAAAAAATTTACCATAGCATAATCTCGTAAATTCAATCCTGGAGGAACTGATACATTAAATTGTATGTTCTTTTGGGATGTGGTAGCAGTGTCAGCATAAGTGTTGTTGCTCAACCACATTGTAATTCCACGCTCGAGCATTTGAATAGCAGGTCTGCGTTGTGAAGGTGCAATATCTGCTTCTGCCAACATTTCTCTACCAAGAAAACGGGCAGTTATTGGCCCTATTTTCCCATCTTGTGTTTGGTTATTCTCTGCTTGCCATTGGGCTACCGTCCTCACAAATTCTTCATCAATTACTGCTGGTTCTTCAGAAAGTCCTAAAACATCTCTCAAATTTCTAATTTCAGCTTCATCTCTAAATTTTATTTGATTATATCTTATTGCACTATTTACTTCTTCTTCTGTAAGTTCTCGTGCAATAGCTTCTGGATTAGGAGGTTCTACAGCAAGATCCCGTTGAATAGTATTAACTGGTATCCCTCCCCCCTGCTGTACTGTATGCGTCAGCTCATGAGCTAGCAAATGTTTCCCAGAATCACTCTCTGGATTGTATTTTCCTTGGTTAAAAAAAACATCATTTCCTACCGTAAAAGCTTGTGCATTAAGATCCTGAGAAAGCTGAATAGCATTGGCATCCGTATGGATTCGTACTCCTGAAAAATCGTTACCAAAGCGACTCTCCATAAAGCTCTTCGTAGATTCTCCCAATGGGCTGCCTCCACCTCTTCTAGATTCTATTTGGCTTGAAATGGCATCACTAGCTACCCCTCCACCATCTTCGCCCTTTTTTTGTATGAAAGGAGTAATGGACAAAGGCTTTCTCTGGATTTCTTCGTGCTCACAGGCGTCACATTTTCGCTGAACAGTATTTCCGATAGGCATACGCATGACTTGATCGGCCACTTGATCGGCCACTTGATCGGCTTGCTGCTCATAATGATCATTGGGACTACCAATGGTAAGCTTGGCTTGAATCGGAAATGGCAAAACGTTTCCTACCGATTGAGAACTCGTTTCTCCTTGATTACTTGATGATTGAAGACTTTTCATAGCTATATTGTTTTTCCTTCCTTTAAATATTCTTTGCGAATCCCAATATCCAGATCTTGATAACTCACTTGATTTTCGTTACGACTAATAGCCATCAGTGAAGCATATTGCACCACATTTACAATGGATGCTCCCGTAAGATCATGGTTATGGGCTAATGCTTCTAAATTCACATCCTGCTTTAATGCTATTTTAGTACCCAGTGTTTTCTTCCATAAAATCAATCGTTCGGCTGGTGTTGGAGGAGAAAACTGTACAAATGAATTGATTCTTCTATTGAATGCATCATCAATATTGAACCGCATATTGGTAGATAGGATCACCAAACCATTGTATTCTTCTAGTCGCTGAAGCAAATAGGACACTTCTTGGTTGGCATACTTGTCGTGAGAATCAGACACATTAGTACGCTTGCCTAGTATGGCATCTACCTCATCAAAAAACAATATCCAGTTTTTATTTTCTGCTCTCTTGAAAACTTTTTCGAGATTTTGCTCTGTTTCTCCAATGTATTTGGAAATAACCATTGAAAGATCAATACGATATACATCAATCCCAAACGTCTTGCCCAGCAAGGCTGCTGTTAACGTTTTGCCCGTACCCGAAGCCCCATAAAACAGGGCTTTATACCCCGGTTTTAGTTTATTACCTAAGCCCCAGTCAATAGCCACTTTTTGCCCATGTTGCAACCAGATTCGGATTTCGTCCAGAGCTTTCATGGTATTTTCATTAAGCACCAAATCCTCCCATTCCATTTTGGTATGCAGACGTTTGGCAGGAAAACTCATGTTGAATTGGGGCTTTCGATGCTTGCCACGTGTGAAGAGATCTAAATACTCGTCTGTGATACATATTTGGGCATTCGTAGAGGGTTCTTTTGTATCAGACTGCTGAATGTATAGAATATTGTGCTGAAAAAAGTAATGATCCGGCTCAAAAATATCGGCTATTTTGAGCTGCTTGGCAAGATTGTTTCCAGACAAAACAAATATGGCAGTTTGGATTGTAGGTAAAAACCCACCTTGGTCTTGTTTTTTGATACCCCCAAACTCTGTATACGCACGTTTGGATAAAGGATTAATCGCAAAAAAGCTATCCAATAGTTGAGGTTGAATATGCGGAATGATTGTCAATATCAATACTAGACGTTCGTCAACAGACATGCTATAGTGCTTGATAAAATCAGCATAAATAGATTTGTAATCCGCAACTCGGGGAGGTTCAATCGGCTTGATTTGGGGATCCAGTTCTACTACTTCTAAATTGCTTGAATTAGACCCAAAAACTTTACTAAAAAAACCTTTTTCTTTCTCATTTTCAGTGCTAGACTTGGATATATAATCGGCGAGTTTAGCGTTTGCACACGATGCAAACCAAAGAATTTCATCTCTGAGAAACCGAGCGTTCTCCAAAATTATATCGGCTTCTGAAGGAGAATTGCTCTCTATTTCATTATTTTCTACCATAGTATTTCAATAGGTTTAGTCATCCATGAAAAATGTATATAAAAAAGACTCTTTGAAGATGATCGATGTACAATTGTAGCCCCTGGGTAAATCTTTTCAGCTATAAAATCATGCGATAGAGTCCAATTGGGTGAACGATGCTCAAAAACAATATCGTGGGATTTTTGCTCGATTCTCAGCTCCCAATGTCCATCTCTATCGTATAAAATCCCTTCTCGAATAAAAAAACCATCCCTCAATCCATCTACTGTCTTTAGTACAGACCAATGAGCAACTGCTGCATCCAGCAACTCATTTGCTTGTGAGAGTTCATATTCACTCAGTGATATATCTCTTGGGATGGACTCTTGGATGGGTATTCCACAAAGTAATTTTTCTAAACTGAGGGAGTGCTCTTCTGTAGATTTTTCGCCAGTAGCTAAAAAATGCACTAAATAAATCGCTCGATATACGGTTTGATTATCTTTGAATAGACCCTTTTCGATATATCCTAATTGCTCAAATAATTGCGGTAACCAAGAGGCTATTAGCATAATACCTGCATGATCTACGTATATTTTATCTCCTTCGATTTCTTCTGCTATAGTGCTGAAATCTTGTTCGAGTTCTTTGACAAATTCACTATTTTGCCAAGAAATTTCATCTTTAAAATAGGCTTCTTTTATCTGATTGGTTTTGTTATCGTCCAAATAATGTGAAATACTTTCCATTAATAAGTGTACTATATTCTCTTTCGTTTTGGCCTTTTTAGACCCAACGATTCTGGCAACAACAGCTAAAGTAATTTGGCTTTCTTGACCACTTAAAAAACGAGTTATTTCCCTACACTTAAATAGTAAGGATGACACTAACTCAATTTCCTCTTTAGCTTCATATAAAGTACTAATTATATCTATAAAAATTGTGTTATCAAATTGATAAACAATTCTATCTATAAAGTTTTTAGATTGAAAAGCTTCATTAAGCAAAGCTTTCAATTCTACCGAATTTTGCTTGTAAACATCAAGAATCAACTTCGTCCAATCTGTAGCTTCCCCTCTACCCCACCATATCAATTGTCCTGTTTGTAAGAAATGCGACAATTTCTCTAGATTTGTACCTCCTTTGCTGTAAAAGGCCTTTTGAAAATCAGAGTCAGACGAAAAGGTTGTTAATTCCTCTCTTGGTATCCTATTAGAAGCATATTTCTTTAGTTCTTTATCCAGTGTTTCGTTTATTCTTTGTTTAAAATGAGCCTCAAAATTTTCAAAACTCGTTTCTCCTAAATCCAGCTCGAGGCTTTGAATTCTGATAATTTCATTTTCACCACATGCCTTGTTACAAGCATTTTCTAGATTGTTGATGAGCAATTCTTGCAAATAACTTGACACTTGGTGCTTTAACTCAAACGCCAAGTCCTGGGTGGGTACTTCTAACTCCAAACATATATTATCTACAATGTGATTCTGCATGATTTTTACTCATATTTTCCATAATAACTACTTTGCTCAGGCATATCTATACACGAGGTATTGGGTTCGCATTGTCCGCATTCTTTGATTGTATTTAGAAGGTCTACGAAATCATTTACGGGTTGGTATTCTGGATAGGGGTTGTTCAAAAATTCTTCTAGCCATGCCTTGTATTTTTCTTCAAATACATGCATTTCTCGGATACCAATCCAATAGATGCGAGGAGCTATGTGTGCTGGAAACTCTGAATGTATCGTTTTCTCAACAAAGTGACGATAGTTTTTATCTCTAAATCGTTTAATCCAACAAGGCAGAACTACACTTGCTCTAAATGAGTATGGGTCTTCATTATGATCACAAGGGTTTTCGTCGCAATAGAGATCTAGCTGAAAACCTAGGTATTTGACCATAGCTTCTATTTCGAGCTTCGCCTCCTCGATATCATCATAATTTATACTCCGAGCGATAACCCTTTTTCGTTCTCTATCAAGAATTTCGAAATGATACAGTATATTCTCTCTTTTTGTATCATCTGCTACATTATCCGAATAACTCATGATCTTGTAGTTGGTTATTTCGGAACCAAACTCCCTTAAATCCGCCAATGCATCATTCAATAGATCATATCTTTTGTATGCAAGCAAGTCTTGAGTCCTAAGATTATTGCCTACTTTATTATCAAGGGTTTTGCATAATACTCCATTACTAGGGGGTGATAACTGAGCAGGAAGTGTAACTGCCTTTTTCTTTTTGTTTTGAATAATGCTTTTATTCAAGGCTTCTACTCGGATCAATTGCAAAACCCAAGCTTCATCTTTATAACATTTTTCGGCGGGTAGACGACTGATTTTTATACGATACGGATGCTTATCTATGTTTTCTTCTATTCCTTTGCTCGTATCACAATCATCTAAACAAATATTCAACAGCTTGATTTTTACTTCTGGCGGAACAATATCATCTTTTGGATTACAGTCAGCATATTCCAAGACCGTATCGAGTTTGGGTCGAAGCAACAGATGCTCAATGACATGCATACCCTCGTTTTGGTTGATGGCTTGTACTTGCGAAATGGTTCTTTTAATGTTTTTTTCTACGGTATCCTGAGTAGAAAACTCCTCACCTACTGCAACTATATCGCCTTCATTATCTATCAACTCGAAGCGAAAAATACCTGTTGGCTGTTTTGATTTATTTCTTGAAATAGATTTTACTTTGCCATTGATACGGTAATTTTTCTTGTTTTCTGCTAATTCAAGAATTAGGTTAAGCGTTTGATCTATGCAGCAATCATCATCCACAATAGGCCGAGAAGTCAGTAAAACCTCTTTGGAATCTCCAACGTTTTGTAATATAATTATGACGCGTTTCTTTTTATCTTTGAACTCCTCTTTGAGCTCTTCTATACGAATACTTGCCGAAGTTAAACTACGCCTTTCTATTGATGGAAAGCCCAATAGTCTGCCAATTCTGCGTTCTACCCCGGTCACATTTTGTGTATCCCAGACATGTTCTGCCATGAGATAATTCAAGCCTTTACCCCTATTTTTACTAACTTTTATATAATCTTGCAAAAGCCTTATTTTATCATCGATGAGTTTTTTGTCCGTTTCTGTTTTCCAAACCAAGCGTGTAAGTGCATCGTATTCGAATTGATCTTCATTAAATCTCGCCAGTAAATGATCTAAAAACTTGTTTCTTCGTTTCAGAAAAACTTCATTGGGCTCAATCAAATGCTGAAGGATTTTGGTGAATTCTTCAAAGAAATTTTCACTTGATTCTTGTAATAATGGAGTATGATCAACAATCAGTTCTTTCAGATTATTGATCTCATGAAGGACATGAATAAAATACGTATGTTCTACCGTTTCATCAAAAGAAAAAATACTATTCAGGTTATTAAGCTGAGCATGGTAGTTGACCAATATTTGCTCAAAAAACATTAAATAGCCCTTCAATTGATATGCTTGAATGTCTCTTAAGGTTGCAGGTTTCCCCGGCAACTCTTCGAACTCGCTTACACCATAACAATTAGGTAGGGAATATTGCACTGGAAAATAATCCTCCAAGTCCATATTTTCTCCTAAGGGTACATCAAAATCGGTTGGGTGCCCCTTCAATTTATATTTTTGTTCCTGTGTTTTAAGATCTTCAAATCGCCTTACTGCTCGATTTTGCCTGGGATCTTCTTTTGTAAAATCGTACGTGGTGACATCATTATTTTTTAAGAATATAAACTTCGACTCTTTATAAGCTAATCGTGCTACTTTTCGTTGTTGACGAAGTAAGCGTATCCAATCATTGAAATAAAGACTTATATCATCCAGATCATTTAAGGGGTTTTGTGTAGCATCAAAAGGAAGATAAAGATTAGGAATAGCCACTATTTCGTCTATATCATGGATAATATTAATCAAATCTGATAGCCGAAAGTCTCGGAATATGTTCGTATTCTCGAGGTCTGCGGTGTCAATGAAGCCATGCTTCAAGGCTGGACCTTCGAAAATCTCATCTACAGTAAAGAGTTGGCCTGTTTCTGTATTAGTTTTCTGAATCAGCTGATCAATCGTATAAAAGGTGATTGAAGGCGAGAAATATTTATAAATCTCAAAACACACTTTAGCAAACACCTCTTCAGGATTAGCGTCTTCTTTGATCACAAATAGCCCCATCACCGAAAAGTCCTCATACACGACCGAATTTACCGATATAAAATCTTCACAAAGATTTCGATGATAATGAAGCCTTTGTAGCACTCGCTCTCGTATCTCTTCCCTGTGATTTTCCTCCAGTATATCCTCTTCATATTCAACTATTACATTGTACAATCCTTCTATTTCAAGAATTTTTGTTTTCATTCCTGAGCCAAAAACAGACAATTCGCCTCTGCAAGGATGGTCATCTTTACACCCACAATCAGAATGTGGATGCTGAGATTTAGAATCAGCATGTATGTGGATAGGCACCTCATAGTCTTTGCTCATCTCTACCCATGCATTACGTACACCTTCAATATCAATTAGTACTTTTCTTATGTCATGAATGGTCAGCGGATTGGTGTGTAAAATTTGCCTTGCCGTATAAAAAACCTTATTCCAAGTATCTGAAGAAAAATTCTTGGGAGCGAGCAGATCTTTCATCTCAAAACCTGTTCGGTATGCCAAATCTGTAATGGCATAATTCACCGCTTCGAGAATCGTTATTCCGGGGTCAGAGGTATTATACTCTGTCCACATTTCTCCGCTCAACTTTTCAATCTGCTTGATTCCTTCTCTACGCAAATTGTCAAAATCTTCTGCAGGAAGTAATGGATTCTCTTTATTCAATGTCAATTCTTCAGTCGTATTCATGGCTTTTTCTGACTATATTTTTCGATCAATTCTGGTATACTTTATTTACTACTTTACAAGGATCTGGCATTACCTCATCTTCGTAAAGCATGATAATATGCTGGGGGACAGAAACTAACAAAGAGCGTGGGTTACTAGGCTCTACGAAAGTGCCCATCTTGAAAACGGGGAAGTACTTGACTAAATCATAAACAGTCTTCAAGCCCATACTTTTTACAAAATTCAGATACCACTCTACTACCTTTAGTATTAACTGTAGCTCGGATTGATTGGCTTTGGTTTGAAGCTCAGGATTGGTGGCTATTTCCCACCAAGTAAGACCATTTCGAATTGCCCACTCGAGCATTGTATCGGATTCAGACCTAATAAAATCCCAAAGTTCAGAAGCTTCATCGCTCAAAAAAGCGTCTTTGTGTGATTCTGAATTGAGTTGTTTAACAACGTCAATGACATCGACTTCTGTCGTGTCTGGAGGAATCATCTCATCCTTCTCTTTTTGCATCTCACCTTTTATCTCACTTCCACGCTTACCTATATGATCTACTTCATACTTGAGTGAGTCTACAGAGCAGCACTCACAATCGATCTGGTAGAGCATGAAATCTGTAATGAAGTCTACGTAGGGTAATCGCTCGATAAAATTTATTATCACAGAAGCATACATTTTATCTCCAAAAACTACATCTGTAGAGTCATTAAATACCCAGGGAGTAATGAATTGTATGATATCTTCATTGAGTTTTTTTAGATAAAAACCTTTGTCTAAACCTGTATGAAACTTCACTCTAAAGGCTGTTAAGACCTCTTCATACGTGGGATTTCGGGCATGTATTTTTACAAAAGGAGATGTTTTTTTCTTCAAAAAAGCTTCAATTTCTCTTAAAACCCTATAGCTTGTTCTGGGCTGAAGACGATTTATGCCGTTCCTGTTCTTAAGATTATCAATGGGCACTATAAGTACATGACCAGGAGCCACTTGAGGACCACAACAAGTAGAAGTTTTAACTTCATTTTTGTTTATGGGTTTCAGTTTCGCTGTAAATTTATTTATAGCAAATTGTTCATAAGAAATTTCCTGGGTTTCATATCCAACTTTAGAAAAGAGCAAAGGTATTATTTTATCGGGACTACTTATTTTGAATTTACCACCAGCATCCGTTTGTGTATTTATATCCCTATTTTTTAACTTTATACTAGCACCTAGGATTGCAAGGTTAGTCTTTTCATCTAAGACTACTCCTTCAATAGTCACTGTACTACTAGCTGCGGATGCTGGAATTTCAGCCGCTGCAACGGGTGCCGCTACTGCAGCCACCTCGGGCATTCTTGAAGCTTCGACGGCCCTAATGTCCTCTACTACTTTTTGTTTTTCGGCTAATATTGGGACTCTCCTTTTGTCACTGCATTCGTTAACTTCTTGATGCGTATCTCGGCAAAGACAGTTGGGATCGGTGTGCGTAATGGCTTTTACCTTGAAAATACTCGGAAAATACTCTAGCACTAGTTTTTCATAATCGTGAACGGTGATCGCTCGGTTTTTATGTCGCAATCTTTCGCTCACTCTTGTATAGTATTCAGTACCGATTTCGGCCGGTACACCATTATAGCTTGCAAATGGTTGCGTTAAACTCTTAATTTCTGCGGGTTTGGTGAGCATTTTGGTAATGCTATTTGCAGGTAAAGGAGCGGTATAATGCTCTGGAGAATTACTTTGATCTTGGAATGTAGCTGGAATTGCCTGAGCTACTATCTTGATAAAATAGGGGATTCGGTGACTTCCAGAATCCACACTTGCT
>JBOFGX010000353.1:0-4791 GCA_051649345.1 Leadbetterella sp. | reverse complement strand
ACCATGCTCTCATGTCTATGCCACAGTTTCGGAAACGTAATCCCCCATCTAAATACAAATAGGAGGCCCATCGAGGAGCATCGCCCATATCAGGTTTTTTTAGTTCGCTTTTAAGACCTTTTATTTCTATATTTAAAATTTTAAAGTCAGTTTTTGAATCATAATATCCAAAGAAACTCGGGTGATAGTATTCTTTTTCATATATAAACTTCCGTGTTTCGTCTTTCAAAATATCGAGATAAATCAATTTGTTTACTATATAAAAAGGGGTTCTATTTAGCAATTCAAAAGAATCATCGTTTCTAACGTTTACCAAATTCCAAAGCGTTTTTATAGAATCAATATCTTTTGAATCGAATATTTTATCAGCAATCCACGGATACTTATTAGTTACTTTATGATAATGCTTTTTATCAAATAATGTAAGCAAAAAGGCATTGGATAAAGGCATTTTCAATAAGGAATCTATTTTGTGTAATTTTTCAAAAAGAGCTACTTTATTTGGATAATCTTCATAAGTATTTATTGCAGGCCTTATACTCATGCTGTTTTCTGGCACTAAAGTCCAATAGTATGGATTGTCGAGTGTATCGAGTAAGGTTTGCAAATCTTTTTCATTTTGGGAGAAATCCTGTCCCCAAGAAAGATTCGATAAAAAAAGCAATACGATCAGCTTTCGCATAGGAGGAGTTTTATTTTGCAATCCAAACTATTGTCCAATCATCCTGTTTTTTAGGTAGTATAGATTAAGAGAATAAAATTAGTAGTTAATTGTTTTAAAATCAAAAATTTATAAAAATTGAAATTTGAAAGTGAATAACTCAAAAAATATAGTAATCATCAAATACTATTTGAATTTGATGAATTAGTCTAAAAAATCAGACGTTTAAGCTTCGTATACCTATACAAGTATTGGTTTTTCTAGATTTGTTAACTTATTATGAGCTCAAAGGAAGAACTCATACTATTTATCCAAAGCTCTACGGAAAAGTGCATGTTCTGGTTTTTTTCTGAGCTGAACTATCATTTTTTGGAACTCAGCCATTTTTTCGGGATTATTTCCAGAAATATCTTGTGATTCAGAAGGATCGATAGACAAGTCGTAAAGTTCTTCCTTAATATCTCCATTGGCTTTATTAAATCTCAAATATTTGAGATTGTCTTTGAGAACAGCTTGCTTAAATCCCAATTCATAAAATTCCCAATACAGAGGTCTAGACTTAGGAGCGATGTCTTTTTTCCAATAGTTAACTAAAGAAATTCCGTCGACGTTTGTTGGTGATTTTATACCACTAAGATCTAAAAATGTAGGTAAAAGATCCCAAAAAGCACCGGGTTGATCTTTAACTTGATTTTCGGGCATTCCTGCACCCCAAACGATTGTAGGTACTCTAATACCCCCCTCATATAGATCTCGTTTTACACCTCTATATATACCCGAGCTCTTCATAAATTCAACATCGGATTTTGTACGTCCTCCTTCTGTATGCGTGCCATTGTCTGATGAAAAGACGATGAGTGTATTTTTGTCTAGTCCTTGTTCTTTCAGAAAGGCTCTTATTTTACCCACATATGAGTCAAGATGAGTCACCATGGCAGCATAAGTGGCCTTGGGCATAAGATTGCCACCGTAATGGTATCCAGCATAGGGTACTTCATTAAAAATACTAGCACCATCTGGTGTTTGGTACTGTTTTAGGGTAGACTCTGGTACACGAAGATCAGCATGTGGCATACTCACAGAAAACATCATAAAAAAAGGTCGTTTTTGATCCCTGTTTTTGACAAATTGCATACCTTCTTCTATAAAATTGTCATTAGCAAAATCTAGAAAGCCATTTTTAGGGTCCAATCTACTTGGAATAGGGCTTGTGGGAGATGATTTCCACCAAATACTGGGTACAGGATAATGTGCCTCTATATGATGCAGGTAACCGGCAAAATAGTCCCAGCCTTTCTTAGATGGAATACCCTCAGTATTGATATCCCCCAAGCCCCATTTGCCAAACAATCCCGTTTGATAGCCAGCGGCTTTTAGATATTGAGGTAGTATGATGTCTTGTTTTCTTAAGGGGATTTCGCCATTGCCTCTAATATAGGAGGTCCCCATATGTTTTCCTGTAAAAAATGAATACCTCGAAGGAGCACATACTGTACTTCCGCTATGAAAATTTGTGAGTTTTAATCCTTCTGATGCCATTTTGTCAAGATTGGGCGTCTTTATGATTGGCGAGCCAAAACATCCTAAATCACCATATCCTAGGTCATCTGCTAATATAAAAATGATGTTGGGTTTTGAAGATTGGTTTTGTGTAAAAGCGGAATAGCTAACAAGAGCAAGAAGAAGCGTAAGAATATTTTTCAAGTCCATCTTATTTTTAAGCAAATCTATACTTAAAATTATATTTTTTTGACATTATGTAAAATAGTATAAACAAATAGAGTATTAACATGTGCCTCTAAATCTACCTATGGATGTAACATTATACAAAAAACTCTAGCAATGCGTATTTTACAGTTCTTGTCTGCCTGTTATGAAACGTAATTTTATATAAATATATGTATATTGTTTTGTAGTAATTGTAGTTTTGGAATGATGTTTTTTTTCGAAAGTTTAGTCCCAAGTAACTTAAAAACACGAGGATTATGACATGTTTATGTACAATTGCTTAATTTTAATACGAAATAATAACAGAAAATCTAGAGGAAATTTTGTTTTGTACAATAGTTACATGCTAGTGTTTTAAGATTCTATTTGTTTTCTTTAAGATAGATATAAAACCATGCAAAGCGATAGTCCTATTTTCTAACAATACTTAACTTTAAAATCTTTATAAAAATTACCCATAATGAATGTATTACGAAGAGTTTGTATAAGCCTATTTGTTTTGTTTATAGGTATAAATAAAGCCTTATCTGCTGACATACTTCTTGTTGAAAATGGTAAGTCAAGTTACAGCATTTTTATTGATGCCGACGATTTTGAATCCGTAAAAGAAGCAGCTAAAGAACTTAATCGTTTAATCAAAAAAAGTACGGGCGTTGATATACCGATTGTTAATGTTCCTGGATCGGGTAAACTAATCGTTCTAGGTACCAAAGCCAAAGACTACGGTGTAGATGTGCAAGGATTAGCTAGAGATGGGTTTTATATGAAAGTGACCAACGGAAATCTTGTCATTGCTGGTACCGATGAAGGTATGAAAAGTGGCTATAGGGAGATTTTTAATGCCGATTACTTTAAGTTTTATAATTTAGAAAAGTACAGAAGATCTTGGAGCTCGGGTACTTACAATGGTGTCATTCAGTTTTTGATGGATTATGTAAAGGTACGTTGGTATATGCCAACAGAAAACGGGGAAGAGGTTCCTACCTCAAGAACTCTTGGTATTGTAGATAATCTTAATCGGAAAGTAGAGCCCTTTTTTATTCAAAGGCAATTGGACTTTACGGATTGGAATAAAGCTAAAATAGATTCTGCTCGTAGAAACAAGCCCGGTTGGTACGATAAAATCGAAAATATTACGGCAAGTGTAGAATGGGGAAGGAGATTGCGGCATGCAAATCCAAAAGTAATGGAGAATGGGCATGCGTGGAGACATTGGATTCCTGCCAATGAGATTTCATCACCTTGGATAGCAGATGCTGTCGGACAGCCTTCTACTGGATACGGTGTTGTGAATCCAAATCTTTTTGCTTTGGTAAACAATGTGCGACAAACCAAATATATACGTGCAGGACAGCAAGGTGGGCAGCTTGATGTGACAAATCCAGATGTTGTAAAACTTTACGTAGAAAACATCTTAAAATACGCCGATAAAAATCCCTCCATTAATGATTATGCTTTGACATACAATGATGGTGCTACACATTGTGAGTGTAGTAAATGTTTAGCATCCGATCCAGAACCTCAGAATATGAGAATAGATTCTGAATTTCAGTTTTTAACAGATAGATTTTTGAAGTTCCAAAAACAAGTGGCAGATGAAGTAAATAAAAAGTACCCCAAAATGGAATTTATGATATCGGCTTATCATGAAAGTAGTAGGCCGCCTAAAGTAGAAAAAGTACCTACTAATTTTTGGGTTCAAGGTTGGTACAATTTTTTGCCATATAGATTTTATTTACCTGCGGACAAAAAGATTTTTGAAAATAATATGGTAGGGTGGGGCAAGGCAACCGACAAGTTTAGGTTTAGTACGTTTTATACCGCTTATGGAAATCATGGAATGCCATGGAATACTATGGAAGCACAGACATGGTTGTTGACATTGCTTAAGGAAAATAATATAAAACACTATGAATCATTAAACTTGAGTCATTATCCCATGATAGGACAAAGCGGTCCCGATAACTATGTAGTGAGTCAGCTTGCTTGGGATCCAAACCAAGACGTGGCCAAATTGACAGATGAATGGTACACAGGTGCGTTTACAAAAGAGGTGGGAGATTTAGTAAAGGAATATTACGGTCTTATCGAAACTGAGTATAGAAACAGAATTCCTACGTATACGACTTTTCTGAATTCAAACAACAGGGTGTCTAATCAAAAAGCTTTAGTAAATGCTATCTATCCTGCTATCAGAACAAAAGCGAGTGATCTTGTTAAGCGTATGAATATCCTAGCAGCAGGTTTGCCTGATCGATATAAGTGGAGGTTACGTCAAATTACTGTAAGTTGGGAGTTTGTTGAACTCACGATAGATGCTATTGCTGCTGGTCAAAGGTATAATGGAAATAAAACCACCCAAAATTATGATGCTGCGGCACTTTTGGGTCTTAAAAGACGGG
>JBOFGX010000352.1:0-2507 GCA_051649345.1 Leadbetterella sp. | reverse complement strand
AAAAGAAATAGAGGTAAACGTTAAAAAACTAATAACAGGTACTTATATCTTAAAGTACGATCAAGGTCTTATGCAGAAAACTCAAAAAATAGTAATACAATAATTCTATTTTAGACTTTAATAAATGTATTTTGATTTAATTATCAAAATACATTTATTAATTTTAATTACTCGTTCTTTACTCCACCTCATTTAGAAAATAAAGTTATATTCAATTCTACAACTAGTAAATTTCGTTCTTTAACATAGATTGATCATCGATGTGGAAAACTAAAAAAAACCTTGATCTATCATCAAAGATAGTAGTGATAGCATTATTCTTAAACAGCTTTATATTACATGGCCAAGAATATGGATATAGATTTCAAGGATTTAATTATGGTGATTTTAATAATCCCAACCCCAATTATATTTCCTGGCCTTTACCAAGCCTGAGTACACCCATGAATATAGCATTTGACTTTACAATAGAGTTTTGGTTAAGAGTAAGACCACAAGACATATTGGCAGAGATAGATGATTCTAACAATCAAAGTTGGGTGTATGGCAATATTTTGATTGATCGAGAAAATGCAGGAGCACCTGTAGGTGGATCATATGGTATGTCTGTAGCAAAAAAACAAGGGCAAGCACCCAATAAAAGAATCATAGCATATGGTATCAGTAATTTTGCTCGAACTCAGGCATTGACGATTCATGGCAGTATGAATATTGCGGATTCTGCTTGGCATCATATAGCATTAACTCGCAATAGTACTACTGGCCGGATAGCGATTTATGTGGATGGTGTCTTGGATAATTCAGGAATAGGCCCGACGGGCTCTGTTGCATATGACCCAACTGTCACGTCACAATTTCCTGCAAGCGACCCCTTTGTTATCGTGGGGGTAGAAAAAGTATTAAGTGGTATAGGAGTACCCTCCTTCAAAGGATGGATAGATGAAATGCGATTTTCGAAGATTGAAAGATATACTTCTAATTTTACCTCCCCCACAAGCCCTTTGGTAACTGATATACATACGGTTGGCTTGTTCAAATTCAATGAGGGTAATGGCTTGATAGTGAATGATGAAGCACAATTATCTACGGGTACAATTGTTAGCACACAGGTACCCATACCCTTTATGTGGTCGAGCCTATCGCCATTCACAAACACCTCCCCCTGTAGCAATACACCAGAAGCACCAATCGCCTCGGCACAAAGTTTCTGTGGAGCATCGACAGTGGCTAATTTGGTAGCCAATGGAGTATCTATCAAATGGTATGCTTCTCAAAATGCACCTACACCATTAGCTAGTTCTACTGCTCTTACAACAAGCATATATTACGCAACTCAAACCATAAACTCTTGCGAAAGTCCAAGAACTTCAGTGGCAGTTTCTATCAATCCTATTCCCGTAGTACCACTAGTTAGTGACGTAGTCTTAAAGCAGAAACAGATTGCTAACCCATTGACCGCTGCTGGTATGAATTTACATTGGTACAATTCAGAAAATAGCGGTTTAGAAAACTCGGTCGCCCCTATCCCTATAACAACGTCTATAGGAATTAGTGATTATTGGGTAAGTCAAACGGTGAATTCTTGCAAAAGTTCAAGAGCACGAATACGGGTTACCATCACTTCACCAAGCCCTTGCACTTCTAGTATAGATAATTTGATAGTGGGTAGCAATGGTGCCTTGATACCCAGCGGCGAATATCTAGCCAAAAGGACAATTACCAGTGCTCGTACTATGCAGCTGGCCTCTACAATACTATTTCAATCTGGTAAATCTATTACCTTGAACACCGGATTCTCTACTCAAACCAGTTCCCTATTTAAAGCTGAAATCCTACCCTGCCAAGATTAATTATATTGATATTTTAGTATTTGCATAAAGAAAAACCCCATTTACGATGGTTACGTTCTCTTCTGATTAACGGGGTCTTACACTAAGCCACAACAAGTATCGAACCCGATCTATTTTTATTAGATCTCAAAAGTATCATAATATCTTTTCTACCTTCATCCATAAATAAATTACCCAATTAAACTTCGTGATGAAGCCTATTGCTTGGTGCGGATTGAAATCAAAACAAAAACCCAGTTTTCTCAACCATGATTTTGGGATCGGTGATAAGCGGCTTATTTTCAAGTAAGAATTTTCTAAACTCCTCCATTTGTTGTATCATTTTATCGAAACGAATGCTCTCCATATGATACTTTTCTATATGGATTCTTTGAAAATCATAAACATGATATTCTATTTGCTTATATCCAAAATTACGTAAACCATAGAGGTACAAATGTTGAAAATTGTCATGAAACTTATTGCTTGAATACGAACGTGTGGTTTTAATGTCAATGACACGACTATCCCCTACCACGTCGGCATAACCGTAAAATCGAATATCATCATGTACAAAATCTATTTTGTATTGCGTCGTGTATTTTTTGGGTAGTAATGATTTCGCCTCATTAATAATGCTTTTAGGAAAAGCACTTGGTTTGTCTTTAAGAACAGCAT
>JBOFGX010000351.1:0-3448 GCA_051649345.1 Leadbetterella sp. | reverse complement strand
GTTTCTGGATCAGCAGTTGGCTTTTTTGGAGGGGATAGGGGCCATGAACTCTTAAGCTTAGATTCGAAACCGGGTGATGATTTTCTAGCTGCATGTACCATTCAATGGGAAAATATGGCAGATCAAGTTGCCCAGAAGTCTAATCTTAGACTGGTAAAAATCAGGACAGGAGTTGTTTTCGCAAATGGGGGTGGGGCATTTCCTCAGATTCTGATGCCCATTAAAATGTTTATAGGATCACCATTGGGTTCAGGAAAGCAATGGGTTCCTTGGATTCATATCCATGATATCGTAGGGCTTTTTTCCAAAGCTACGCTTGATAGGTCAATTCAAGGGCTTATTCATGGCGTGTCTCCTGATGCTAAAACAAACGCTGAAATAGGAAAAATGATAGCAAAAATTTGGAAAAAACCATTTTTTATGCCCAATGTGCCTGCCTTTGTTTTGAAATTGATAATGGGCGAAATGTCCGTAGTAGTAACGGGAAGCACAAAAGTGTCCTACGCCGGTCCATCGTATAGTTGGCAATTCTCAAGTCTCGAAGGAGCTTTACGGGATTTATACCAAAATGCATAACTTATTTTTGGAAATTCGTGGGGTATTCCGACGAATCTGTTTTAATTTTGCAGCTTGATATAGAAACCTCAATACTAAATTAAAATAATGGTAAGTTCCTTCCAAGATTCAGAAATATTTAGTCTTATTCAAAAAGAGCATGAGCGACAGCTTCATGGTATAGAACTTATTGCTTCAGAGAACTTTGTGTCTCCTCAAGTAATGGCAGCCGCGGGTAGTGTTCTCACTAATAAATATGCGGAAGGATTACCCGGTAAAAGATACTATGGAGGGTGTGAAGTAGTAGATCAGGTGGAGCAAATAGCCATTGATAGACTTAAAGAACTTTTTAATCTGACATGGGCAAACGTACAGCCGCATTCAGGGGCACAAGCTAATATGGCTGTTTTTCTTGCTTGTTTGAAGCCAGGTGATAAAATCTTAGGTTTTGATTTATCTCATGGAGGACATCTTTCGCATGGTAGTCCTGTCAATATTTCTGGGAAATATTTTCAGCCATTTTTTTATGGCGTTGAAAAAGAAACAGGTCTCATCAATTGGGACAAAGTAGAAGAAACAGCACGCAGAGAAAAGCCCAAATTGATCATTTGTGGAGCTTCGGCGTATTCTAGAGATTGGGACTATGCTAGACTTAGATCTATTGCGGATACAGTAGGAGCCGTACTTCTGGCCGATATATCACATCCAGCAGGATTGATTGCTAAGGGCTTATTGGCAGATCCTTTTGATCATTGTCATATTGTAACTACCACTACGCACAAAACACTTCGGGGTACAAGAGGAGGGGTGATAATGATGCGTCATGATTTTGAGAATCCATACGGAATCGCAACTCCCAAAGGAAAAATTCGTACAATGTCGTCATTGTTGGACTCAGGTGTATTTCCAGGTACGCAAGGGGGTCCTTTGGAGCATATAATTGCCGCCAAAGCTGTGGCATTTGGAGAGGCACTTTCAGATTCATTTGGTATCTATGCTTCGCAAGTCCAAAAAAATGCAAAAGTGATGGCAGATGCATTTATCAACAAAGGATATAAGGTTATTTCAAATGGTACAGATAATCATTTGGCTTTGATAGATCTTAGACCTAAGGGCTTGAATGGAAAGTTGGCAGAAAATACACTTATTCAAGCGGATATTACGGTTAACAAAAATATGGTTCCATTTGACGAGGAATCAGCTATGACTACTTCTGGTATACGTGTTGGAGCGGCTGCTATGACTACAAGAGGTCTTGTGGAAACGGATTTTGTCCGTATGGTAGATCTAGTAGACAAGGTTTTGATGAATCACGATAATGCGTCTGTAATATCAAGTGTGCGTTCTGAAATCAATGAGTGGATGCAAGCATATCCACTTTTTAAATAAATTCTATAAACTTAAGCAATACGAAATATGCCATTGGATCAGTCGAAATACATCGACTATGATGACGAAATCGAAGAAAATGAAGGTCCAGAAAACGAAATGACCTTTATTGAGCACCTTGAGGAATTAAGGTGGCATATAATTCGGTCAGTTTCTGCCATTTTGATTTTTATGGTTCTTGCTTTCGTTTATATAGAGGAATTTTACAATATTGTATTATTGGGCCCTTCTAGAACTAGTTTTTGGACGTATCAAATGATGTGTAATCTGGGCAAGAGGGTTAATATACCTAGTTTATGTGTTGAAAAATTAGATTTCTCGTTGATGAGTAGAGAAGTCGCAGGGCAGTTTATGTCAGCATTATCTTCCTCTGCCATTGCAGGTTTGGTTATTGCTTTTCCTTACGTTTTCTGGGAGGTATGGGGATTCATCAAGCCAGGGTTGAAAATAACGGAAAAGAGAGCCGCTACGGGGGCTATTTTCTATGTAACTCTTTTGTTTTTTCTGGGTATTTTATTTGGATACTTTATAGTTACTCCTTTTTCAATCAGCTTTTTAGTGAACTTTAAGCTTGATGCATCAATAGAAAATCAGTTTGATATAGGATCTTACATATCCATTCTGGTTACACTCACGCTTGCTTGTGGTTTAGCTTTTCAGCTACCCATGATTATGTTTGTGCTTGCGAAAATTGGAATCGTAACACCTCAATTTTTAAGGATATATAGAAGGCATGCCATAGTTGTATTGCTTGTAGTGGCAGCTATTATTACGCCTTCTCCAGATATGTTTAGTCAAGTTATTGTTGCTATTCCTTTATATGTTTTGTATGAATTGAGTATATTGGTGGCACAAAGAGTTGTTGCGGCTAAGCAACGCGAAGAGGCATTGTGAAAAATACAAGTAGCTATTCACTTTCTCTAATACAAAAAATTACCTATGCATTGATATGCATAGTACTTCTTGTGTATGTTTTTCATACATTACGGGAAATCTTAGTGCCAATCATGTTTTCAGGCTTACTGGGTTTTATACTGGTGCCGATATGCAATCGATTGGAATCTTGGCGATTACCTAGATCTTTATCGATTGTTGTCGCTTTGTTTATAGCTTTCTTCTTAATTTTTATTCTTATTTACTTTGCTGTTCAGCAAATTGCCAAATTGGGTGAGTTGATGCCTGTCTTAAATCAGAAGTCTACAATTTGGTTTTCCAAAATACAATTGTTTTTGGATCAAAATTTTCATATTGATCAGAAGAAAATTATTCAAGAAGGTAAGAAGTATATTGCCGATATTATAAAAAATGGGAGTTCAATCGCAAGCAATGCCTTGGGTGTGACTTTAAATTTTTTAGCAAAACTTGTTCTAGTACCGTTATATGTGTTTTTGTTTTTGTTGTATAGGGATCACTTAGAAATATTTTTAATTAAGCTATTTAAGACTTCAAACACCAAAGCTGTAAAAGCTACGGTAGAAAAAATAGAAAATATAATTGGGGAGTA
>JBOFGX010000350.1:0-24604 GCA_051649345.1 Leadbetterella sp. | reverse complement strand
AGAGGAAGGCCTAAAATTAAGTAATGAGTTGATTTCTAAATTGTATTAGATAAATGTATTGAATTGAGTACAATTAGATTCGCCTTACGTAAAGTTCATTTACTTAGGTTTATAATTTGACTTATATTTAGAAACAATGCGATTAACGTGATATTTTGGATTAAAAACAGCTTAAATTCAACAAATAGAACACAATAGAGAAAATTGGTACGAAATTTTCATTAGTTTTGTTACTGCTTCACAAGCTAAACGAAGGTTATGAATTTTATTTTTGAAAACCTGATTGACTCCACATTTACAAAAGTATCTATTTCTATGATACTTGCGTTTGTAGTTACCTATGTTGCAACTCCGGTAATTATTAATATTTGCAATCTTAAAGGTCTTATGGAAGACCCCATTAAAAGGAGTTCTCACGAATTACCAACTCCTACTTTTGGAGGCGTCGCTATATTTTCTAGTGTATTATTGGGATATATGATTTGGAACTTCGATGATGAAGGATATATGATGCACAAAGTATTCTTCGGAATTACACTTTTGTTTTTTACGGGTATTAAGGATGACTTGTTTGCGTTAGATGCACTTAAGAAGTTAGCAGCACAGATTTTTGTAGCTTTGGTTGTTGTAGTTGGTGCAGATTTAAGAATTACTTCTTTCTTTGGTATTTTTGGAATCCAGCAGATACCTTATTTTTTTAGTATTATTTTTAGTATTTTTCTTATTGTCGCTCTTATCAACTCATTCAACCTTATTGATGGGGTAGATGGTTTGTCTGGGGGTATTGGAATGATTGCCTCTGGCGGTTTTGGCCTATGGTACCTACTTAATGAACAATATTCTTTAGCCTGTTTAGCATTTTCTCTCGTAGGGTCTTTAGCTGCATTTTTGAGGTTCAATTTCTCTACAAAAAATAAAATATTCATGGGGGATACGGGCTCACTAATTATAGGATTCATAGTTGCTATATTAGCCATACAATTTGTACAGCTCCATGTTCATACAAGTAATCGTTCGGGAGTATTCAAAAATGCCCCTGTAATAGCAATCGTACTTTTATGTGTGCCTATTTTTGATACTTTACGTGTTTTTTCAATACGTATATTCTCTGGTAAGTCTCCATTTAAGGCAGACAGACTACACTTACATCATCTCATGGTTGACAATGGCTTATCACACGTGTCCACATCCACCATTCTTTATCTTGTAACTCTAGTGTTTACTACTATTACTTATGGTCTTAGAACGTTTTTTACAAATACAACCATCAGTATAGGAGTCTTGGGCGTATTTTTTATGTATTTAGGCGTATGTAGGTATTTAGAAATACGTAGAGTACGAATACACAAAATAAAGCTTACAGAATCATTCGTAAAGCAGAATGGAGAACTTGAATTCGCAGAAGTCAATAAAAACTAAAGTTTCTAAGTAATAACTTTCTATTATTTCATTTTCTTTGTTATCCATCTTCCAATTTCGTCTAGTGCAATAGGTGAGAATGTTTGTTCTATTTCTGAATATTCCGTAGGGGAACCCGTTTTACATTCTTGGAATAGATGATTGAGATTGCTTAGTTCTAAAATAGTCACATCTTTATTTCCTCCCTTGTCTAGAGATCTTTTAATCCCTGCCAGGTTTTCCTTAGAAGATACTTGAAGATCCTTTGATCCATTAAGGGCTAAAACCGGACATTTAACCTTCTCCAGCTGTATTTTGGGATCGTACTGAATGAAATACTGCATCCAAGGGTTTGTAAGTTGATCTACTTGAATCTTAATAAACTCTTCCTCGTTAAAACCTTCTGGTTTAAAGTCCTTGTATTCTTTGAGAACTTCTTTAAAGTAGGTACTTAGATTAACACTAAGTTTCGCTTGATCATTTGATTTAGTCACAATTTCAAACGCTTTCTTGTTAATAACCTCAGATTGATTCAGTTCACGTTCAGACTTCCCAGATACAAGACCAATTTTCCTTTGTTGCAATAGCAAAAGTTCATCACCTGGGATTCCCGTGCCAGATAGCAATACAATTAATGCCACGTCACTTGAATGGCTGGCTACCATAGGAGCAATTATACCTCCTTCGCTATGGCCAATTAAACCGATTTTTTGATGATTTATTTCTTTTCTAGATTTTAGATATTGAATTCCCGCTTCTACATCACTAGCAAAATCTTGGCTTGTAGACGTCTTGAAGTTCCCTTTAGATAATCCAGTTCCTCTATCATCAAATCGTAAAACGGCAATTCCTTGCTTTGTCAAATAGTCTGACAGTACAAGGAAAGGTTTATGTCCCAAAAGTTCTTCATTTCGATTTTGAGGGCCGCTACCACTTATCAAAATCATTGCTGGATAGTTTCCTTCTTTTTTTGGTAAAGTAAGAGTTCCTGCTAATTCGATATTCGCCTTAGTATTTTTAAAAATTACATCTTCAGAATAATATGGGAAAGGTTCCTTGGGTTCCTGAGGTCTTTTGAGCTGCAATTTCTCGACACTTTTACGTGATAATGTCAAAGGAAACGAAAAACCATTTTGTTTGAACGTACCCAGTATTAAGCTATCATTTTGAAGTTTTCCGTTGTATTCAATTTTGGCACTTGATAAAATGATTTTTAGATTGGCATTTCTAAATTGAGTACTATCGATAGGAATCCCATTAGCTCCTTGATCCGGACTATCCATAGTCGTATTATAGACTTCACCGGATTTTGTAATGTTAAAAACAAGCCTCAATTGGAGAGTTTGTACTTTTAATATACCATACCATTTACCAACGATTTCTTGACTAAAGCTAGAGGAATAGAGGGTGCTTAAAAGAAATAGGAGAGTTATTTTTTTTAACATGATCAATGTATGTTTTCTTCAAATTTATCTCAAATTAAGGTCTTTTATGCGATTACCGATTAAGATTTCTTTCATTTCATGTTCAAGTCTTCCAAAATCTTCCTTGTAAAACGAGGGGCTAAATTGACCATTCTTCAATAAAAGTATTTCATCACAAATATCGCTTAATGTTGAAAATATATGAGACGATATTAATATCGTTTTCCCTAATTTCTTTAGCTCTTTAAGAATATCTAAAATGATTATATTGCTTTGAATATCAACACCATTAAAGGGTTCATCAAGAATAAAGCATTTGTTTTCTTGAAATAGAATAGCTGTCAAGGCTAGCTTTTTCTTCATACCTGTGGAATAAGTAGAGGCATATTGGTTCAAGGGTAGATCAAAAATATTTTTATCGCGTATATTTTGTATTGGTAGATTTCTTGCGTTAGACAATAATTGAATATATTCACTACCTGTAATTTTTGAAAAGTAATAAGGCTCGGTTTGTAAATAGCCTATATTATCTTTCAAAGGCTGAATATCTGATGAGATTGATCCTTCGTACTTTTCAATACCTGTTAAGCATTTAAAAAAAGTGGATTTCCCAGCACCGTTTTCTCCAATAATGCCATAGACTTTACCATATTCAAATTCGATACTGATATGGTTTAATACTTGTTTGGCACCATACCATTTTGATAAATTTTCAATTTTTATCATTCTAAGATGTCTTTAAGCCTTTTTGAAGATTGGATGTAAAAAAATGGACCTAGCCCCAAAAGCAAGAAAGGCAAAACTAAACTTGAAGCCAAGAATATAGTCATGGGTAAATTTATCCTCTCTGGGAAACAAGAATATTTCGCTAGTATCACTACAAACAAGTAGCAATAGCCTAAAATTGGAAACAACAGAATTGCTTTCAGATTTTCAGGATTAAAGTAAATCAAAGCGATAATAATGGGAATGCAAACAAGTGTTGAGAATAGCATAGCAGTACTTAGTTTTTCAAAAAGAAAACCTTTTACTTTTTTCTTGTAAATCCAAACATAGAATATAGGCTCTAGATCGAAGAAAAACGATATGCAAATTGAAAAAGTGAGGATGAGCGAAAGTATTCCCAAGTTGAAATTTTGATAAATACAGGCTACCCCCGTTAAAAAATAGGATAGGACAAAACTCATGTATGACTTTCTAAATCCTACAATAAACTCAAAAGGTTTTCGATAAAAAGGGGTAGGCATAGTAAAAGAACTGTTTACTTCGAAATTCAAGAATGAAGTCAAAATTGAGAGCAGTGCCAAAACTATAGTCTTTAAGAATTCATCTTTAAATAAAAGAAATAAGATAAATGGTATAGTGACAAGAAAGTTTTCTATAATCCGAATGATACGGTAATCTGATTTTTCATATGTAAATTTTAAGAAATCATTTCTACTTGACCCATTTAGTGGAATCAAAGTACTAAGGGCTAAAAAAATGTATATATGATTTGCAAACTCAGAGTATGTGAATAGTAAAATTGAAAAAGTATAAAAAGCTATTGTAACAAGCAACAATGCTAGAAAAGGATGAAGACCAAAGTCTATGAATTGTCGCTTTATAATACGTAATTGTAGTTCAAAATAGTGTAGGATTTTAGACATTCTATTTACTAAAACTCTGATTGAAATTTGTGGCTAATCTAAATTTTATTTCCCTGAACTAAAATCGAAGCCTTTATAGATTGTTCTTTTAAGTGCAAAAATTTCTTTCGTTCTTCATCTAGCTTAAAATTATCGAAATCTTGCTGAGTTTCAAATTCTACCAAGTGGATTTCATATGGTTTTTCGATATTAGATTCAATAAAATTATCATCTTTGGGTCTTACCCTAAACAAAAGACGGCCATTGTATTTTTGAATTGTAGGAATGGCAACACTTTCAAATTCATCAAAGATTTGCTCTTGGCCAGGAATAATGTAAATGAGTTGAGTTATGATAATCATTACTAAATTAAATTTTTCGTCATTCTAAAATTAATAATTTCTACATCATTTATTTTGTTTTTCTGCTCGGATTGCACCCTAAACCCCATTTTCTCGAAAAATGATCTTGCTGTAATACTCACATTGGAATATAACGTTAATTCGTTTCTTTCAATTGCTTCTCTTTTTAACTTCTATAAATAATCCTTTTGCTATGCCTTGCCTTTGAAAATCTTTATGGACATAAAACATGTCTAGATAATTATTATTTTCGAGAGATGCATATCCCAGGATTTGGCTTTCATCAACAGCGACAATAAAATATTGAGAAACTAGCTTGGTTATCCATCTTTGGGTATTGTCCATAGATGATGTCCAAGCCTTTATTTGTTCTTGTGAATAATCGTATTTGCAGATTGAAGAAATTGTATCTACAAACAGCTTTTGTATTTCAGGTAAATCATTGATTTCTGCGTGTCTGATATAATACTTCGAAACACCCATCTTGAAATACGTTGTTAGTTATAAATATTTATTCTACTACGTTCAAAAATCACTCCCACTCAATAGTTGCAGGAGGCTTGGAGCTTATATCGTACACTACGCGGTTTACTCCTTTAACTTTATTGATGATTTCATTAGAGATATGTCCTAAAAAGGTATACGGTAAATGTGCCCAATCGGCAGTCATTCCATCTACGCTCGTCACCGCTCGAAGAGCCACTACACGTTCATACGTACGCTCATCGCCCATAACACCAACACTTTGTACGGGTAATAACATGGCACCCGCTTGCCATACTTCATCGTAAAGTCCGTGCGACTTCAATCCATTTATAAAAATATGATCTACTTCTTGAAGGATTCGTACTTTTTCGGCGTCAATATCACACAAAATACGAATTCCTAGGCCTGGACCTGGAAAAGGATGCCTTCCTAATATATTTTGAGGGATACCTATTTCTTTGCCGACTTGACGAACGCCATCTTTAAATAGTAATTTGAGAGGCTCAATTACTTGCAATTTCATATAATCAGGAAGACCACCTACATTATGATGCGACTTGATGGTTACGGATGGCCCTTTTACGGATACGGATTCTATGATATCAGGGTAGATTGTACCTTGACCTAACCATTTCGCTCCTTCTACTTTTTTAGACTCTTCATCAAAAACATCGACGAATACTTTTCCTATTGCTTTTCTTTTGGCTTCTGGATCTGTTAAGCCCTTGAGTGAAGAATAAAACAAGTCTTTAGCGTTTACACCTTTAACATTTAGACCAAGACCTTTGTAAGATTCTAAAACCTCTTCAAATTCATTTTTACGGAGTAAACCATTATCCACAAATATACAGTGGAGATTGGAGCCAATCGCTTTGTGTATAAGGAATGCAGCTACAGTAGAATCAACACCTCCAGACAATCCCATAATTACTTTATCATCTTTCAGTGTAGTTTTGAGATCATTTACTGTGCTTTCTACATAAGAAGCGGGAGTATAACTTTGATCACAGCCACATATGTCCACAATAAAGTTTTTCAATAACTGTACACCATCTTGCGAATGGGTAACTTCAGGGTGAAATTGTATACCGTATGTACTTTCACCTTCAAATGCAAACGCAGCATTTGTAACTGAAGTTGTTGAGGAAATTAAATGAGAATTTGCCGGAAGTTTTGTAATAGTATCACCGTGTGACATCCAAACGACAGATTCTGATTGAATACCTTTCAAGAGAGGATTTTGCGTATCTACAAATGATAAATGAGCTCTTCCATACTCACGTGTGGCCGATGCTTCTACATTTCCACCAAATGTGTTGGCTAATAATTGAGCCCCATAACAAACTCCTAGGAGAGGTAATTTACCTTTAATATGACTAATATTGGGATTGGGAGAATCCTCATCTCTTACAGAACAAGGACTACCCGATAAAATTACACCTACATGAGAGGACTTAATTTCTGGAATTTTATTGAATGGATGAATTTCACAATAAACATTAAGCTCTCTTATTCTACGGGCAATCAGTTGTGTGTATTGTGAACCAAAATCAATGATCAATATCTCCTGCATAGTATTTTATTCGTATAATAAGTATTTTTTTCTTTTTTTACGAAATTCTTCAAGACCAGAATTCCATTTGTTTTCTATTTCCTGCAAAGGTACTTGATTTTCTATATCTTTTATCACCCATTCATTTCCTATAAGCTGATTGAAGAAGGATTTACTCGTAAAAAAACTGTCTTTTTTGTCATACTTGCCATAAAAATCCTGAAGCCATTTCAAGGTAAATCTATGGCTTCTAGCGTTCTCATATCGTAAATCTAATCCATGACAAAGAATGTTTTCATTTACAGGATCATGTGCACCTGGCTTGTCTGTAGGTGTAAAACTAAATTCTCCTAAATTTTTTTGAGGTCCCCCAATAATTTGAAACTGCGAATCCGTACCCCTGCCCACACTAATTTTAGTTGGCTCAAACAGGCAAAGACTGGGATATAAGCCTATGGCAGCTTCATTGGGAAGGTTAGGGGAGGGTTTTACAGGCAGAGAATACGGCATGTTATGCGAGTAATTTTTACATTTGATGATCACTAGATCGCATTTTGACTTTGTTTTTAGCCATCCTTCTCCGTTGTTCATCTGAGCTAATTCCGCTACAGTCATTCCATGTACAATAGGAATGGGATTTACTCCTACAAAAGAAGAATACTTCATATCCAAAACAGGACCCGCTGTATAATGCCCATTGGGATTGGGTCTATCCAAGACAATAAGTTTTTTATTGTTTTCTGCACACGCTTGCATTACATAGTACAAAGTACTTATATAGGTGTAAAATCGAACACCAACATCCTGTATATCAAAAATTAAAACATCAAGGTCTTTTAATACTTCCGGGGATGGTTTTTTTGTTTTTCCATATATGGAGACGATTTGTATCCCTGTTTTTTTGTCGACCGAATTACTTATTTTGGATCCTGCTGATTCTTCACCTCTGAATCCATGTTCAGGTGCAAAAATTCGTTTTACATTTATTTTTTTACTTATCAGAACATCAACAAGGTGAGTTTTGCCGATATTTGAAGTCTGGTTGACAATTAATCCAACCCGTTTATTTTTGATGTATGGTAAATAAGAATCGAGTTGTTCAGCACCTACAACAATTTGGGCATAAGTGGTAAAAGAATTCCCAAATACCAATAAAAGAATTATAATACCAACTATGAATGTATCTTTTTTCATTGCAAATAAATTAAAATCAAGTCAAAAAAGATCTTTTTCTTCAACAATTATTCGAATAGGAATAATAAGTGTAGCCTTTTCTGTAACCGTTCTGATATTATCTTTTTTTGTTCTTATTGGATTCAAAGATACAATCAAAAAGAAGTTATTTGCACAAACATCCCATATTCAAGTAAGCAAAATAAGTTCGAATAAATCTTTCGAAGAGTCTCCTTTATTACCTGAGAAAAAAGTCGAAAACCAAGTTAAAAGTACGCTCAATGTAAAGTCTTTTAATAGAGTAGCTTATAAATCAGTAATCTTAAAAACCAATAAAAACATTGAGGGTGTAGTTTTTAAGGGGGTCGACCGAGAATATGATTGGGACGCTTTTAAATCTAATATTGTAGAGGGAAGATTGCCTAATTGTGATTCATCAAGCTTAGAAGTAATCATAAGTAAAAAGACATCGGAGATCCAAGATATTCAAGTTGGAGCAAACGTATTGGTTTATTTTATTAAAGATCCACCATCCGCACGTAAACTAAAAGTAGTAGGTTTTTTTGATACAGGAATAGAGGAGTTTGACAAGATTTATATTTTTGGGAGTTTAGGCTTACTTCAGAAAGTAAATAATTGGAACTCGGGTGAAATTGGTCATTATGAAACATTTCTAAAGTCAATGGATAACATTTCAATTACAGAAAGTCAATTGTTGAAAATTTTCAATCAAACATATAGTGTACAGCCTATTCACAAGCTAATGCCGCAATTTTATGATTGGTTTGAGTTATTAGATAGAAATATTTGGCTGATAATCTTTCTTATATTGGGAGTTGCTGGTTTCAATATGATTTCAATACTATTGATCATGATCATGGAAAGGACCCCCATGATAGGTGTATTAAATTCCTTAGGAGCTAGTTTACGTCAACAATGGGGGATATTTATAATAAACGCTGCTAAAATCTGCTTGTGGGGCTTATTATGGGGGAATATTGTTGGATTGGCAATTGCATTTATTCAATATAAGACTCAAATAATAAAACTAGATACGGCGAGTTATTACGTTTCTTATGTTCCTATTAAATGGGATTTTAATATATGGATACTTATCAATTTAGGTATATTTTTTACTATACTATTGATATGTTTGTTTCCTATATTCTTAATAAAACGAATTAAAATAGTGGAAGCTATTAAATATAAGGACTAATACCTACTTACCCTTATTTCTGAAACCCCAGTAGATAAGTTTATTTTAATTTTATTTGATGCACTTTCGTATCCTTCCGTTTCCCAGACACCATTACCCATTTTTGTAAAACCATCAAAATCATTGGAACTTAAACCCTCTACCATTGTGATTCTACAAGCAGATTCTCTTGGAACTTTAATTCTTATATTGGATAATCCTGAAGATATATTGACATCTGCTTCCGGCAATAATTTTCCAAATTTTAATTTGAGTTCAGACGCTCCTGTGCTAACATAACATTTTGCAACCTTATAATCTTCAAAGTCAAGATCAATAGCACTTGTACCTAAGTTCATATCAAAATTCCAAATAGGTGCTTTATGTAGACTAACTTTTATTTTGTTATCAATATCCCGAATTTTGAAATTGGTTTTTTCATTATTTAACTTAAAATCTAATTGCACATCTTGATTGTCTCCTTTCGAACTATCTGTAGAAAAAACATTGATGAGTCCACTTTTAGCAAACGCCTCTACACTATTTTGAGTAGTAGGCTCGCCTAATTTAAAACTTACTGCATTGGCATTAATACGTAAGTCAACTGTCTTTGTTTGATCAGTATAAGGTATAAGAATCGTCGGTTTGGAAGTAGTTCGTTCATTTTCATCTTTATCAGAAGTAGAAAATTCAATGTTATTTTCCCAAAAATTATTTTTGAATTTATCTACTTTCTTAGAAATAAAACTAAATATTGCCAAAGGAATGCAAAAAGCGATGAGTAATGCGGTAACCGAATTGTAAGCAGATTTTCTATTATCAAAAAGTACCGATACACCTGCTAATATGAGAAGTACAGGCCAGTATGAGGCCAATTTTGTAATGCTTAGATTAATAAAATCATTTACCCAAAGGAATAAAATTATCCCTGATCCTATGAGCAACGAAGCACCAAAATAATTGGATTTATTCTTTTCCATATTTAAGTTATTCAATTAAGAATCTTGAGATTCCATGTTTTTATTTATAGTGTAATCAAAGTCATTTTCCTCATTTTTTGAATAATTCCCTTGAATAATCATTTTTACACCTATTCCAACCAATATCAATGGCCATCCATATCGAAATGCCTTTCCAACTAATCTAAAAAACTCACCTACTACATTGATGTCTAAAATGGTATTGAATAAGAACATGACTCCGAGACTTATTAGAATAATCCCAGGAATAACTTTGTTGTTGTTTTTATTTTTCATATTTGTTTATAATCTTTTGTCAAATTTAGAACTCTTATTTATAAATTGACTTTATTTTTACATGAGTGGAAATATAAAAGGATAAATGATAAAAATAGGGTTTATATATCAAGATTTTCTAGAGCATCCATTAATTCTTCATTTGAAAATTCACCTACAGAAGACTCTAGTTTTCCTTCAAACGCAAATCCAAACGCTTCAGATTGATGTTTTATGAAACTGTAATCATATCCCACAAACGCCTTTTGATTTTCGAAATAGGGTAGAAGGCTAGGAGAAATAATAAAAAAATCATTTTGTGTATGCTCTGGTAAAGGGCATGATTCTAAAATTTCGAATATCCTACTATTTGTCTCTAGTTCATGGGAGAATGTAAATTGTTCAGGTGATAATAATATTCCATCAGATGCATTATTCTTTAAAGCCTCTTTCAGTTGATCTATGTCACCGTTTGAATAGGAAAGAATAATTTTCACACCTTGAACCCACTTTATGATATCATCCCTCGTATTTTTATCAACGTAAAATGCATGGTTTGGATTGATTTCAAACGTGATAAAATCTACCATCATCCCCGCACAGTATCGTGCCTCAGATAAATTACTAACATTTTTTACCAAAACTGGCTTAGATAACATAGGAACTTGTCTTTATTTTTGATTCAAAATTAGACTTTTAAATCAATAGTCTATCCAATGTTTCGTAAATTTGCATATCAACGGAGGACTTTGAATCCTCGTCAGGATCGAAAATGAGTAAAAAAGGAAGAGTTCTTGTTGCCATGAGTGGCGGAATAGATAGTTCGCTCGCAGCTGTCTTATTAGCGGAAGAAGGGTATGATGTGATAGGGATGACCATGAAAACATGGGACTATGCTTCATCAGGCGGTAATAAAAAAGAAACGGGCTGCTGTAGCCTAGATTCTATCAATGATGCACGCAATATTGCTGTAGAAATGGGTTTCCCTCATTATATATTAGATATTCGTTCTGAGTTTGGTGATTCTGTTATAGATCATTTTACAGGAGAGTATTTAGAAGGTAGAACCCCCAATCCGTGTGTATTGTGCAATACCCATATCAAATGGGATGCTTTGCTTAGGAGGGCGGATACCTTAGGATGTGATTTTATAGCCACGGGGCATTATGCCAATATTCGGGAAGAAAATGGTCGATATATCATATCTAAAGGCATTGATGTACTCAAAGATCAATCTTATGTGCTATGGGGTATTTCTCAAGAAAGTTTATCGAGAACGCTTTTGCCCCTTGGAAATCTTACAAAAGCTCAGATTCGAGATATGGCTACAGAAAGAGGGTTTTTTGATTTGGTTAATAAATCCGAATCGTATGAAATATGCTTTGTACCGGATAACGATTATAGAAGTTTTCTAAAGCGAAGAGTAGAAGGTCTTGAAGAAAGGACCAAGGGAGGAAACTTTATTTTAGAAAATGGTAAAGTTGTCGGTAAACATGAAGGATATCCTTTTTACACAATTGGTCAAAGGAAAGGGCTAGGAATAGCTCTTGGGCATCCCGTATATGTTACAGAAATAAGAAAAGAAACGAATGAGGTTGTACTGGGCGTGGAAGAAGAATTACTACGCAATGCTATGCATGTTGGTAAACTTAATTTACAAAAATATACCTTTATCCCCGAGAAAGGCATTGATACAGTAACTAAAATACGGTATAAAGATTCTGGAGAAAAAGCCCTTATTAGACCTTTTAGCTCTACAATAATAGAAACTGTTTTTGATAATCCTGTAAGTGCTATTGCTCCTGGTCAAGCGGCAGTATTTTATGAAGGAAATGACCTTATAGGAGGTGGATGGATATTAAAAAGTTATAGAATATAGTTCCGTTTTAGCTTAAAATGGAACATAATCCAAAGAATCTGAAGAATTGTCTTCATCCTTCTTATTAGCTCTACTTCCAAAGCTTTTAAAAAGAGAGTTACCGTTATTTTGTTGGCCTTCAAAGGATGAAACTCCAGAATTTTGTGCAAAACTAGAATTGTTTCCAGTTCCATAACTTGCTGAATAACCTTCTCCGAAATTAGTGTATTTTGTGTATTTACCTATAAATTGTAGTTTAATATTATCCGTAGTTCCTGCTCTATTTTTAGCAATTATTAGTTCTCCTAAGCCTTCCGTACTATTACCTAATTCATCTTCCATGATTTTATAATATTCGGGGCGATACAAAAACATAACCATATCTGCATCTTGTTCTATTGAACCAGATTCCCTCAAATCAGATAATTGCGGTCTTTTGTCTGGACGAGATTCCAAACTACGACTCAACTGTGAAAGAGCAATAACAGGTATATCTAACTCTTTTGATAGGTTTTTTAGTGCTCTCGAAATCGTCGCAATCTCTTGTTCTCGTGAACTACTCACCCCTTCTCCCGTATCACCCGTCATGAGTTGTAAATAATCAATGATCACCATCTGTATATTATGGGTAGATTTTAAACGTCTACATTTGGCACGTAGGTCTAATATTGAAAGAGCAGGAGTATCGTCAATAAAAATAGGCGATTTTGATAGTTTTTTGACTCTTGTATGCAATTGCTCCCATTCATGGGGTGCCAAATTTGCTTTTCTTAATTTTTCTGAGTCTATTTCTGCTTCAGCCGATATTAGACGGGTCATCAATTGACTTGCAGACATCTCTAAAGAAAACAAAGCAACAGGTACATTATGGTCTACAGCTGCATTTCTCATCGCAGATACAACAAAGGCCGTTTTTCCCATACCTGGGCGAGCCGCGATAATACTAAGCTCAGATTTTTGCCAGCCGCCCGTTAAAGCATCAAAATCTTTAAATCCTGAACTTACCCCTGTAACACCCTCTTTATTGTTTTTTTTCTTTAGCTCTAGCTCTTTGACAGTTGTCTTAATAACTTCACCCGAGCTTAAATACTGTTTTCGGATATTTTTCTCCGAAATCCTGAAAAAAGATTGCTCTGTATTGTTCAGTAGATCTAATGCATCAATTTGCATAGAAAAGCCCTCTTCTAAAATAAAACTGGCAGTTTTGATCATTTCCCTTTTAATGGAATTTTGAGCCACAATAGCGACGTGAAACTCTATGTTGGCTGCAGAATTTACCATATTTGAGATAGTTGCTAAATATTTGGCATTACCAGCAGCTGCAATCAAATTTTGGAAACGAAGCTTCCGAATAACGGATACAGTATCGATTGTTTCAAATTTTGAAAAAAGTTCTTTTATAGCTGTATAAATGATTTGATGCTTTTCATCGTAGAAACTGGATTCATTTAGCTGATCCATTATCAAGGGGTATGCATCTTTGTCAATCAAAATAGCCCCTAACACCGCTTGTTCCATTTCTAGAACAAAGGGTGTAACTTTTGCAGAATTAAAGGTAACTTGACTTCTGAAGGGGCTTTTTATTATAGATTCACTCAAAACGTATAGTTCATTTATATTACAAGTATACTGGCATTTTCTTCCAAAAAAAATGTAGGCAAAAACTCATCTTTTTTTAGTTCATACTCATTTTCAGGTGACTAGTAATTACCCATATTTTTTCCACATCTAAATTCGATTTTTTGTGTATAATTTTAATCATAATGTCAATAATTTTTTCAAATTTGTATCATAATAGTTTAAACAAAAATTTGACAGAAAAAACAGTTCATTTGGAGCAAATTCCACCACTTGATTTCCTAGGATTTCAAAATCAAAATGTAAATGAAATAGCTCGTTCATTTCCGAACTCCAAAATCGTATCTCGAGGTAATGAGATTTTTCTTATGGGACCCGAAGAAGATATAGATAAGCTAACACAGATATTTGATACTTTGATTACACATTTCAACAAGTATAATACGCTGCATTTAGACAAAATTACAAATACAATCAATGGGATTCAGGAAGAATACGACCCATTGTATAATAGTAAAGATGTAATTGTTCATGGAAATAGAGGAGTGATTGTTCGAGCAAAAACTCCAAATCAAATCAAAATTGTAGAAGCTAGTGAAGAAAATGATATCGTATTTGCTCTGGGGCCAGCTGGTACTGGTAAAACGTATACGGCGGTAGCCTTGGCAGTAAGGGCATTGAAGGATAAAAAGGTAAAGAAAATCATTATTACGCGTCCGGCAGTTGAGGCTGGTGAAAATTTGGGATTTCTTCCGGGTGATCTAAAAGAAAAAATCGATCCCTACTTACGTCCAATTTACGATGCCTTAGATGATATGATCTCGTCTGATAAACTTAAAACATATTTTGAAAAAAATACAATAGAAATAGCTCCTTTAGCGTATATGAGAGGTAGAACACTCGATAATGCCTTTATACTTCTTGATGAAGCTCAAAATACGACACCTATGCAGCTAAAAATGTTTTTAACACGTATGGGACCGAGTTCTAAAATCATTATTAACGGTGATAAGTCTCAGGTAGATCTTCCCAAAAACCAAAAATCAGGACTTGAAGATGCAATCAGTAAATTGCAGAAAATAAATGGAATAAAATTTATTGAGTTAGATGGTAGAGATGTTGTCCGTCACCCATTGGTAGTAAAAATATTGGAGGCATATGATAAAGATAATTAAAGTAGTATTACTTGTTCTTTGTATAACCTCAATGTACGCTCAAGAGGGTGTAAAACGTTGTGCTTCGGGAGAGATTCGTCCTAAAAGTAGGCATTCGGGTCTAATTGAAAAGAACGAGAAGAATATAAATTATAGGCTACAACTTGTAGATGAGTCCATATTAAAAATACCCATAGTCGTACATATAATTCACAGTTCACGTAATGGTGTTGGCACAGGAAATAATATCTCTGAAAATCAAATAAGGTCCCAAATTGATGTTTTGAACGAAGACTACAGGAGAAAAGAAGGCTCTTTAGGGTTTAATACAAATCCTCGTGGAGTTGATATGAAAATAGAATTTAACTTGGCAAATGTTGATCCCAAAGGGAATCCTACCAACGGAATAGTCAGAGTTTACAATGAAAAGTCAGAATTTGATGTATTAGAGGATCAATATCAACTATCTGATTTGTCATATTGGGATTCTTCTAAGTATTTAAATATTTGGGTAACAAGTCTAGCAGATAATTATTTGGGGTATGCAGAGTTCCCATCTGGTGAATTAAACGGACTCGAGACTAATGAGATTGACGCCAGAATTGATGGTGTCATAATGGATCATACAGCATTTGGTAAAAAAACAGGTACAGCCAATCGAACCAATGGGTTGTATATATATGGGAGGTCTCTTACACATGAGATCGGTCACTGGCTAGGATTGATTCATATTTGGGGAGATGAAGATTGCGGCGATGACTACGTAGGGGATACACCTACATGTGAAGGGAGCAATATTGGAAGAAGATGTGAACCACGTTTTTCCAATTGCAAAGGAACAAGAACACAAAACATGATCGAAAATTATATGGATTACACGCCTGACTCTTGTATGAATGTGTTTACAATAGATCAATCCATACGAGTTCGAAAAGCTTTGGAATTAAGTAGTCGCAGAAAAGCCCTCATTGAAGCTGCAAATTTGGAACTTCCTAAGGTAGAAAAACTTACTGTAAAAATATTAGAGAATCCAAGTTCCACTTTAACAATGGATTTTTTAGTATTAGTAGAAAAGCCAAGAAAAGTATTGACTATAACCTTGTTTTCTCAATCAGGAAAGAGATTGGAAAAATTTGAATACCAAAATTTTAATAGTCAAAAACTTCAACTCTCGAGAGCAAAATATAGAGCTGGAATGTATTTTTTAAGAATTGAATCCGATAATGATACATCCACACATCGATTAATCGTAAACTAATACATGATAAAGCCTGCTTTTGATACTATTTTTATGGATTTAGCCCAAAATCTAGCTTTGAGATCTCATTGTACTAAAGCACAGGTTGGGGCGGTTTTAGTTAACGAAACACGAATCATTTCCATAGGCTACAATGGGCCACCTTCTGGTACTCATAATTGTGATGAAGAGTATGGATCAGAAGGCTGCCCAAGAGATTCTAAAGGAAGCTGTTCTTTAGCATTGCACGCAGAACAAAACGCGATTTTGTATGCATCTAAGAATGGTGCTCGTGTAGAAGGGAGTACCTTATATGTCACACTTTCCCCTTGTATATCTTGTGCAAGAGTCATTTACACAATGAAGATAAAAAAGGTCTATTTCCTGAATTCCTATGCTGAATACAAAGGAATAGGTATTGACGAGGGCGTAGAATTTCTTCGAAAATTTGGTGTAGAGGTCATAAAATATGAAAACGCATGAACTACTTAGCTCATGTTTTTTTGGCAGGTTATAACCCAGGAATGATTGTTGGAAATATTTTGGAAGATTATATCACAGGAAGCATTGAAAACAAAGACAACCAGCTTTTGCCATACCACGTAAAATTAGGTATTCAGCAGCATAGAATAATTGATACATTCACGGATAGTCATCCCATAGTAAAGCAATCTAAATCCTATTTTTACGAAATATTAGGAAAATATTCACCCATTATCACGGATGTTTTGTACGATCATTTTTTGTTAATGAATTGGAAAACATATACGAATGAGGATTTTTCAGCCTGTAGAAATCGTATTTATAAAGCTTTTGCCGAATACAAGGACATTCAACCTATAGGAATGCAATATCTCATACAAAGCATGACAGAGCATGATTGGCTCAAAAACTATGAATTTGATTGGGGATTAGAAAGGGCATTTTTGAATTTAAATCACAAAATCAATAAACCTGAGATTGATCTTAAAATAGCTATGCCTTTGTTTCATAGCAAGTATGATAATTTAAATCAAGAATTCAATTTGTTTTTCCCAGAATTAAAGGAGATATGTGATAATTTTATTGATGAGAATCTGAGAAATGGCGAAGAATATCAATGACTTACTAGGTAAAATAAGCGAAAAATCGCTCAAACCGCTGTATTTTTTACATGGAGCGGAGCCTTATTTTATTCATGCCATTGCGGACAAAATAATAGATATTGCTATTCCTGATCATGAGAAAGGATTCAATGAGTACATATTATTTGGTAAGGATGTATCCATAAGTGATGTACTATCCTTTGCAATGAAGTATCCGATGATGGCCGAAAGGCAGCTCGTACTTGTAAAAGAAGCTCAAGCAATTTCGGATATTACCAATAAAGATTCTTTGGATAAGCTAGCCAAGTATTTTGACAACCCTTTACCGTCAACGATCTTAGTTTTAGTTTTCGATGGAGAAATGGATACAAAAAAAAATCTATTGAAATCAGCCGAAAAACACGGAGAGGTGCATTATTTCAAGGCTCTATATGACTCTGAGATTCCCGAGTTTATTATAAGTAAATCTCACAGCTTAGGATTCAAGATATCTCCTAAGGCTACGCAACTACTCTCAGATTATATTGGAAATAACCTAAGTGCCATTTCTAACGAGCTGTCTAAAATCAAATTAAACTTAAAAGATACCGAGGAAATCGATGCTAATACAATTGAAAAGTATGTAGGCGTTTCCAAAGAGTATAACATTTTTGAGTTTCAAAAAGCTCTTTCACAGAGGAATATGATGAAATCTATGCAAATTGTTAAATATTTTGCGGATAATGAAAAAGACAATCCCATTGTCTTAAATACATCGGCACTATATAATTATTTCAGCAAGGTTTTACAATATCATAGTTATAAAAAAAGTAATCCAAGTGAAATAGCTTCTGCATTGAAAGTGAGTCCATATTTTGTAAAAGATTATGAAAGAGCAGCAGGTAATTTTCCTGTTTCTAAGCTTATGCAAATCATACATGCATTGAATGTTTTGGATCAGAAAAGTAAAGGGGTTAACCGTGGAAATACGAGTACATATGATCTATATAAAGATTTTGTTATTAGTGCTTTATATTAAAATAAGACCGTTCGGCTTTATACCAACCTTGATTTCACCTGTTTTTGTCCCATCAAAAGTATTTATAACTTCCACTACATCCGCTCTTTGGCAGCTAATAAATGCCTCGGTTTTACTTGAATTAAATGTGATTTGGTGTGGATCATCTTGTGTCTTTAATTCCCAAGCAATTTTCCAAGAAGCATTCTCTTTTTTATAAACATACAGCTTATTCTCACTTGGGTTTGTAATCCAGACTTCCTTCTCAGTCCGAAACACCCCGAATCCGGGCGAAAAATCTAAATCTATAAAGTCAACTACTCTATACTCTTTAGTATCAATAAAATTTATCGAATTTTGATTGGCATTAACGGCAATCAATGAATGAGACGTATATCCAGGATATAAGCCTGTAGGAAATGGATCTACTTTTATCGTTTTTGCTCTCTTAAAGGTAAGTTTATCATATATGGTGATAAAACTAGATTCTCCTCCAGAAATAGCAACTTGGCTATGGTCATTAATCCAAACTAAATCTGAGGGATCAGACTCAACAGGAATTAGTACTGGCGATTTAGAATTTATTTGTTGTACCTCAATATTAGAACTATGACTTACATAAGCTGTCCAGGTGCGTTTGGTTTCGGGCTCAAACAATACATTATGATTTGAGAGCTTTACATCTATGTTTCCAACAAGTGTTCCAGAAACTATATCAATTACGATACTTTTACCTTGATTGTTTTGTTGGTTAAAAGTATGAGTTCCTGTGTGACCTAAAGAAAAATCATAGGAGGGTAGTGCTAAGCTGATGTATCTTCCATCTTTTGAAAGATTAATATGATGCAAAAAGCCTTTTTGGCTTGATAACTCAATATAATATCGCTGTGTTTCTTTTTGAGTCTCTGGATCAATAACTGATATCGAGTTATCACCTCCATTGCATACAACTATACTTCCTTTTTTTATGATTAATCGATCCTCAATATCTACATCTGTACAACCAAGAATAGATAATAAAATAAAAAAAAATAAAGTCAACTGGAAGAATATTCTTGTCATTATCTTATTATTTGGCACAAAAAAGGACGTTGATTAGTGTCTAACGTCCTTTTCTGAATAATATTTAAATATTCGCTTTTAAATTATA
Source organism: Leadbetterella sp. (assembly GCA_051649345.1). Taxonomy (GTDB): domain Bacteria; phylum Bacteroidota; class Bacteroidia; order Cytophagales; family Spirosomataceae; genus Leadbetterella. The sequence continues at coordinate 5,092 of JBOFGX010000350.1, read as the reverse complement.
ATTTACTTATATTACGAAATTTTACCAACCATTTCTTCTGGCTTCACCCACTCATCAAACTCATCTGATGTAAGATATCCTAAAGCTACGGCAGTCTCTTTTAGCGTAGAGCCATTTTTATGTGCTGTTTGAGCTATTTCTGCTGCTTTATAGTAGCCAATTTTTGTATTCAGAGCCGTTACCAACATTAAAGAATTATTTACATGTTTTCTAATGTTTTCATGCAAAGGCTCAATACCTATCGCACATTTATCATTAAATGAAATACATGTATCTGCAATCAATCGAGCACTATGGATAAAATTATATATCATCATGGGCTTGAAAACATTCAATTCAAAATGGCCATTAGAACCTCCAATATTGATAGCTACATCATTTCCCATTATTTGGGCAGCTGCCATCGTCATAGCCTCACATTGTGTAGGGTTTACTTTTCCTGGCATTATAGAAGATCCAGGTTCATTATCAGGAATGAAAATCTCTCCAATTCCTGATCTAGGACCTGAAGATAGCATTCTTACATCGTTCCCTATTTTCATTAAACTCACAGCAACCGTTTTTAATGCCCCGTGAGCTTCTACAATAGCGTCATGTGCAGCAAGAGCCTCAAACTTATTTTCAGCGGTTACAAACGGCAAATTTGTAAGCGAAGCAATGTGCTTGGCTACATTTTCAGAATATCCATCTGGTGTATTGATTCCAGTACCTACAGCCGTTCCACCTAAGGCAAGTTCAGAAAGGTGAGCCAACGTATTTTTAATAGCTTTAAGACCATGATTTAGTTGTGAAACATATCCTGAAAACTCTTGACCTAGTGTCAAAGGGGTCGCATCCATGAAGTGAGTACGTCCAATTTTAACAACATTCATAAATGCTTTAGATTTTGACTCAAGTGTATTTCTTAGTGTCTCAATGCCAGGAATGGTCTTTTCAACTAATAATTTATAGGCAGCAATATGCATTGCAGTCGGAAATGTATCATTCGATGACTGTGATTTGTTCACATCATCATTTGGATGCAGAGCTTTTTCTTTGTCTGCTAGGCTTCCTCCTTTGATTACATGGCCCCGATATGCAATTACTTCATTTGAGTTCATATTGGATTGTGTTCCAGAACCTGTTTGCCATACGACTAAGGGAAATTGATCATCTAACTTTCCAGCCAATATCTCATCACATACTTGCCCAATAAGATCTTTTTTGTCAGCTGGTAATACTCCAGCATCATAATTGGCTAAAGCTGCTGCTTTTTTGAGTATTGCAAATGCCTCTATTATTTCTTTTGGCATTTTGTTTATATCCTGAGCAATTTTAAAGTTCTCAATGGATCTTTGGGTTTGAGCCCCCCAATACACATGTGAAGGAACTTTTACTTCGCCCATTGTGTCTTTTTCTATTCTATATTCCATGTAGTAATTATTTGCTGCAAAAATATGCACCATGCAAGTTTATCCCAAACCCAGAATAAAAATTTATCCGAAATAGATAAGTAATAATTAAGGCAAAACTCAATAGCAAATTACTTGACTAATGATTCCTTGGAGTCATCTTTAAACACCAATAAAAACAGGACCAAAACAACTGCAGCAATCCCTGCTGGTACCATCCATACCTTACTATTTATGTGGCTTATCACAGTTTCAGCTTGATCTTTTACTGCATATAAATCAAGGACCTTACCTGCAAGTATAGATCCGATGCCCATACCAATACCAAATGTTGCTAGAGTAATGAGGCTTTGAGCAGAATTTTTGATTTTATCTCCCGCTTTTGAATCTGTATAAATTTGACCAGACACAAAGAAAAAGTCATAGCAAACTCCATGAAGAACAATTCCTATTAGAAGAACAATCTCCGTGTCTTGTGTACCATATCCAAAACATATAAAGCGAACGATCCAAGCGATTAAGCCAATGGCAATAATTTTTTTAATTCCTAGTTTTGGTAATAAAAATGGGATAGCCAACATAAAAGCAACCTCAGAAACTTGCCCTAAGGACATTTTATTTTCAACATTTTGCATTCCTGATTCGGTTAAAGAAAGATTGGCATGTGCATAATAAAAAGCTAAAGGAATACAAACTAAAATAGACGATATAAAAAATACTAGGAATGAGCGGCTTTTGAATAATACAAAAGAGTCTGCCCCGATGATTGAGGCTAAAGATGTATCTTTGTTCGAGTTTGGAGGTGTATTGGGCAGTACAAAAGAAACTAGTGCCCAAGCTGCTGAACTATACATAGCAAGTTTGAAAATATCTACTTTATCGCCCAATCCTAGAAATCCGATAACATTGACAGCTGCAATCCAAGCTATAGTTCCAAAAACACGAACATATGGAAACTCCCCTTGTGGATTGCTCAAATGACGCATAGCAATTGAACTTGACAAGGCTAAATTTGGGGCAAACGTTAATAAATAAAGTAAAATCAATGTATTAAACTTGTCTACATCTGTTTCTTGAGTAACAAAATATAGCAAAACAACACCCAAAACATTCAAAACGCCCATTACTTTTTGGGCGGAGAAATATTTATCTGCTATTAATCCTACAAAAAATGGTGCAATGATAGAAGCTATTGAGAGAGTAGAATACGCATATCCGATTTGTGCTCCTGACGCTTTTAAAGTTGTAAACATATATTTACCCATTTGTCCATACCAAGATCCCCAGGTAAAAAACATCAAAAACATCATGATGGCTAAAAGGATAAACGTGGTAGTTTTAGAGTATTTCATAAGAATGATTTGTAAAGTTTATGCATGCAATTACGTACTATTTTTTCGAATAGCGGAAATTTTTTCTATGAATAATTACATTTTTGATCGAATAGTGCATGAATTCAAAATAATTCTATCAAAAAAAAACCATGTGTTCTATTTTTGCATATGCGATACTTTTTAATAGCTTCATACAGGGGTACAAATTACCATGGATGGCAGATTCAATCCAATGTAGTCACTGTCCAGGAAATTTTAGAAGATAAGCTGAGCCTATTATGCAAAGAAAAAGTATCTATAATGGGATCAGGAAGAACCGATACAGGTGTACATGCTGAGCAACAAGGAGTTCATTTTGATGTTTCAAGAAAAATAGAAAACATTCAAAATTTTGTTTTTCGCTTGAACGAAATATTACCCATTGATATAGCTATCAGTGCTTGCAAGCTTGTATCTCCAGAGTTTAATGCTAGATTTGATGTAAAGTATAGAAAGTACATTTATAGGATTTCGAGGTATAAAAAAGCCATGAATCAGGATAAAATTTGCCTTTTCTACAAGAATTTGGACTTTGATGCCATGAATTCTGCAGCTCAATTACTGTTATTGCATAGAGATTATCAAGCCTTCAGTAAAGTAAAGACCGAAGTCAATCATTTTGAATGTACAATAGAAAAAGCAGAATGGATTCTAAACAAAGACGTTTGGGAATTTCATATTCAAGGAAATCGCTTCTTAAGAGGCATGGTTAGAGCTATTGTGGGGACACTTTACGAAGTAGGACTTGGTAGAAAAACGGTTGAGGATTTTGGAAATGTGATAAAATCAAAAAATAGAAATTTAGCTGGTAATGCAGCTAGACCTGAAGGTCTTTGCTTAGAGGAAGTAATATATAAAGAAGAATGCTTTGATCTTGAGTTTTATATTTGTGATGCACAATCCGATCATATTAGTCAAATTCGTACCTTGTATAAAGACTACCAAAGAGAACTCGGAATTTCATTGGAATTTCAAGACTTTGAAAATGAATTATCCAATTTGCCAAAACCTTATACTCAACCAAAGGGTGGGCTATGGATAGCTATAAGTCAGAACAATATTATAGGTACAGTTGCCATTAAATTACTAGAGGAAGGTATTTGCGAAATGAAAAGATTAATCGTGCTCCCAAAATATAGAGGATATGGTATTGGAAGACGTTTGACTGAATATGCCATGTTAAAAGCCAAAGAATATGGCTATTCTACTTTAAAACTGGACACTTTGGCCAGGCTTTTGCCTGCAAAAAAAATGTATGAAAGTCTTGGGTTTCAAGAAACGGAACCCTATAATTTTAATCCTCAACCTGACATCCTATACTTTTCGAAAACCTTATGATGGTAAAAATTGGTACATCCGTATATGAAGCTGCAGAAATACTTAAAAATGGAGGATTGGTAGGTATACCAACTGAAACAGTTTATGGATTAGCTGGAAATGCACTTGATTCCAACACTATTCTTTCTATTTTCGAAACAAAAAATAGACCTAAATTCGATCCTTTAATTGTACATACATATAGCTTAGAAAAAGCGGTTGAATATGCAGATATCCATCCTAAACTCATAAATTTAGCTGAAAAGTTTTGGCCAGGTCCTTTAACCATACTGGCATCTAAAAAATCGATTATCCCAGATCTCATAAGCTCAGGATTGCCTCAAATGGCACTTAGAGTACCAAATAATGGACTTACTTTAGAACTTTTAAGATTATTGGAATTCCCATTAGCAGCACCTAGTGCCAATCCGTTTGGATACATTTCTCCGACGCAAGCTCAACATGTAGAAGATCAATTAGGGGACAAAATTCCCTATATTTTAGATGGAGGATCATGCCATGTAGGAATAGAATCTACCATTGTAGGTATTGAAAATGATACACTCACCATTTATAGAACGGGAGGGCTGTCAGTAGAAGAAATTGAGGGTTTTTATAATGAAAAGGTAGTTATAAACACCCATTCGAGCTCAGATCCACTGGCTCCTGGTATGCTAAAAAAACATTATTCTCCCAATAAAACAGTTAAAATACTCCCTAATAATTATATTATTGATACATCTACAAACAGAGTAGGAGTGATGATGTTTTCAGATGTTCACCCACAAATAGCAAATGATTTCAATGTAGTATTGTCTCATTCCAAGTCTCTAATGGAGGCTTCACAGAGCCTTTTTTCAGCCTTACGGGAGCTTGACGCTATGGATATAGATACAATTTATCTTCAACTTGTGCCCAACGTAGGCTTAGGAAGGGCGATTAACGATCGAATAACTCGTGCGGCAGCAGAAGACTAGTTTTCACTAATAAAAGCTTCTATTCTTCTATTTT
>JBOFGX010000349.1:0-23617 GCA_051649345.1 Leadbetterella sp. | reverse complement strand
CCTTTTTTGTCTCTGAATCGAAGAAAGAAGTTCGTACTGAACAAAAAGACTCATATAAGGAAGTTGATTCTAAAATCCAAGATTCCTATAAAGAAGAGGAACTGGGTAACCATGATATCCCTCAAAAAGTACTTGAAGTTTTAGATTTTGTACTGAAAAATAGAAAAGCCCCTGAAGGCTATGTAGGAGGTCGTCGATTTCAAAATAGAGAACAATTATTGCCTAAGGTTTCTTCTTCTGGCACAAAAATAGTATATCAAGAATGGGATGTGAATCCCAAAATGGCAGGTCAAAATCGCGGTCGAGAACGGTTAGTAACGGGCGATGATGGTAGTGCCTACTATACAGATGATCATTATTCTTCATTTAAAAAAATACAATAGTTCTCATGTCAAATTTGTTTATTTCCGCAAAAGCTGATCTACTACAGGGTGATGCCGCTGTTATCGAAATTGACGCAAAATCGTGTACAACACTACGCAGTTTTTATGAAACAATTGCAGAGAAACTCCATTTTCCGGATTACTTTGGCTTCAATTTAGATTCTTTGGATGAAATGCTAGCTGATTTGTCTTGGATAGAAGATCCCAAGCTGATTGTTTACGTCAAAAATACAGAGCACTTTCTTATTAATGAGAGAAGCGATGAAAAGGTTCTATCAGTGTTAGATATGTTAGACGCCATTTGTGAGGATTGGAAGTGGATTGAAGATTCGGATCTGGGACCCGATGATGAAGATTATTTACCTCCCAAAAGTTTAGAATTTGCTTTTGAAAATGGATATAGAATAGATGAGCTTTTGAACAATCTTACTAAATAATACGTTCAAAATTTTAATAATCTCTTTATTTTTACTTCTGGGGATTGAATTTTAAAAAACCATAAATGAAAACATACTTTCTCCAAGTAAAAGAAGTCATTCGTGAAACACAGGATACCGTTTCTATACGCTTTTGGCATCCCCTAAATGAACAAATAAAGTATAAAGCGGGACAGTTTGTTACGGTGATTATTCCTGATCAAGAGGGCAAAAAAGTAAAAAGATCCTACTCTATGTCCAGCAGCCCAATTACGGATACTGCAGTAGCAATAAGTATCAAGAAAGTAAAAGATGGCTACGTGTCTAATTATCTCAATACCCAAGTAAATGCAGGTGATTTCATAGAGGTTGTAGAGCCTATGGGTAACTTTTATGCGGAACCAACTGATACACAGAGAAGTGTTTTTTTGATTGCAGCGGGTAGCGGTATCACTCCCCTGTTTTCTATACTCAAAACTCTATTGAAAGGTGAGGCAACTTCACAAGTACACTTGTTGTATGGTAACAAAAGAGGGGAAGATGTCATATTTAAATTAGCCCTAGACCAGTATCAGAGAGAATATTCTGATAGGTTTTCTGTAAGGTATATTTTTTCTCAGGAAGCAGAAATGCAAAGGATTGATGCTGATGTATTCAACAATTGGCTGGATAGCATTGTTCAACACACGCATTCCGACTTTTATATGTGTGGTCCCGATGCTATGATGGAGAGTATAAAATCAATTCTATACAAGCTCAATATTGATAAAGAACATATTCACTATGAGAGGTTCAATGCACCTGTCCATTTGGAAGAAGCAGATTTGGGCTCAAGTATAAAATCGCAAATGGTGACGGTGAATTACGAAGGACAGACACATGTATTCAAAGTAGAACCGCACCAAACAGTATTAGAAGCTGCCTTAGATCAAGATATAGATTTGCCATATTCCTGTCAAGCAGGTATGTGTACTGCTTGCTTAGGTAAATGTACTTCGGGGAAAGTAAAAATGGATGAGGAGGATGGATTGACTGCAGAGGAACTAAAGCAAGGGTTTGTACTTACATGTGTTACACGTGCTTTGTCTGAAGACGTGGTAATCGATATAGATTGAAAATTATCAATATAGCATTTATCATTTTCTATGAAAAAAATAAAATGGGGCATCATAGGTGCAGGCAATATTGCGAGTAAGTTTGCTTCTGATCTTCGAGTTGTTCCAGACGCTGAGCTAGTAGCCATTGCGAGTACATCGATAGAAAGGGCAAATGCATTTGCTGAGAAGTTTCAAATACCACATGCTTTTGGTACCTATGAAGGTATTTTTGACGCAAAACCCGATGTAATATATGTAGCCTCATGGCATCCTAAACATAAAGATCATACCCTTTTGTGTTTAGAAAATGGGGTAGCCACTTTATGTGAAAAACCCTTTGGAATGAACTTTGATGAAGTTCAAATTATGCTCAAAAAAGCAAAAGAAAAGGGAATATTCCTGATGGAGGCACTATGGTCTCGTTTTCATCCTACATTTTTACAAGCAGAAAAATGGCTTTCAGAAAAAATCATCGGTAATCCTACTACTTTTCACGCAGACTTTGGTTTCAAGGCTGAATATGACCCTAAAAGTCGCTTGTTTGATCCCATTAAGGGTGGAGGAGCCTTGTTGGATATCGGAATTTATCCAGCGTTTTTTGCTTATTACTTTTTTGGGTACCCTCTCGAAATATTTGCTACGCATACGCCTGCCCCATCAGGCACAGATGATACCACAACATTCATATTTAAACATGAGGATAATATTACATCTTCACTTAATTGTACGGTATCAGCTACAACCAACTGTGAAGCCACAATATATGGCGAAAAAGGAAAAATCACGATACATTCCCGTTTTCATGAAACCCATAAAATAAGCTATGAACTTCTAGATGGTACACGTGAGGAAATGCACTTTCCTAGGGAAACACATGGGTATGAATTTGAGGCGGCACACGTAAATTTATGTTTACAAAAAGGGCTTCTTGAGAGTCCGATGATGAACCATAAAAATAGCCAAGATTTAATACGTATTTTAGATACAATTGCTCAAGAAGCAGGAATAAAATATTCCTAAAATTAGGCTCCAACAATGGGAATAAATACAACTGTATTCTCCCACGAAATAACCATATCATTGCCGCTAGGAGTATTTAAAAACTTAATCTCTAGCTGCTCCTTCGTTTGAGGATGAATCGTTGCAGGAACTTTTACACGAACTATATCATTTTTTTCTTCGTAGCTTGTACCCCATTGACCTGTTTCTTTGTTAACGATAATAGTCCATTCTTTTAGGTTTGGGATAGACCAAAGGCTATACTTTCCAGCTGAAATTTTATTGCCCGCTATTTCTACATCATGGCTGAATTCAACAACTGTGGCTTCATTGGCCCCCGTTCTCCAAACTTTATCATAAGGTACTATTCCTCCAAACACTTTACGATTCTTCTTATACGGACGGCAATACTCAACGCTCATTTTTATTTCGCCAAATGTGCTTTCTACTTTCTCAAACGGACTATGACTTTTCGTATACATTTTTAGCCCAAGAAATGCGATGCCCATTACGGCTAAAAGTATAAGTAATATTTTTACTGTTTTATTCACGCAATCTAATAGTTAATGATCCTGTATTATATAAATCTGTTAATTTCGGAGTTTTTTTGTTTAATTTTTCAATTACAAATCTAGTACAATTTCCATCAAGGATAAACATTTCAATATCATTTTTTGTCCGACTAGCATCTTTTAAGATTGAAAAACTTCCTCGTGGATACTTTTTGTTGGTAGAAATAAAATGATGTTCAAGAACGTATTTTCCAAATCTTGTTTGAAACGAGCTATGCTTGAGAGCTTTGAATTCCTTAGATACGATTCCTTTACTGTCATAGTAGTTCTTTAGGTGAAAAGAGTACAGTGTGGGGGAATGAATTAAGCTATCAGATGAAAAAAATTGTGCATTTCTCCCATTAATATAGCTAATTCCCCACCCTTTAGGAATATAATGAAATGTAATTTCTTCTTGTCGATTTTGTATATAAATATCACGAAATTTAGTAAGAAACAGTAGACATATACCCACGCATGTATATCTTAAATATCTTGGATTATAACCTTTTAAAAAAACCGTGAAGGTTATAACTGTTATCATTAGCAACATGGTTGCCACAATGTTTATAGAAAATCCTGTAGTGACTGCACCTGGAAGTAAACTAATATACTTAACACAGGTATTTAGGAAATCAATGCAAATTGACAAAACCCAGCCCCACAAGATATTTACAAAAGGAATATGAAGGGCTATAATTCCAATCAACCCAATGATTAGAATAAAATTGGAAACTAACGTTACGATAGGGTTGGCGATTAAGAAGTAATTTGGGAATTGATGGAAGTAGTATAAGCTTAATGGCAACGTGAAAACTTGGGCGGATATTGACACAGTAGATACCTCCCATACCCAAGAAAGTAGTATGTTTTTTGGCTCTAACCAAGACGAAATTCTTGGTTTCAATACAACAATACCAATAACTGCCAAATAAGAAAGCTGAAAACCAACATCGTAAATCCAGGTGGGATTACCTAAGAGTAATACCAAAGCTGAGATAAATAGGGTATTGAGAGTGCTTTCTTCTTTGTCGTAATACTTGCCAAACAAAACAATGGTAAACATGACAGTTGCTCTAGCTACGGAAGGACTCAATCCTGTAAAAAGTGCATAAATCCAAAGTAAAATGCTGATTACAATTAGTGATCTTTTGGAAGTTACACGTAAAATTTTTTCAAAAAAGAAGGTAAGCATAGTAAACAACAAGGCTACATGCATTCCGCTTACAGCAAGGGCGTGTATAGAACCCGTATCTATAAACCATTGTTTGGTTTCGGAATCAATATCACCCTGATTTCCACATACAAGAGCATTGATTACTGACTTTTGGTTCTCTGTTTTTAGATGTTTTGCGAATAGGTTTTTTGTGTATTGATTCATGATTTGTGCCAAATACATAATCGAAAAACTATACGTGTCTTTAATGAAAATGGCATCGTTGTTCCTCAAAAACTGATGGGCATATATCCCCTTATTGTTTATATATGATTTATAGTCAAATTCATATGGGTTTTTTGGAGTTTCTATTTGTCTCCAATTGTTTTTAAAGACGAAAATTTGGTTGCTTTTGGGCTTTTCAAAATGATCTTTTGAAAAGTATACAAGGAGCCTACCATTAGACTTTACCCATTGATTTTGATAAAAAACAGCACTTACATCAAGTGTAGCTTTATAACTTTTGGGCTTTTCTTCTACTTCCGAAATTATTTTACCTACATATTGGCTATATTCTTTTATGTTAGTAAAGTGTTCGGCGTTATGCCTATCGTCTTGAAAGTACCTACATAGGATTCCCAAACAAAAAAATGTAGGGATTAGAAATAATCTCAATACCCAATTTTTTGTTTTAAATGCTGTTAAAAATAATATGGAGACTATTCCTACTAGACAATAGACGGTGATTGTCTCAATTTGAACGAAAGGGTAAATCAGTATGCCCCCTATTGTAAACAATAAGTACCGAGCGGCTGGATTTTGTTTAATAAATGAACGCACACCCTAGTAAGATTCACTTTCACTGGGGAAGTCACCCATTTTTACGTCTTTTATATAATTTTCGAATGCTTCACCCATGATTTTTGTAAGATCAGCGTACCTCCGCAAGAAACGAGGCGAAAAGTCTTTGTTGATTCCAAGCATATCTTGTAAGACTAAAATCTGGCCATCACATCCATTGCCAGCACCTATTCCAATAGTAGGAATATCTAATTCAATACTTAGAGATGTCGCCAATTTAGCAGGTATTTTTTCTACAACTAAACCGAAACAACCTAAGTCTTGAAGGAGCTTTGCATTAGACTTAAGGAGCTCTGCTTCTTCGTCTTCTTTGGCACGTACGGAATATGTCCCAAATCTGTAGATACTTTGAGGCGTAAGACCTAAATGACCCATAACGGGAATCCCAGCACTTAATATCCTTCGTATACTATCTTCTATCTCAATTCCCCCCTCAAGTTTCACAGCATGTGCTTCTGATTCTTTCATAATTCGGATAGCTGATCGTAAGGCTTCCTCAGAATTACCTTGGTAGCTACCAAACGGTAAATCTACTACTACCAAAGCTCTTTTTACCGCTCTTACCACTCCTTGAGCATGGTAAATCATTTGATCCAAGGTTATAGGCAAAGTTGTTTCATGCCCAGCCATTACATTAGAAGCACTATCACCTACAAGTATAAGATCTATGCCCGACTCATCTACGCGAATAGCCATAGAATAATCATAGGCAGTCAAGCATGCAATTTTTTCACCTTTGGACTTCATCAGGCGAAGGGTATGAGTAGTAACTCTCTTGATATCAGAATGTACAGACATAATAATTTACTTTGATCCGAGCCAAGGTTCGGGATTTAACTTTGCGAATTTAAGCCATATTTGGAAATTTATTTCCGGACTTCCATCTTTTATTCCACAAACACCAATTTTTTGCATGGCATTAACTCTTTGTCCTACTGAAACTTGGACGGACGACAGGTTGGCATATACAGTAAAATACTCATCGTGCTGGATCGCGACTACGTTGTTTAGTCCAGGTATTTGGCTTATATCGAGTACTATCCCTCCATAAACGGCTTTAACGGGCACTTTTGAACTACTTTGAATATCAATACCATAGTTTTCAATTTTGATGCCTTTCAGTACAGGGTGATTTTTTACACCAAATTTATCTGTAATTACACCATCAATGGGCCAGGGTAATCTACCTTTTTGCCCTGCGAATCCTTTGACAACTACATTAATATTGTTTCTTTTGGCGGCGGCTTCTTCTTCCCGTTTTTTTGCAAGTGCTAAGCGTTCTTCTTTGGGGCTTAGGTTTTTATTTTTGGGAGTCTCTTTTTCTTTTTTGAGAATTAGACTTGATATCCTAGAGTTCAAACTAGTAAGTGATCTTTTGGATGCCTCTAGATTCTTTTTTAGCTCACTTTCATGATCCGAAAGTGACTTTACCATTCGTGATTGCTCGCCTTTAATCTTTTCAAGTTCAGAATTATGCGTTTTAATCTGTGTTAGGGTTTTATACTTCTCACTTTTTTTGGATTCTAGACTCAAGTTTTTCGTGTATATTTTGGTCTGTAGGGTTTTTATTTTTTCAGCTTGCTTTTTTTTGTGGGTAGAGTACTGTTTTACTAAAGAGTACCTTGAGTATAGTTCAGAAGCAGACTTGGCAGAAAGAAGGGCGTTAAGCGAAGCTAATTTTTTACTATGTTTGGATTCTTCATGAAGTACCTTGGCATACTCTTCGCGTAAGGTCTTAAGTTCTAATTGAAGTAGTTCCTGACTTCTCTGTAAACTTTCCATTTCAGATCCTATTAGTTCAATATCTTCATTTGTAAGTTCGATTTTCTTACTTTGAAGTTCAATCTTACTATTGATAGCGTTTATTTTACTGAGAGAAGCTTTTTTTTCTTTTTCTGTTTTTTCTAAAATAGAATTTAGCTTTTCTATTTCTTGTAAGTTTTTTTTCTTTTCAGTTTCAAGTAAAGTTCTATTTTTGGCTTTTTGGCTAAAAGCTAAGCAGGTGTTTAGAACACACAAAAAGACAATATAGGTGCGGAGGTGTGTCAAAATTAAGGATTTTTAAGACCCGGTACTTTTTCTATTCTATACCCTTTGGGAACGTTGAACGGAAAACGTATATCTCTATCTAAAAAGTCAAACTTCGAGTGTTCAAATGTAATCGTAGTTTGTTCATTATGAATCAAGTCCTTGAAAATCATCTGAATAAATGTAGGCACCAATTGGTCGGATTCTGAAACAAAATTTTTGAACTGGCATTCAAGTTGTGTATTAGACTTTGGATCATTGGCCTCTACATAATAGAGCGTATTTGTAGATTTATCAAATCTATTGTTGAAGCTTATTCCATTTCTTTCTTGCTCGAGTAAGACATAATTTTCAAGATTTTTAAAACTATCACTTGGCTTGAGATCTAAGGGTACATTTCCGAAAATTGCTGCTTGTAATATTTGAAAATTGATATCGAATTGGAGTTGAGTAGAAAGTTCTTGAAATGAAGTACCATAGTATTTTCGATTAAGTCTGTCCAAAATTTGAATCGTATCCGGTGATATACTAATTCTAGCTACTTCTAAGCCCAATGCTACAGAAATCCAAATGATAGAGTCCCTCCTGACATGTACATTTGCTGGCAGCGTTTGGTTAAGTTTAGGGCTATTGATATTGACTTTAGATTTGAGTTTACATGTTTCAAACTTTTTGTCATTGATCACAAAACTAAACTTTTGAGGCTGGGTTTGAGAACTATCTGGGGTAGGAGTAGGGATGGTTTCTTGCTTTTTTTCAGCTTGGGCACTTAGCTCAATGATACTTTTTTTTAACTTTTGCCTTCTGCAGGAGCTAAAATTAATAACACCGAGCAATAAAAATAAATAAAGGGTAATCCTCATCTAGGGTTCTACAGTTTTAAGTTTTTGCTTTAAACTTTCTGTAAAGTTACCTTTTTCTTCTGCCATTTTCCAATATTTTTTGGCTTCGGTAAACATTTGCTTTTCTTTGTATATATCGCCTTTCAATTCGAGCAATCCGGGAGTATTGTTTAACTGTAAACCCAAATCTACTTTTTCCAAGGCTAGGTCAGCTTGCTTATCCATCAGTAGGACTTTAGCCAATATCTCGTAGTTAAAAGCTTTATTGCCATGATTGGTAATCAGTCGGGTGGCATATTCTACACTCTTTTTTGTATTGGATTTTTTAACAGCATACAAAATAGATGCGTCCTTTAGACTTTGTTCATGCGTTGGGTTTTCTGAAAGGATATCTTCATATGCAAGCAAGGACTTGTCAAAATCACCTTTTGACGCAGTCACCCATGCTTTGTTGGCTCTTATGTTTAAAACGAGATCTATATTTTTAGAGTTAAGTCTCAAGGCTTCGTCATAGGATATTTGAGCCTCATCAAATTCATTTAACTTCATTTGAGAATACCCCTGCTGATACCAAAAATATCCACTATTGGGAAAGTATTCAATTGCAGTTTCACAATTTTCTTTTAGAGAAGTATAATCGGATGCCCCTAAAGCCATTTCACATAATTTGATCCAAACACTTTGGTCCGCAGGATTTAATTTGGAAGCTTTGAGTAGTGCGTTATAGGTATCATTGGGTTGATCAGCTCGCGAGTGAATGTCAGAAAGTAGTAGTTGAGGACCCGCTTCTTTAGGAAACTCTTTGCTGAGCTGATTGCATGCATCAAAAATAAGATTTTGGGAATTTTTGTCTCCCTTGCCTATTTTGTTCAGAGCTTTTAAAGCAGAAATTTTAGTGCTGTATGGTAAAACTGCGTTTTTAAGTATAGACTCATTGAGCTGTATAGTTTTAGTAAGATTGGATTGAACAACATACATCTCTAACAACATATCGTAGGCTTCCAAAAGGGTAGGGTCATTTTGTATAGTTTTTAGGAGTAGATCTTCGGCTTCTTTATCTTTTTTATTTTGAAGCAATATTTGAGTTTGCTTTATAACATATTTTGAGTCAATGGTAGAGGCCTTTTCTCCTTCTTTAAGGGCAGCACTTACTTTATTTTTGCTTAATAATATTTCTTGTTTTTTTATTGAAAATGCTTGAATGAAGCCACAGTTTTTTTCTCCGTCTTCTAAGGTCTTAATAGCATCTTTTTCTTTATCCAAAAGTATAAATACATCCGCCAATACAATGTAATTTTGGGCTTTTTTAGGTGATAATCGAATACATTTCTCTATGGTATTTTTAGCTTCAGGCAAAAGTTTGTTTTCGAGCTCCATTCTATATTGATGATATAAGAAGTCATAATTATCTTTATCAAGAGTACACGCTTTTTTGGATGATAGTAAAGCTGTGTTTTTGTCTCCTTCTTTTGCTTGTGCTTGGGATACCATATACCAAGTGGCTGGTTGATCGCCGTAGGTTGCTAAGCTTTTATTCCAGATTTCGATCGCTTTCTTATTGTCATCAATGAGATAGCTCTTCATGCCTTCTAAAAACTCGGTTTCAGCTTTAATTTCTTTAGCATCAGGTGTTTTTTCATCTGGAGATTCGGTAGCAATTTGCGAAAATGTACTAATACAGTTAGCCAAACATATACAAATTGCTATTACAGTTTTCATACATCTTACTTTTGAAAAAGATTCACCGTTGTTAATAACACAAAATTTCTGAAATTTATTACAAATAAAAGAATTTTCAACTCTGAAATAATTACTTGATTCAAATAACTGAGGCCTACAAACAAAAAATGTCACCTACATGAGGTGACATTTTTTTTAAAGTGGCTTGAATTACATTCCAAATGTAATACCAACGGCTGTAAAAGGAAACCCAGTTTCTGCATAAAATCCATATTTATCTTTAAACTTGTACCTAGCTCCAAGTTGACCACCAAAACCAATATATCCTCTATTAGCATAACCTCCAAGACCATAATCGCCACCATAGCGTAACAAAAAATAATTAAGGTTTACGCCTCCATAAACATCTAATTTATCAACACTGATGTCTAGTTCCTTTAGAAATTGTGTAAAATGATAATTTCCTCTACCTCCAAAATTTATGTACGATAAACGATAATTATAACCAAATGTCCCATAGTTAGATGTGGTAAAACCCGCTTGTGCACCAACGGAAATATTATCAGCTATCCCAACTTCAGCAGAGCCTGCAACGCCAAAACCCCATCCATAACCTAGGTTTAAACCAAGGTTTATAGCCTTATCTCCTTTGTTAAAATCTTGAGCTTGAATATAAGATATAAAACATGTGGTAATTAAAAGTAATAAAACTTTTTTCATAATAATTTTTTGATTTTAAGATTTTAAAAATGTTTCCTTTGAACTGTAAATATACAGGTTTATAGGAAGATGTAAAAAATGAACAATCAAAATTTAATATAATTTTAAGCCTTAATAGTAGATCAAGTGAACATAAAATATAGTTTAGGCATTCTAAATTAGGGTTTTTAATAAGGATTAAGTTTGATAGAATTTTATCCAACGGTCAATCTGAAACGTGGACAGTGGGGGAGTTTTTTTTACTTCTTTAGTATAATTTCTTGTTTTCTTTGAGTAATTTTGAGGTTCTCAATCAATTCTAAAATGAAACACCTTAAAGTTTGGCTTATACCATTTGTCATGGTATTGTCAATAGGAATTATTAAAGCCCAAAAAAAGCCTCTCGTTGTCTTTGTTTGTGGAGATCATGAATACAGTGGGGAGCTTACGATGCCTATTTTGGCACAAGAATTACAAAAGAATTATAATATGGAGTGTGTAGTCTTAAAAGCATCACCTGATCAAAATGCCGAGGAAAATATCCCAGGATTAGAAATTCTTCAGAAAGCTGACTTAGCTGTTTTTTTTCTTCGATGGAGAAGATTACCTAAAGAGCAGTTGGCACATATTGAGAGTTATCTCAATTCTAAAAAGCCCATCATGGGTTTTAGGACGTCTACACATTCATTCAAATTTCCAGAAGGGCATCCCGATGAAAAATGGAATGAATTTGGAGAGTGGGCGTTTAATTCTCCTCCGGGATGGAACAAGAAAAATCATCATCATTACGGTCATACCAGTACTACAACTTTGGAGGTTATTACAGCCCAAGCTAAACACCCTGTATTGAGAGGGGTATCCGCTACTTTTAAAGCCAGTTCTTGGCTGTATAATGTACTTCCTGATTATCCGAGCTTAAATTCTATTCCTTTGATTTTAGGTACTTCGGTGAATTCTGAAAAACCAAATCCAAAAGTAAATCCTGTAGCATGGATAGGCAGCAATAAATATGGAGCTAAAGTGTTTTTTACTACTTTGGGACACCCAGAGGATTTTAAAGATCCTTCTATGGTGCGACTTTGCATAAATGCTATTCATTATCAACTAGGTAAAAAAGTGCCTAAAAAGTTAAAATCAAATTTAATAATAGAGGTTCCTTACAGAGGAATTATTAAATAAAAATAGAGGAAAATAACCCGTTTGAAATTCGATAAAAAATGAAAAAAAATCTTATCATTATTTGTATCTCTGCTTTGTGTATTGGCCTTGTGTTACAGAGTTTTTTGTTTACACCCCAGCCCAAAATAGAGGTCAAGAAAAATCTTAAAATTACGCTAGTTGGTAATAATTTGGGCTCGCGAATGCTCAATTACGATTATTTTGAAACACAGCTTCATCTCCGCTATCCAAAAAGTGAGCTGAAAGTAAGAAATATGTGTGATGGGGGAGATACACCCGGATTTAGACCCCATTCTGCTCGATTTACGCCTTGGGCGTTTCCTGGTGCAGAAGCATTTCAAAAAGAATTAGCTAATAATTCTGAATCGGAGGGGCATTTTCCTAGCCATGACAAATGGCTTACCGACCTTAAAACAGATGTCGTTATTGGGTTTTTTGGATACAATGAATCCTTCGCTGGGTCAGCAGGTTTGCCTAATTTTAAGGCAGAATTGGACGCATTTGTAAAGCACACCCTTTCTCAAGAGTACAATGGTGCGGCTGCCCCCCAATTGGTCTTGATTTCACCTACTGCCTACGAAGATCTTACAGCCAAGATGGACGTACCAAGTGGTACAAAAGAAAACGTAAACTTGGGTTTATATGCAGCTGCCATCAAAGATGTGGCTGCTAAAAATAAAGTACTATTTGTAGACGTATTTAGTGCATCGAAAAAATGGTATGCTGATGAATCTCAAGATATGACGATTGATGGGTTACAGCTAAATGATCTGGGCTATCAGAGATTGGGTAGCTACTTAGCGGACGAAGTCTTTGGGAAAAAGGCAGTAGAATCTACTCAAAACGCCCTTGTGTATGATGCAGTAGCTGAGAAAAACTGGATGTGGCATAATGACTACAAAATACCGAATGGAGTTCATGTATACGGTAGAAGATACAATCCTTTTGGCCCAGACAACTATCCATTTGAGATTGAAAAGATTCGTCAAATGACCGTTATACGGGATAGAGCGATTTGGGTAGCTGCACAGGAAGGTCGCAAATTAGATCTTGAAAAAGAGGATTTGGCTACTTTGAAATTACCAGAAATCAAGACGAATTTTAATCTTGGAAATGAAACAGGATCTCTTTACAAAGAAGGAGAAGATGCTGTTGCAAACATCAAAATGGCTCCAGGGTACAAAGTAGAACTTTTTGCATCGGAAAAGGAGTTTCCAAATTTAGCAAAACCCGTACAGATGACGTTTGATAATCAAGGCCGTCTTTGGGTGGCTTGTATGCCGAGTTATCCTCATTATCGTCCTGGAGATACCAAGCCTAACGACAAGATTATTATTCTTGAGGATACAAATAATGATGGTAAGGCGGATAAAGAAACTGTGTTTGCTGATAGATTGCATGTGCCGGTAGGTTTTGAAATATCTCATGATGGAGTGTATGTGTCGCAAGGGGCCAATCTGATTCGTTTAGTAGATACAAATGGGGATGATAAAGCAGACGTTAGGGATATTGTATTGAGTGGTTTTGATGATCATGATACGCATCATACGGTATCCGCTTTTGTAGCGGATGAGTCGGGTGCATTTTATCTTCAAGAAGGTATTTTTTTGCATTCCAACGTAGAAACACCATATGGTCCGGTTCGAGCTACCAATGGAGGTATTTATCGTTACAATCCCAATCGCAAGCATTTGGAACGTTTTTCACAAATTGCAATACCCAACCCATGGGGAATGGCATTTGATGCCTATGGGCAGCCATTTTTTGCCGAAACTTCAAGTCCAGAGGTTCGTTGGCTAACTCCGAGTAGTGGATTTCCACGCTATGGACAGTTTAATCCTAAAACCAAAGAGTTGTTTGAAAAAGATCATCGTGTGCGTCCTACATCGGGTTTAGAATTTGTACACAGTAGACATTTCCCAGACGAAGTTCAAGGAGATATGTTGATCAACAATACCATCGGCTTTTTGGGCATGAAACAACACCGTATTTTTGAAGATGGTACAGGGTACGATACAAGACATAGACAAGATCTTTTTGTGTCTTCTGATAGGAATTTCCGTCCCGTAGATATGGAGTTTGCACCCGATGGTTCTATGTTTTTCATAGATTGGCACAATATTCTTATCGGTCACATGCAGCATAATGCTCGTGATCCATTGCGTGACCATACACACGGCAGAGTGTATCGAGTGACCTATCCATCACGCCCATTGGTGACACCTGCAAAAGTAGCGGGTGCAAGTATTGAGCAGCTTCTAGAAAACTTGAAACTTCCAGAGTATCGTACTCGCTATCGTACACGCAGAGAGCTTAGAGCAAGAAATGCGACCGAGGTTTTGGCCAAAATTCAAGCATGGAAAGCATTATTATCTACAGCTGATCCTAATTATGAACACCATTTAATGGAGGCTATGTGGGTAAGTTGGGGGCTTAATAAAGTGGATCAGCAGATTGTACGTCAATTGTTGACTTCAAAGGATCACAGGGTTCGTTCAGCTGCAGTAAAAGCAGTAAGATACAATGGTCATCAAATCAAAGATCATGTAGCCTTGTTGTCAAAAGCTGTAGGAGATACACACGGTCGTGTTCGTCTAGAGGGAATTTTGGCGGCATCGTGGTTGCCAAGAGCATCCGGAAATATTGTTCTAGCAAAAGCAAAGAATTTCAAAATGGATGATTGGATTAAAGATAGCTACGATGCAGCTTTGGCTCACTTAAACGGACGTAATATGGCCAAACCTAAAGCGACATACAGCACGACAGGTTTGCAAGGAAAAGATCTAGAAAGCTATACCTTGGGAAGAGCATTGTATGCCAAAGAGGGGTATTGTATCACGTGTCATCAAGCGGACGGGCAAGGTCTTACTGCTTCTGGATTTCCTCCTTTGGGTGCATCTAAGTGGGTAACAGGTAGTGAAGAAAGACTCGTGAAAGTAATATTAAAAGGGCTAATGGGTCCAATAGAAGTAAACGGTAAGCAGTATCCTGGGCAAGTTCCTATGACTCCCTATGGTGGACTCATGAATGACAAGGAAGTGGCCGCTGTAGCTACATTTGTACGGAATACGTTTGGAAACAAAGCGTCGGTTATCCAACCAGAAACTGTAGCTGCTATAAAAAAGAAAATAGCCGCTAAAACAGATTTTTACTCTCCGGAGGAGCTTTTGAAAGATCATCCGATGGAATAAGCGAATATGTGTATATTTGAAATACGGATTTGAAAGAGTCCGTATTTTTTTTGTTTAGATAAGACAAAAAATACGAATGAGATATTCAATAAAGAATGGTATAGTAACATGCTTACTTTTGATCACTGGATTTTCTTGTAGAGAATATGTGTATTCGGGAAATGAAAATGAGCAGATTGCTACATTTATTTCTAGAAATAACTATTCTGTTGGAGATTCTATCCGTGGAGGATTGAAAATTGTGTATTTGCGAAGATCCCCTCAAGGAATGCAGAGCCAAAAAGGTAAAAGAGTAGAAATCGACTATATAACTCGTCTTTTGTCGGGAAAGGTAGTAGACAGAGGGGTGCAAAGTTTCACATTGGGGGCTAACAGCCAGATTCGAGGTATTGAGCTTGGAGTAGAACGTATTAGGACAGGAGAACGAGCGTATCTGATTTTTCCTTCTAGCTTGGGATACGGCAATAAATCTGTCGGGGAAATTCCACCCAATTCACCTTTAGTGGCAGAAGTTGGTTTGATAAGTATTCAATAAGATACGCTACAAAATATGTATAACAAAAAAAGACCATCTTTTGGGATGGTCTTTCGTTTGAATTACTTCTGAGAAAACTATACTCTGAAGTGCGAGAATGCTTTGTTTGCATCTGCCATTCTGTGCGTATCGTCTTTCTTTTTTACAGCTGCACCTTCACCCTTTGCAGCGGCTACGATTTCACCAGCTAAACGCTCTGTCATGGTTTTTTCTCCACGTCTACGTGCGTACATAATCATCCATTTCATGCCCAAAGATTGTTTTCTTTCAGCACGAACCTCTGTAGGTACTTGGAAGTTAGCACCACCTACACGGCGGCTTTTAACCTCTACAGACGGCATTACGTTTGCTAGAGCTTTTTTCCATACTTCAAGGCCATTTTCACTTGTACGCTTTTCTACGATCTCTAGAGCACCATAGAATATAGAGTATGAAAGTGATTTTTTCCCTTCAAGCATGAGATTGTTTACAAACTTGGTTACGGTCACATCCTTAAATTTAGGATCTGGAAGAACGTAACGCTTTTTTGGTTTTGCTTTTCTCATTTTTTAAAATGTTTTAAAACGGTTTCGTTTAAATAGTTAAACTGATTCACATTCGGTTTGAAAACTGAACATTACTTCCCTATAGTCAAGCTGCTAAGCAGCTAAGTACGGTCGTGTATGTCTTACTTTTTCTTACCTTTAGTTGGAGCGGCTGCTACTTGACCTGGCTTAGGACGTTTCGCACCATACTTCGATCTACCTTGTTTACGGTTGTTAACCCCTGCTGTATCCAATGCTCCACGTACGATGTGATAACGTACACCCGGAAGATCCTTTACTCTACCACCGCGGATCAAAACGATCGAGTGTTCTTGTAGGTTGTGACCTTCGCCTGGGATGTAGGCGTTCACCTCTTTTTGGTTTGTAAGACGAACACGAGCAACCTTACGCATCGCTGAGTTTGGTTTCTTAGGTGTAGTTGTATACACACGTGTACATACGCCCCTACGTTGAGGACATGAATCCAATGCAGGTGATTTTGACTTGTAAATCAAAGTCTCTCTACCTTTTCTAACTAACTGCTGTATAGTAGGCATTGTAAATTGTTAAAAATGAATAAAATATTATACTCCGAATTTTTCGGACTGCAAATTTAGGATTTTTATTTTAAGTGGCAAAATAATTATAGGAAATGATGGTAGAATTTATACTTAAATTAAGCTTATGAGAATGAAATCACATTTGCAAGGTTATAATCGTTTTAAATAAGTAAATTCTACCCCAAATTTTCATAGACCATTATTATCCCTTATTTTTGGTAAAATGAACAATTTTTACGTACATGTCTAAAAAGAATAAGCCTGCTAAGTATACCGCTATTACTGAAAAGACAATTATACCATCTCCTTCCTCTGAAATCTCTAAATCTGGATTTTGGTCAGGTACTTGGGTTCTAATTCCTATTATACTACTTACATACTTAGTTTTTTCGCCTACGTTCAAGTATGAGTATGTAAACTGGGATGATAGCTACAATGTGTATGAAAACCCAGTTTTGATGTCTCAGACTCAAGACAATTTTAAGGCTACTACCGCAGCCATTTTTAAGCAAAAGGTAATTGGCAACTACAATCCGCTCCCCATATGGACATTCGCTCTTGAAAATAAATGGTACAATACCAACAAATCAGGCGTTTTGAATGGTATTACCTTCCCGAATAAGTTGCACAGAACCAATGTGCTATTGCATTTGATATGCGTGGGATTGGTGTTTTTTATAAGCAGAAAGCTCGGATTGAGAGCTTTTGGGGCAGCAATTGTTGCTATACTTTTTGGTATACATCCCATGCGGGTAGAGTCGGTAGCTTGGATAACTGAGCGAAAAGACGTGCTTTTTGGTAGTTTTTATTTGGGAGCTATTTTGGTATATCTATGGAATAAGGAAAAACCTAATTTGCTAAGAATGATCGGTGTTTATGTGTTGTTTATATTATCGCTTTTTAGCAAAATACAAGCAGTATCCCTACCACTGACCCTGATGGCTTTGGATTATTTACTAGACAAAGATTTTGGCATTATAAGGGCTGGACTATCCAAGGCTTTGTTTTTTGCTTTATCGTTGGGATTCGGTGTTTTGGGTTTGGTGACATTAAAAGATCAAGGATCCTTGACCGAAGTAGGTGGACAATTTGCCGTATGGCAAAAGATATTTATTGGTTCCTATTCGTATTGCATATACCTAATAAAGCTTATTATACCCTACGAAATGGTACCACTGTATCCTTATCAATCAGAGTTTCAAGCAATCTATTATCCCAGCATCATAGTATTTTTCTTGCTAGGCTTTGGGTTGTACCATTTATATAAAAAAGAGTGGAAATGGGCAGTATTTGTCCTGCTGTTTTTTACTGTAAATATCATGTTCTTGCTCCAGATAGTGGGTGCGGGGCAAGGGTTTTTAGCGGATAGATTTACATACATTGCATATTTAGGGTTTTTTCTAGGGTTTGGATATTTGGTGGATAGGGGAATAGGTACTTTGTCTAAAAGTGTTTTTCAGGGTATTGCGGCTTTTGCCTGTGCTGTGTATTGTTTTGTATGTGTGGGGCAAGTGAAAATTTGGAAGAATGCTGAAGTTATGTGGAGTAAAGTAATTGAAAAATACCCAAATACTACAACCCCTTATCTCAATCGATCACAATACTTACGCGATCACGGGGGTCCAGATCTTGCATTGGCAGACTTGAATAAGGCCATTAGTTTGAAGACCACAGACCATGCACTTTACAACTCAAGAGCAAAAGTATATTTCGATTTTTATGCTACTGATACCGCCAAGCTTCAATTAGCATTGGCAGATTATAACCAAGCTATTAAGCTTGATCCTAAGGATGGAGAATATTGGGTCAATAGAGGTGCCGCCTATTTCAAATTAGGCGATATCACTAATGCCCTTTCTAACTTTACCGAAGGTATAAAACGGAAGCCAGAGCATACCAATGGGTATATTAATAGAGCTGTATGTAACCTAATTGTGGCCGACAAAACCGTAGATATAAATCAGAGAAACATACATCTTCGTAATGCAAGAGAGGATTTTAAGACCTACTCTACGTTTATGCCAAGCGAAGGCAATGCCGTTTTTGAGCAAGCCCGCATCAGTCGATTATTGAATGAGCACACGTTGGCATTACAAACGATCAATGCTGCGATTGGGCTTGATTTTCAGGGTAACGGAGGGATGTATTATGCAGAACGGGCCTACATACAGCTTATGTTAAACAATAAGCGTCAGGCAAAAGCGGATTTAGTAGAAGCTCAAAAATATGGTTTTAAGAATTTTGATCCCCAGTTGCTTAAGTTAATAAATTATTGAAAATTAGATGGTTTTGATATTACTTATCCGATTTCTTTTGGAGCTTAAATATTAAATATGTTCCTCCATCCCTACTAGGCTGTGAGCCTATAGATTTTAAGTTGCCAAGGTGCAAAATAGTGTCATTGTTTTCTTGAATGATTTCAAAATCTTGCGAAGAACTTATCAAGCCATAATATCTGGATTCGCATTCTATTAGAGGTGTGGGTCCTCCAATTTTTGTACCTCCCACGCCACCCATTTTGATTTTACCTCTATTGGTACTTTTATCAAAACTAAGGACTTTATAGGAAGTGTAAAACTGATTAACAGAAGATTGACCATTTGCGATAAACTCAGTACCTTCTGCGTTGGAATTCGTTTTTTCATTTTTGAAATTGAATGTCATAGTTTTGTAGCCATTTGCTTCCCATGAACACGGCCCATCAATTGCATCTCCTAGAAACACATTTTTGAGGGTCCACTCACCAGATTGTAAAATGTTTAAAGGTACATTGTCTGGATTTACTGTAGAGCCTGTATCACATGCCAATAACAGTAAAAAGCTTAGAGTTAACATGAATATTTGCTTCATGATTTTATTCGTTTTATAATTAAGACGCATGAATATGTAAAATAGTTGTAATTGGATTGGAAACAAATGTTGAAAATTTGTTTTACAAACTTCTAATATCTGCTCTATAAGTTCAAAGCAAGCGTTTTTATTAATGTTGAAACATGCTTTTACTTATTACTATATTATTTCAAAAATTCTTTTGATTGAATTTACTCTTTATTCTAATCCATTGAATCATATTTGCAATAGCTTTGGCATATTGTTCAGTATATGTAGCTCCGCTTGGCATTTTATCTAGGCTCGTAATGGCATCGGATAAGATTTGCATAGCCCTATCTTTATCTTCTGGGTTTGCGAATAGTAAACCAAACTCACTCGTGCGGTCAAGTTCTATAGCATTTGAATAAAACTTAAAAGGTGAGGCCAAATGTTGCGTCGTAAATGTTTCTTTTTTAGACTTATTAGTCATTTCGAAATACTTCATTGAATAGGTTAAATTACCAATAATAGTCTCTATGATCTCTTTATTTGACATTTTCTTAGTTTTCTTTTTACGCCATTTGTTTTCATTAATGCCAAAAATATTAAAATACTCATTTTCAAAATCTGAATCTGTAGAAAACAACATTCTGATTTTCTCTCCTTTGAGGGATGTACCTTCTAAGGAAAGGAATTTTCCCTCTTTACTTTCTTGCTGGGTCACTTCTTCCTTGAATTCATATTTTCCTAAGTCTCGAAAATTATAAATATATGTATCGCCCGAGAAGTGTTTTTTTGAGCCATCCTGAAAATAATTAAGATCGGAAAGTAAAAACACGGAGTCTTCTGTGATTTTCAAAAAGGTATTTTCCTCTCCCAAAAGTGAAAAACGATAGGGATTCTTAGAATATATAGTTGCGGAGTCCAAATCTATTTTTTGAAGTTTATAGATATCACTCTTTTTCGTAGAATTGCAGGATAAAAATCCAATTACCAGTACTAAAAGTATTCCCATAAATGGGTTAGTATAACACTTTGCTATCATTTGATGCTATTGAGATTAACAAATAAAAAGAAATCTCCTATAGCTAGTTTTTTGCAAAAGAAGCGATAGGAGATTTTTATAATTATGATTCTATACTACAACATCATAGATCCTATACCTCCAATAAGACCTATAACTATAAGTAATCCATAAAATACAGCTGAAATTATGACAAGAATACCCATAAACTTGTAATAACGCTTTAGGTTATGAAAGCCAACTTGCATGAGTTCAGGGTCCTCACTATTGAGACCGTTTTTGATTTTATTGGCAAAATTTAATTGGAAAACTGAAGGTATCATTAAAATAACTCCTAGTAAGGCATAAAAAATACCAATGAATATTCCCATTCCTCCAATGAAAGGATTCGGTTGTCCGCTTAAAGCGGTTAGCGTACCAAAAATAGTACCAATAAAAAAACTCAATAAAATTATTAACGCAGCCATGACTATCTGAAAAATTGCCACAATTTTGGCCCACTTGGCCGTTTGACGTAATTGATTAAGTGATTCTGAGTTTAGGAGGTTTACCTCCATGTTTCCTAACATGTCCATAATTTTAAAAAATAGGTTTGATTAAATTGATTTACTTTTTCGTTTCTGGTCGGGTTTTCATTTCTTGTACGGCCATGATTTGTTTCATGGTTTTCTCCATTCCTTCTGTAGAGCCATCGAGAAATATCACATTACCTTGTCCGTTATCGGCAAAATGTTTGACGGCTTCTGTCCAAATAGAGAAAAGAATCAAAGAAGCATCTAGGTTGGCTTCCGACATAACTTTGGCCGATTCGGCCATACCTTTAGCCACTTCTTCACGGAAAAGGGCTACGCCTTGTCCACGGAGTTGTGAAGCAATTTTCTCTGCTTCTGCAGAAATTCTTATTGCATTGCCATCTGCTTCAGCAGCTTTTGTCTTTGTTATCAATAATGCTTGGCCCTCGTTTTCAGCGGCAGCCTTTAGGTTGTTGGAAGCTACTACTTGAGCCATAGATCGCATAATAGACTCATCGAAAGCCACGTCGTTTAGTTGTAGATCTATGAGGTGATATCCCCAGTCTTCTAGGGTGTTGTCAAGTTCTTCTTTTACGTGCAACACAATCTCGCCTCTTAAGCTTAATACCTCTGCTTGTTTCTTAGTGGCAACAAATGCACGTATGGTGCCTTCTACTGTACGAATAAGAGCTTGGAGAAATGATCTTTCATCCATGAATTTGAAAGCTACATTCTTGACTACGTTTTCGTCTTGACTTATAACCGCATACACAAGCATAGCCTTGAAATTGACATTGGCTTGGTCTGATGTAATGGCTTGGAAATCGAGTTCGATAGAGCGATTTTGAACGGATATTCTCCTGAAAATAAATTCAATAAATGGAATTTTGAAGTTTAACCCTGTAGTCATTATTCTTTGATATTTCCCAAAAACGGTAATTACAGCCACCGTGCCTTGGTTGACAATAACTACCGAAAAATAAAGTAGGACGAGAATAATTGGAATTATAAAATAAAATGGCATTTGGGCTTAATTTTTTATCAAGTTATATTATTTTTTTTGAATTGCAATTTTAACCAATATATTTTTGTAGTTTTATTCAAATATTGATGGGGTCTTGTGTTGTAATGCAAAAGGTGATGGAAAATAGTATTTTTGAGTTTGACACAAGGATTTCATCATTTAGTAAATAACAGGCTTCGTATTGTAATGAAAGACACAATAAAGCAAAGCAAAGCAAGGAAATCGTATAGTAAGCCTGTAATTGTAAGGCTTGGTAAGCTTCACAAGCTTACTTTTAAAGGTGGAAGCGTTGCCGATTTTGATTCAAGTTATTCACCTTAGTCATATGTGCTCTGGAAAATGGACAAGGCTTCTTTCTATTCTTTTTAGTATCATTTTTTTTTCTTGTTCTCGGGATAGTGTCATTCCTCCATATGATTATTTTCCCTTAGAGTTGGCTTCCTACAAAATCTATGATGTAGAGCAGTATACATATGCTACAGGTCAGCAAGCTAAAATTAGAAAATACCAAAGAAAAGAAAGTACAGTAAGTTCTTACTTAGACGAAAACAAAAACGTGGTTTATAGAATTGAAGTTTCCACGCGTGGTAATAGCCTAGAAAATTGGAGATTAGAGACTATCTATACGGCTCAAAAAACATCTAATCGAGCTTTGATTTTTGTAAATAATACACCCAAGATTAAACTTATACTTCCGGTTAGAATAGGATTGTTATGGGATAGTAACGAACTAAACTTTATGCCAAGCGAGAAAACCCACTACAAGGAGATGTTAGAAAACTATACAATCGGGGACGTCACTTATAAACCCTTAGTAAAGACGCAAGTACAAGACGATTCAACGCTTATTACAAAGAAGAAAAATATTGAGATGTATGCTCATAAAGTAGGGCTTGTCTATAAAGAGGATACAGATTATGCCTTTTGCCAACAGAATCCAGACTGTATAGGAAAGGGTATTGTGGAATCGGGGTATTCGCAGATTTGGAGATTGAGAGAGTTTGGTAAAGAGTAGGTTGATGTTTTTCAATTTTTGATCCAAGTCCCAGATAATTTCTCTTCAAGTTCTTGCGTGTTGTTTTCAATATAAACTTTATACATATATGTACCTGGTGCATAATATTTACTAGCACCTACTGATATATCGTTTTCTCCGATGGACACTTCAAAAATCTCTGAGAATAGTTTTTTTCCGTTCAAAGAATACACTTCTACCTTACAATTACCAGAAAACATACTTCCAAATAGGCTAAGTTTTAGATTGAGTATTTCTTGTGAGGGATTGGGGTAGGCTATCAATCCAGCGTTTCTAGTTTGAGAAGAAATTTGGAAAGTATTTAGATAGGGAGGAGTTGAGTTTCCTTGCGTATCCTGTGCTCGCACTTTTAGAAAATAATTTCCATCGGGTAAGTTTGGTAATTGAGCAGATCCTTCAACTTGATTTATGGATGTGCTTTGATTTAATATAAGAGGGGATAGGTTCGTAAATGAACAAGTTGAGCATGCTGCATATTGTACTTCTACAAGGTTAATGTCTGGTTTGAG
>JBOFGX010000348.1:0-2914 GCA_051649345.1 Leadbetterella sp. | reverse complement strand
CAAACAATCGGAGCGTAAGCCTATATATGCACAATATGCTCGCAAATTGATCGAAGAAGGCAAAGCCTATTATGCTTTTGATACACCTGAGGAGCTAGATGCCCTTCGTAAACGCTTAGAAGAATTAAAAGCAGATAATATCTCCTACAACTCTGCTACACGTTTACAAATGAAAAACTCTTTGACTATGAGCAAAGAGGAAATAGATGCTAAAATTGCAAACGGAGAGCCTTATGTGATTCGTCTGAAGGTTCCATTGAAAGAAGAGATCCGATTCAAGGACTTGATTCGGGAATGGGTCACTGTACATTCGTCTACTATCGATGATAAAGTGTTGATGAAATCCGACGGGATGCCTACATATCATCTAGCCAATGTAGTAGACGATCATTTGATGGAGATAACACACGTGATTAGAGGTGAAGAATGGTTACCTTCTGCCCCCTTGCATATCTTGCTATATAAATCTTTTGGTTGGACGGCACCTACGTTTGCTCACTTGCCTTTGTTGTTAAAACCTGAAGGCTCAGGTAAACTCAGTAAACGAGATGGTCTTTTGGGCGATTTTCCGGTGTTTCCTTTGCTTTGGAAAGATCCAGAAACCCAAGATGAAGCCAGAGGTTTCAAAGAAGATGGGTATTATCCAGAGGCTTTAGTTAATTTTCTCGCTTTCTTAGGTTGGAATCCGGGTAACGATAAAGAGATACTTTCGATTGAGGAAATGATTGAGCTTTTTGACTTGGAGAAAATTCACAAGGCAGGAGCCCGTTTTGATATTCAAAAGGCGAAATGGTACAATCAAGTATACTTACGTGCAAAAGAAGATTCTGAGCTAACAGAAGAGCTTAAAAGCCTCGTTCCTGTGGATTATCCACATACGTCTCTTTTAGTGAAACTCATGAAAGAGCGAGTGAACTTCGTTTCGGAGATGCTTACTGAAATTGGCTATGTTTTTGAAAAACCTACCGAATATGAAGCTGAAATAGCCGAGAAAAAATGGGATGATCTGGCTAAAAAAGCTATGAGAATTATAATGCAAAGCCTGACTAGTTTAGATGAATTTAAATCTCAAGCAATTCACGATACTTTGTTTACTAATCTAGAAGCTGCAGAAATCAAGCCAGGTAAAATCATGCAAGCCCTTCGTTTAGCTATCAGTGGACAAGGAAAAGGCCCAGATTTGATGCTTATTATGGAGATATTGGGCAAGCAGGAAGTCTTGGAAAGGATTGAGAAAGCGGTATTGAAATTAGGATAAATAGTCGTTAGTTTAAAAGGAGATAGTCGTCGGAAAAGGAGATGTTAAATGGCAGACTACTTCCAGTATCTAAAACATCCCTTTTCTACATATTTGTATCATACTGTTCATAGTAGTCAAAACTAAATTATTTTCGTATTTCCAATTGGACTAATTTAGCTTGTCCCCTTAATTTACTAGCTTGCGGCATGGTCCAATCTAGATTCAAATTTCTAAAGTCACAAAACCAAGTATTTATTCATAACCCATTTTAAATCGGATGAAAGTATCTTTGATAAAAATAAATAAGGAATGAAAAAATTTGCTATAAGTTATTTTCAAGGATTTGCCTCTACTCTATTACTGGCGGGAGTTGTTTATTTACTAGTTTGGATGATCCTAAGCAAGTATGCTAAAAACAGAAAAATTCAACTCTCAAAAAGAGCGGGATGGTCTCAAATAAAGAATGAACTATTGGAAACATCCATTTCAATTTTAGGAGGAACAGCCTTTTCAATGATTATATTTTCTATGAAAGACGGAGGTAGTCTAAAAATTTACCAAGATTTCGGTAAATACGGTATGGGATATGAAGCTTTGGTTGTCTTAATAATGATTGGAATTAGTGATGCTTGGTTCTATTGGTTTCATAGGTTTATGCATCATAAAAGCATTTACAAATACGTTCATGCTGTTC
Source organism: Leadbetterella sp. (assembly GCA_051649345.1). GTDB lineage: Bacteria > Bacteroidota > Bacteroidia > Cytophagales > Spirosomataceae > Leadbetterella. The sequence goes on along the minus strand of JBOFGX010000348.1, from coordinate 980 downwards.
ATCATAAGAGTTTGGATGTAAACCCTTTCACTTCGAGCTCTTTTCATGTGATCGAATCTGTAGCTTTGACAGTTTGGATATTACCCTTGGTATATTTTCTTCCCGTTTCTTCGGTTGCTCTTGGTATTATGCAAGCACTTGGACAATTTAATAACTTCAAGTCTCATTTAGGATATGAGTTTTATCCTAAATTTTTCAAATACCCTCCATTTACGTGGCTCGTAACTGCTACCAATCATAGCTTACATCATACGCAGTACAATGGAAACTATGGCTTGTTTTTTAGACATTGGGATATCCTTTGTGGCACTGAGTTAAATGGCACTGATCGTGTATTCAATGAAATACATGAAAGAAAAGACGCTGTAGTTATAAATAACACAAAATACAAACCTCTAACTATAAGCCATATAGTAAAAGAAACCGAAGATACAGTTTCGCTGTATTTTAGGCCTACAGATCCTCTTTTTTATAGTTACGAAGCAGGTCAACATCTCACTGTAAAGGTAAAGGTAAAAGGTAGAGTCCATCAACGCTGTTTTTCTCTAAGTTCTACTCCAAAGATTGACGATTTTATACGAATCACCGTAAAACTTAAAGGTGAGGTTTCTCATTGGTTTTACAATGAAGCCAAAGTCGGCGACATCATAGAGTCGCTTTATCCAGCTCCACCAAATATTGCACTCGGATTGAAAGCTTCACCAAACACAGATATAAAGAAGAAAGGAACTTTATCAAGATTTAAAACTATTAGGAAACAGTTCCATCTGCTAACTCTGTAGTTACTTTATTTAAATTATCCACTATAAAGATGTCATTTAAATATCCTGATCCTGTATTTTTTACAGTCAGTGTGTAGATAAGTTTTCCACAGGTGTATATTCAACTTTATTAACTGTTTTAGTTAATTCTCCTATTCCTGGAAGTGGTGTTAATGTAACTGTTTTTGGTCCTAAATCTTTTCCATTATATGATGCTTC
>JBOFGX010000347.1:0-2721 GCA_051649345.1 Leadbetterella sp. | reverse complement strand
TAAAACATAATCTTGAAGGGTATCGATATTTTTAGATAAATCTAGAGCGAAATCCAACATGCTTTGACCCTTTTTGGGAGTACCATAACAGATTATTTTCATTTGATATCCCTTTGGAAAAGTTAAAGAATCAAATAGTCTTTCATCGGCTCCTTGACCAGGGAAAGCGTAAACTATAATTTGAGAATTAGCAGTATTCGATATCATAATACTAAAAGTAAACAGTAAAATCGGAAAGATAAACGGGCAAACATTATTTTTCAAGGGAATTTATTTTAGTTTACGAAGGTTAATTACCAAACGCCAATTAATATGATAAATTTCGATAAATCCATTGATAGATCTATCACAAATAGCATGAAGTGGTCAAAATATCCCAAGGAAGTATTACCCATGTGGGTTGCAGACATGGACTTTGAGGTTTCTGAATCCATTCAAAAGGCAGTAAAGAAGGTAGCAGATTTTAACTTATATGGTTATTGTTCAGTTCCTGACGATACATATGAAATATTGGTCTCAAGAATGAAGACCCATCATAATTGGCAAGTAGAAAAAGAATGGATTGTTATTATGAATGGGATGGTTCCAGCATTGTTTGCGGTTAATACTATGTTTCAGGATACGGCTATATCTGCGATTTCGAATACACCCATTTATCATAACTTTCTGACGGCCAATCGTCAGTTTGAGAGTATTGAGATTCCTATGATCCAAGTGGAAGGACATTGGGAGATGGACTTTGAGGCTATAGAATCGAGTATTAAATCTAACACCAAACTGTTCCTACTATGCAATCCGCAAAATCCAAACGGTCGTGTTTTTACTGAGGAAGAGTTACTCAAGCTAGTAGACATATGCTTAAAAAACAATATATTACTGGTTTCAGATGAAATACATTGCGACCTTATTTTGGATGATACTAAAAAGCACATTTCAGTTGCATCACTTCGAAAAGACATAGAGAACAATAGTATAAGTCTTTTTGCACCTAGCAAGACATTTAATATACCTGGGCTTGGATTTACGTTTGCTGTAATTCCAAATGCAGAAATAAGGAAAATGTTTCAAAAAGCAATTTATGGAATTGTCCCTCCCGTTAATGAGTTTGCTATAGAAGCAAGTATGGCAGCATATAAATATTCAGAGGCTTGGCATATGGAATTACTTACTTATCTGAAAGGCAATCACGATGTATTATTTAAAGAGATTAATTCAATTTCAGGTCTAAAGATGCTATCACATGAAGCTACATATTTGGCTTGGATAGATTATTCTTCTGCTGAGAATAAAGACTGGGTACGTATTTTAGAACAAAGGGGTTTGGGTGTTCAGGATTCGAGTCTATTTGGAGGAAGGGGGCATTTTCGACTCAACTTTGGTACGCAAAGATCCAATGTGGAAAAAGCAATCAATATAATAAGGAAAACCTTTGAAGGCTAATCTCTTAAGAATTATACGATTTCTTAATAATATATTGAGGCTTACCCGATAAAATCAAGAAAGACTTACCAAGATACTCACCAATTATAGAGATCGCTGTTACGATTATTCCATCCTTAAACAATCGTGAGGCAGGGAATTCGGGGTGTAATCTTTGAATATTGAAAATAAGCATACCTGTTGCATAAAGTATGGCCGCTATTCCAATAAAATTTAAAATTCGTATAGGCAAAATACTAAAGCCAAGAATCGCATTCATGAACAAAGAAAATAACTTTCCAGTCGTATAAGTGGACTTACCATTTGCTCTGCTATGGTGCTCAACTTCTACTTTGCCAATGTTGTCAGTTACTTGAAAGATTAACCCATCTATATAGGGGAAAGGACCCGTATAAATTACGATTTCATCAATTATTTCCTTAGAAATAAGCTTAAAACTGCTCAAATACAAATCTTTAGGTTTACCTATAAGTCCAGAAACAAGATAATTCGTAATAGAGCTTCCTATGTTTCGAAAAAAATTATGTTTCTTCTCGGTATACTGGCTATAAACAACATCGTAATCACCTGATTTATATGTTTCTATGAGTTTTGATATTTCACTAGGTGGATTTTGAAAATCATCATCAATAATAATGGCAAATTCCCCAATAGTTTTCGACAAACCGCACATTACGGCATTAAACTCGCCAAAGTTTTTTCTTAACTGTATATACGTTATATTTTTATAAGTTTTGACAGCTTCTAAGCAACTTTCATGGGATTTGTCTTTTGACCCGTCATTCACCAGAATAATCTGAAACGTATGATCAGACAACTTGTCCTTAAGTTTTTTTACCAAAGGAAAGATCGTATTTTCAGAATAATATACGGGAATTACAATAGAAAATTCTGCCATCAACTAATATCGGTTGATTACCGATGCTATTTGTATAATTTGTTTTGTAGTTATTGTCCTATTCAAAGGCAAACTTACAACAGAATCATGAATTTTTTCAGTAATGGGCAAATTTAATTTGTTATAATCAGCCATAGCTTTTTGCTTGTGTGGAGGTATAGGGTAGTGTACATCGGTTCCAATTCCATTGTCAGCCAAATACGCTCTAAATCGATCTCTATCTTCTACTTGAACAACAAATAGGTGCCAAGAATCATCAAAAATAGATTGGTTCGTAGGTAAAGTGATTTTGGGATTATTAATATTTTCGAAGTAAGCATTGGCTAAAGTCCTTCTATTCTCAATTTCTAAAGGTAAAGATTTTAACTTTGTAAGTAAGAATG
>JBOFGX010000346.1:0-3626 GCA_051649345.1 Leadbetterella sp. | reverse complement strand
CACAAAAGTGTTTACAGGTATCTTGATGGCACAAGCGGTAATAGACAGAAAAATCAGTGTGGATGATGATATTCGAAAATATATTACGGGTACCTATCCCAATCTCGAATACAAAGGCGTACCCGTTACGATCAAAGATTTAGTTTCGCTCAAATCAGGGTTTAGTAAGGATTTACCCAACAGAGAATCCATTTTCAAAGGGGATAAAGACAGTATCGTTTATCGAATAAAACGATTAGAAGACCACTATACAAAAGAACACTTTTTTAGTGACTTAAAAAGCATAACCCTGGATACCTTCCCTGGCAAAGTATACAAGTACAACAATGGAAACCTTCAATTAGCGGCCCATATTTTAGAAAATGTATATGGAAAAAGTTATGATGCTCTTTTGCAAGAGAAAATCTTTATTCCATACGGCTTTAAACACACAAAATTACGCTTAGCACAAAATGAAAACCTCGTAAACGGATACAATCAACAGAATAAATTAATGCCCCATTCTTCAATAGACCTTTGGGGCTCTTCGGGTTCCTTAAAATCAACACTTATGGATATCCTGAACCTTGTAAAATTGGAACTAGACCAGAAAAACACCCTTGTCATAGAATCGCAAAAAGACCTCCTGGGAAACAAGAAAAACTGGAAAAGCTATTTTTGGGATAATGCAACATATGACAACAATGGCTTGAACTTCAGAAAACATGGAGGTGCTTTTGGAACCCAAAATCTACTGTGGGTATTTCCAGACTATGATATGGGTATCAGCGTCCTTATTAACCAAAGCGATGAGCATACCGCTAATCCCCTATTTGATGCTACCAGAAACTTACTTGACGATTTAAAACCCTTAGGTAAAAAGTCAATTGCCAAGGCTATAAAGCAAAAATGTCAAGAAAACATCACCGAAGGGATCATCTATTATAGGACTCTCAAAAAAGAGAACGCAGAACTCTACGATTTTTCGGATGAATCTGAATTAAATAGTCTAGGCTACAGAATGATGAGAGAAGGTAACATCCCGGCATCTATAAAAATATTTGAGTTAATGACACTAGAATTTCCCCAATCTAGCAATGCCTTCGATAGCTTGGGGGAGGGATATTTCAACAATAGAGACTACGCGATGTCAAAACAAAGCTATCTAAAATCCTTAGAACTGGACCCCAATAACTCCAATGCTCACCAAATGCTAGATAAAATTAAAAACATAAGCAAATAAAGTCGGGAATCAACCTTTCCTAATAAATTTGTAATCTGTCTGAGTTCTAACATGTTTTACTATGAAAAGCGTAAAAATTATATTACTATTTCTGCTTTTATCAACTAGCTGTGTTTCAGTAGGACAACTCTTTAACAATACTATTAGTAAGGAATTAAAAAACATGATTAAGGAAAAGAACTTTTTCATGTTAAAAAAGAAATTTGAAGAATATAAATCTCAAATATCTTCTCAAGATGTTCTTTTTATACAAGCACACTTAGATAATGCTTTCAACAAACTCGAAAGCTCAAATCAATCCATAAAAAAACTATTAAAAGCTCCTATTTCTGATTCTGTAAGAGCAGAATTATACGCATTAAAGAAAGATAACGCAATCAAACTATACAATTATAAAGACGCTAGATCCGCAATTGATAGCCTTTTAGGTAGGCTTAGATATGTATTGACAGAAGACAAAACAAAAGATTTAGAGAATGATTTCAAAATATGGTCTACTTTAGAAAATATACCTAAACAAAGGATCAAAATACAAGGAGAAACCCATCTAAATATGATTCGAGATAAAGTAGGATTGAACACCCTAAAAATTTCAAAGGGAAAAGACACCCTTGATTTTATCTTTGATACAGGAGCCAACTTATCCTGCGTTACCGAATCATCAGCAAAGCTAATGCAAATGAAAGTTTTTGACCCAGAGATTGAAGTAGGTTCTATTACAGGTAAAAAAGTAAAAACTAAAATCGGTGTTTGCGAATATCTAAAAATAGGAAATATTGAGGTCTGGAATGCTATTTTTCTAGTTTTTAGGGATAGCGATTTAGCTTTCCCTCAAATCAGTTATCAAATGAATGGCATTTTGGGGTTCCCCGTTATTGAAGCTATGAAAGAAATACAAATTAGTAAAGACGGCTCTCTGGTCATACCCAAAATTCAAACCCAAATTAATCAGCCATCCAACATGGCTATTATGGAACTGATACCCTTGATATGCATAGACGAAAAACATTTTACGTTTGATACAGGAGCCGATCATACAATTCTTTACAGACCATATTACCTTACCAACAAAAATTATATTGATACTACTTTCAAAAGGACAAAAATCAAATTTGGCGGTGCTGGAGGGGCAAAGGATTTTGAAGGCTTTAAGGTAGACCATACTTTCACTATTTTAGATAAAAAAGCCTCGTTACAAGACGTAAGTTTAGTGTCCGAAACTATTGACGATGATAAGTATGTATACGGCAACATTGGCCAAGATGTAATCAAACAGTTTTCTAAAATGACGATTAATTTCAGTAGCATGTTTATAAAATTTGACTAACATACATATAATAATTTGATATAAATTTAATTACCTCAGTTTTTACAACTGAATTGATTATAGCTTGAAATGAAAAATTTAAATCATGTCATTCTTTCAATACTTGTCTCACTACAAACGACTTCCATATTGGCACAAATTCCCAAAACAATTTTCAATCAGGATACTGGTGAGAGATTTGATTCCAAGAATTTTACAATTTCAAACAGTTCGGTACATAAAATTATAGGTATTTATCATTTGGGAGAAAGTGAGTCTGAATGGGATTTGATTTTCTTTCCTTTTAACGATGGTCTAATAATCCAAGTGTTGAGTAGTGTATGGGGTGAAGAAATAGGAGTTAAAAGACAAGCTAGATTTCAACTCTGTCAAACTTTCAATAATGTAATTGTCAAAGGCAATACATTCTATTTTGGAAAACATAGTGGACAATTTGTCGATTATTTAGAAGGCAAAAATAAGACGAAAGCTGTTTTACTTTTTTCAGACCTAATTGAAGGGAGAAATTACAATAAAGACAGTGCAGAAGTTGGTTTTTATGATACTTCAATTGAAACCTACTTTGATGATAAAGAAAGGTATGAACTATCCTTAGAAGTTAAGCCTGAAAGCTACTTTTCTAGTAAAACAAAGCAAGAACTAAAAATATTGAGAAATACTATTTTTGCCAACTATGGACAGATTTTTCAAAAAGACGGAGAAATACACAAATACTTCTCTAAAAAACGGTGGTATATCCCTTGGCAAAAAGATACTTCTGCATTTCTAACAGCAATAGAGAGAAAAAACTTGGCAACACTAAAGAAATTCGAATAGTACTAAAAATTCTATATACCAAAAGATACGCACCCACTTTTTAAAAAGCCATAAATATTCTATTATAGAAGCTTAAAAAGGACTTTTTGTTAAACAAATTATATATTTTGCATTATTTTTAATGGCTCTATGTCGAATAGAGTGGATAAGGTAGAAATATATTGAGATATTTGCTATATGAATAGCGAACAAATATTTCAAATAGCCTTGGGTCTTATAGCTCCCTGGTATGTTTCAAAAGTAGAACTTTTAGGAGAAGAT
>JBOFGX010000345.1:0-3312 GCA_051649345.1 Leadbetterella sp. | reverse complement strand
CTGCATATTGTACTTCTACAAGGTTAATGTCTGGTTTGAGAGGATTTTCGTCTTGAATAGTAAAACGAATAGAAGCATTACTAGCAACCCAATCGTTCTTTTTGAGTCGGCGTTTGTCTATAAATACATCAATCTGGGGTCCTAGTTTGTCTTGATCCTTATTGAATGGGTAGGAATTGTAATTTTTTGCTTTTTGCCAATCTAGATTTAAACGTGCAAAATTATTGGATTCTTCATATTCAGAAATCGTATTGTCGGGGTCTATCCTAGCTTCAAATGATGTGGCTAAACTGTCATTCTTGATCGTAAAATATAACGTATCTCTGTACCCCACATTCTTACTTCTAAAAATACCCAGTCTTTGTCCATCTTTTTTTAATTCCAAAGGTAGTATGAGTGTTCTATCATATCTGCCTTGATTGCTCGTAATTACTCCGATGCGAATAGAGTCATTTTTGCCAATATTCTTACTGAAGTTTTTTGACTCAATGAGTAAGTGTTCAGCTGTAAAGTCGGGTTTAGTAAATGGAAAAATAGTAAGCGAAGGATCGCCTTGGAAAACAAGTTGGTGGATGTTGGCCAGCATATAGTTTTCCACACCTTCTGCTTTTATTTTTTTGTTTACAGCCTGATGTATTTTTCCGATGGGTTCTCCCGCCGTTTGTGGGTCTTCAAACATCATTTCATACAATACCTTTAAATACCGACTCGTGGGGAAATCATAGCTCCAAAAGGAATTTGCTAATACCGCGATTCCTCCCTTGTTTGGGCTTAGAAGCCAATCTGTAGTGAGAAGTTCGTAGCGATTGAAAATGTTTCCTACGCCACAGCCGTTGAAAAACATAAAAGGGTATTTGCCTTGATTTGCTACTTTACTGGTGGCAGATGATACATATCCTATGTTGAGATCTGTAGAGGTGGACGAAGAATGACCAACAAAAGTAATCATTCCTAGTCCTTGGTTTACCTCTGAGGATATGTCTATGTTCTCTACTGGATTAAGAGTTTGCTTTGTAAGACTCGTAATTTTTGCATTTGAAACTCCATTCTCAGCCTTATTTTGAATGCTGGAGAGCATGGTTTGTAGGTTTATGATTTCTTGGGTGCTCAAGCCCCCGCTCAAATGAAGTAGGTTTTTTTTCCATAAAGTTTGATTTGATATCGCCTCAAACTCTTTTACTTTTTGAAGATAAGCGGTAGCTTGCTGGATATTATTAACACTTAACCTTCCCGTAGGGATAGATTGAACGTCCATATCATACCCGTTCAGCCCCGAAGATAGCAATACATCAGAGCCTGGATAGCCCATCGTAGGTACAAGGTCTAGAGGGGCCTGAGATTTGAGATTATCAGGGAAACTCATTCCCCTACCAATTATAAATAGATAAGAGGGATTGGTTTTCTGAGATGAGATACGATAATCCAAGTAGCGTCTAATGGCTAGAGGTGTTCGTTCTCCATACGAAAACTGATTGTAAAGGTCGAGTATACTTACTATGTCTACTGGGTATGCCCCCCCTTCTTTAGATTGTCTATATTGGGCATATTCTTTAGCTGCAGGTAGTAAATCAGGGTGAGTGATAATAAGGAAAGTATTGTCCTGACCTTCCAACTTTCTCATTACTGATTTTTCTATTTTCAATGGTTTTAAGATGATATTACTAACCCATAACTTTGATTCAGGTGTTGAATTCTCAAATTTGATAATAGGACTGACTAATTCAGTAGGTAATAGCTTGGAAACAGAATATCTAGAATCTATTTGAAAAAACTGAGCTCCTGATTTTAAACTCGATATTTGGGCAAATCCTATATCTTTCTTGGGTAAATTAAATGATTTTTCGGATTTTGTACCCATATCCCAAGCTTGCGGATAGGTCGTTTTTATATAGGTCCAAGAGTGCCACTCCGTGTTTTCCTTCAGACTAGATTGTGAACGCAATACAAATGAATCATCGTTCTGAATTTCTTCTTTTTTTACCTCACTACTAATTCGTAAAGGCTTGAATCCAAAATAGCGTATAGCTCCGAGTTCTCTGTTTAAATTGTTTTTACCTTCAATTGCAATACCAATATCATGTAGTTTTTCTGTTCGACCATTGACCAAGCATTCAATTGTAGGTTGTATTCCGTTTTGGTGGACATAGTTTTCAAGTTTTATTCGAAATCTAGCTATAGAATCTCGCATAATAACTTTTCCGGTCCAACCTTCGCCTTCTTCGTAGAAGCTTTGCATGACGTTGGGTGGGTAGCCCAAACTATTGTTAAATGAATACTGGTCTGTAAAAGCCCATACCTGCGTTTCTAGATGAAAAGGCTCTACAACTTTTTGTGGGTTTGGAGTTGTAAGGATTTGCTTCATACGCAGCCCGGGAGATTTTTTTAGAGTAAGAAAATAGCGGGTTTCATCTGAATACAAGCTATGATAGGGGTTCATTCGACTATTGGTAGGTCTATATAGCTCTGTGTCTTGTTCTCCTAGGTTTTCTTCTGCATAGAATTCAATATAATCATCCGGGTCAAACTTACTATCTGCTTCTCCTTCTATGCGGATTGGCACCGCTTTGCCGTGGTGATATAACTCTAGCAACGTAGGGTTTTTGTTTGAAACATCAAACTGCGATAGTAGCAAATCTGAATAGGAAATTCTGTATATCCCTTTTTGTTTGATTGTGAATATGAGGTATTCCTTATCATATTCAATCCAGTCATTCGCAAAAGTATTTTGACACCTGAGGGATTTTGAAAAAATCAGGATGGAAAAGAATACAAGGCTATTTTTTAAACTAATCATGTATAAAAATAGCAAAATCGCTTCATTTGACGAAACATGAAAGTTAAGCTTAGGCTAGAAGCAAGTAAATTACTTCGATTTTGTTGTCTTAATTTCAAACAAAGCGGTGCCTACTTTCCCATTGTTTGAAATTCCTTGCAAGTCTACCGTAAATGGCCCACTCGAGTCTGATGTGAAAAAGCTGAACGTGGCTTTGCCATTCCTATCTGTTTTAATATTTGGATTCCAATACAGCGTGGTTCTGAAGTCTGGTAATCCTGTATCATATTCATCTCCTCTGAAAATAGTCTGTGAATAATCTTTAGGAGCTTGATAACCCATTCGGGTCTCAACAAGAGTGCCTGGGGAGTTTCGGGGGATTACGGCGTCTAGACCATTACCGGTACGTGTAAGTACTGCTATTACCCCATTGGCACCATTAGAGCCAAAAATGGAAGCATCTGGTCCTTTGAGAACATCTATGGCAGCAATATCGCAAGTAGGAATAAAAGATATTGTTTCCGCATCTACAGGCATGC
>JBOFGX010000344.1:0-9948 GCA_051649345.1 Leadbetterella sp. | reverse complement strand
ACTGAGCTTTCAGCTTTGCCCTTTTAGGGTTTTGCTGAAAATAAAAAAGCCCTTTTTCAAGGGCTTTAAACAAGTTCTTCCGAAGGTCACCACAACGAACGGAGAACTATTTTTTGAATTTCCGAAAGAGCCATTTTAAACCAGTTGAAAGTGTAAAGCTCACAACCGCTCCAATGGCCGCTAAAATAACAGTTTTAAAAATATCTTCCGAATGGATATTTCCTAAAATTGTAAACAAAGTACCACTTGCAGTGCCTACTTTGGTAGATGTATCTATTTCAATATTACCCGGCATCTGCTTTAGTCAATTTAGATCCATCCGTTACTGAAATAAAGAGTTCGAAAGTTTTACTTTCTTCATCTTCGGTTTCCGTAATTTCTGCATTTACAATTTTTCGCACTTGGTCCGCCAATTCAGAACCAGCTTTAAACTTTTTTACTTTGCGTTTGATGGTTAGCAATAACTCATCATTGTTTACGATTTCATTTTCTAACATAATTTTTGTTTTTAATTGTTTAGGAATTATCCAGCATCTGCTTTGCTTGATTTTGTTGAATTGTGTATCGAAATAAAGATTTCAAAGCTTTTACTTTCCTCATCTTCTGCTTCAGTAATTTCAGTATTTACAACTGCAATATTTACTGGACTACTTAATTCAGAACCTGCTTTAAATCTTACTTTACGTTTCTTGATAGTAAGCAATAAAACATCTTTATCGGTGATTTGATTTTCTGACATTTGAATGATTTTAAATGTGAATACTTAGTTTTCTATTGGCAGATATTGTGATTCAGCCTTAATAGCCATTTTTGGGCATCCACAGCCTCCATCATTTACATCACAAGGGTCAATGTTTACAGTAATGGTATCTAACGCTGTTTGCCCAATTCTGCCTGAATCAGCTTTGGTTAATTTTGCTCCTGCAGCTATGGCATCAATTACTTTACCAGTTGCTTTATCAGTAGTTTTTACATTCACTTCAATTTCCCAAGTTGTACCAACTTGGTACGTTTCGTTTTCTAGCATACTCTTAGTTTTTAAAGGATTTGTTAATAGTCATTTTGTACGGTTGATTTTTTCTTCATCAACTGTTAACTGGCTTACTGCAGTCGCTACAGCTCCTGCAACTCCCACATAAGTAATTACAGTTACAGCAGCCACAGGTAAAGCAATTGGGGCAGCCAAAAGCGTTCCGCTTATGGTGGCCAATACCAAACCAACTGTTCTTAATACCTTAAAAAACTTAGGTGTTGGAGCTTTTACTCTTTCTGCCACACTCATATCATTGGCACTTATTCGTTCTCTCATTTTGAAATAATTTAAAGGTTAATAAAATAAAAATCCCTCCCATGCTGGAAGGGATTAATCACATTTGCTTAGGCTACCTCCACAATAGATAATGCATTGTAAGAGCCATTTTTTAAAGAATACTGTACAGCATTTACTTCTTGGTAAAATTCAATACTCAATAAATAAATATCAGTACCTGTTCCTACTGGAGCAATGGCAGGTAAAATACTCACGTTGGTTACAGTACCATCAATTGGCAAATTCACCGCATTAGTTTGTTCTACAGAATATCCTCCAGTTGTAAAATCAACTTTTGCCCATGCACCTTTTACAGTCATGTGTGTTGCACCACTTGGGTAATCAATATCATTTACTGGCACTAAACCAGTAATATCAATTTGACCAGTTGTAGTATTCACAGTAAATGGTTTGAACAATATCGCTCCCAAAATTGCATTGATATTGAAATTAAAACCCTTCAATAAGGCTTTTGCTGCTGGTGTTGCAATCGCCACACCCACCACACGTTCACCACGAGCTGAGGTAATATCCAAATTCTTTACATTGGTCATTACTTGTGTCAAACGAGATGTTACACGGTTATCAGCCGTATTCATCAATAAATTACGAATGGCATCACGCAATAATTTTCCTGCACTAGCAGAGCTTCCAAACTCTGCCCCGTTTTCACGGGTACGTTGAAAATTCGGGTCGTTTGCAATTCGTTCAGCAGATACGCCACCTTTGGTTTTTACTAAGTGGCCATCTTGTGTTTTGTAGAAAGTCATCTCATCCAGAGTACCTTCAATTTTTAATAAGCCTTTTAATCGAGCCATGTTTTTACATTTTTAAGTTTAATACTTGCTTTAGTTTTATCACACTACAAAATAATTTTCGTTAATTTTGAAATGGAATACAGCAATATTAAGACACTTTAAACCCTTGAAAAAGCTAGCGTTCCGCTAATACAGGTTAATGCAGCAATTGGTACCAAATCGCATAGTTATTTATGCCAAGGATGTAGAAAACATAACAGGAAGAAAAGAAAGAACAGCCCGAAAGCTCTTAAAAAAGATAAGAGACCATTTTGGAAAAGAGCAAGGAGAGTTCATTACCGTACACGAATTTTGCCAGTTTACTGGATTAAAAATTGAACAAGTACAACCTTTTCTTTTTGTATGATTGGAAGCATAGCAAAGGCATATTAGAAGTATATCAAAAGCATACTTAATGTATGGTTGAAGCTGTTAATAACTAGTTCATTTTTTGATACTCTTTCTTTTTATTTTAATAACAAGTATTTATATTTGCAATCATTAAGTTTGCTGTAAAACGCAATGAAATATTGGTGAGAGTTTCGGTGAGTCTTGTAAAAATGTGGTTTGCAAAATATTGTAAATCAGCACATAAAAAGATTTTTACAAGTCCCAGCGGGATCACAAATTATCTTCAAAGACCTTCCCCATGTGGAAGGTCTTTTTTATTTTTCTTTATCAAACTCAGATATACACAAAATCGAAGTATTTTTGAATAATTTTATTACATATGTCAAAAAAATCAAAGTATATACTAGAAAATGTCACTATTGAAGACTTTGCGGCTGAAGGTAAGTGCATTCTTAGAAACGAAGGGGAGGTTATTTTTGTAGAAGGAAGCAATGTTTGTCCGGGGGATCGGGTTCAACTTTTAGTTAAAAAGTCTAAGAAACGTTTTGCTGAAGGGAGGATACTGAAGACCATTTCATATTCAAAAGATAGAATTGAACCTTTTTGTGAACACTTTGGTGTATGCGGTGGCTGTAAATGGCAACATATACCTTATGAAACCCAAATCAAGCAAAAACAACAACAAGTACTCGATCAGCTTTCACGATTAGGTAAAGTTGACATATCAACAGCAAAACCCATACTTGGCTCGACAAACACACAATTCTACAGAAATAAATTGGAGTTTACATTTTCTAATTCTCGATGGTTTACAGAAACAGAATCCCGTGACGATACCAACAAAAATGCTTTGGGTTTTCATATTCCCAAGCGTTTCGAAAAGGTATTACCTATAAATAAGTGCTACTTACAAGGAGATCCATCGAATCAAATCTTAGGCTTTTTTCAATTGGAAGCCGAAAAGAGCGGTCTACCGTTTTATGATCATATTGAGCATACTGGTTTTTTTAGAACTGTAATGATCCGTGTTGTCAGTACAGGTGAAATTATGGTTCTTGTTCAGTTTGCCCAAGACGACGTAAAAGCGATACATATTATTTTAGACAAACTTCTCTTAGAAATCCCCAATATCCATTCCCTTAACTATACAATCAATACTAAGAGAAACGATACTTTCAATGATTTAGAAATCATAAATTATAAAGGAAAACCTTATATAGTTGAAACAATGGAGGGTATGGAGTTTAGAATTGGTGTGAAATCGTTTTATCAAACCAATTCAATTCAAGCCTATGAATTGTATAAAATTGTCCGTGAACTTGCCGATATCCAAGCAAATGAAATTGTTTATGATTTGTATACAGGTACGGGGACTATTGCCAATTTTGTAGCGAAACAAGCCAAAAAAGTAGTTGGTATTGAATATGTCGAAGATGCAATTGTAGATGCCAAAGTAAACTCTGAAGTAAATGGAATTACAAATACATCTTTCTTCTCAGGAGATATGGCGAAAATATTTACAGAAGACTTCGTAGCAATAAATGGGAAGCCTGATGTAATTATCACCGATCCCCCACGAGCAGGAATGGATGATTCCGTAGTAGAAGTATTATTAAAACTGGAAGCTTCTAAAATCATATATGTAAGTTGTAATGCGGCAACACAAGCTCGTGATTTAAGTAAATTAAACACAAAATACGAAATTTTCAACATTCAGCCTGTTGATATGTTCCCTCATACATTTCATGTAGAAAACGTAGTAGGTCTTAGATTAAAATCATAACACTATTTTATGAAATTACATTCTATTGACGCAGGAGATTTTAAATTGGATGGTGGTGCCATGTTTGGAGTTGTTCCCAAAACCATCTGGCAAAAACTCATTCCTGCCGATGAAAATAATATGTGTTCTTGGAAAATGCGTTGTCTTTTATTAGAATATGGGACAAAACTAGTTCTGGTTGACACAGGCATGGGGACAAAACAATCCGAAAAATGGCAAGGATACTACTTTAGACATGGTAACGGAGAATTAATAAGTAGTATACATACGTTAGGTTTTCACGAAGACCAAATTACCGACGTGATACTTACACATTTACATTTTGATCATTGCGGGGGAGCCGTTTCTGGTACACCCAATGGAGGGCTTATTCCTACATTTAAGAATGCTAATTATTGGACACATTCTGATCACTGGGAATGGGCAATGAACCCAAACCCTAGAGAAAAAGCCACATTTTTATCCGAAAATCTACACCCTCTTAGTGTCCATTCTTGTTTGCGTTTTATAGATAAAGAAGAATTTATTGGAGATAATACCTTGCCAGTAGAGTTTTTGATTCATGATGGACATACTGAAAAAATGATTTTACCCGTTTTTCAAAAAAATAATCAAAAGTTTGTTTTTGGAGCAGATACGATTCCGTCTTCGGCACATATTCATATACCTTTTACTATGTCTTATGATGTAAGACCTCTACAAACTATGATAGAAAAACAAACGCTACTTGATTATGTTATTGAACATGAGGCTATTCTCGTATTTGATCATGATAAAAATTATGAAAGTTGTCGAATAGTAAAAACAGATAAAGGCTACAAAGCCAAAGAATTGGGTAGTATATATGATTTAGAATAAACATATGACGATTGGCTTAGTATTATCAGGTGGTGGAGCGAGAGGATTTGCTCATATTGGTGTTTTGAAGGCAATTGAGGAACTCAAAATCCCAATTTCAGGAATCTCAGGAACAAGTGCAGGAGCATTTGTAGGTGCCTTGTATTCTTCTGGTTTATCTCCTGAAGAGATTTATAGAGTAATACTATCCCGAGGTATATTGAAAAGTCTATCATTTTCTTGGAGTAGATTGGGATTGCTTTCCTTAGACAAAGTAGAGAAAATTCTAAAAGAGTACATTCCACATAATACTTTTGAAAAACTCAACATTCCATTAACTGTTTGCAGTGTTCAAATACAAAAAGGAGAGACCGTGTATTTTGATAAAGGGGAATTAATCAAGCCTGTTTTAGGTTCTTGTGCGATTCCTGGTGTGTTTAAACCCGTCATGTTAGGTGGGATCGCTTACGTTGATGGGGGAGTGGGCAATAATTTTCCTTTGGAACCCATAGATAAAAAATACGATAAAACCATTGGCGTTAATCTTCTACCACAAGAAAAAGAAAAGCCCGTAAAAACTGCCAAAGATATCATCATTAAATCTCTTATGATGGCGATTAGAGAGCGTTCAATGGCTAAAGAGCATTTATTTGATGTCATCATTAGACCTAAAAATATTCAGAATTTTTCAGAATTTGATATTCAATCAGCCGAAAAATTGTTCCAAGTTGGATACGAAACAGCAATGGAAACGTTGAATTATTCAAACCTAGACTTATCTTTTGGGAAGTAATCTAAAGCCTTATGCTTTTTGTTCATTAGAATTTTTGGGTTAAATTTGAGAGCAATAAATGAAATTTAGTTTCAATATTTACTTAGTTTCGACGTTTAAAAATTATATTAAAACCCTAATTTTGATTCCAATCCGTATACTATATTTAGTTTTCGTTGTTTTAGGGATATTTTCCTGTTCTCAGTTTAGTAATAGTATAACGAGTAGATCTTGGCATAATATGAATGCCAAGTACAACGCTCTACTTATAGCAAGAGAAAATTATAAATATGCTCTCAAAGACTTAGAGAACGCACAAAAGTTTGATACGGATATCCCCATATTTCGAAAAATAGATTCCACAACGTTAGATTCTACAAAATTTTATCTTGAAGATGCTATAAAGAAAACATCTTTGATAGCCGAGAGACATTCCAATTCTAGGCACTTAGATGAAGCGTATCTGCTTTTGGGAAAAGCAAGGCTAGAGAAACAAGAATATTTTAATGCAATTGAGACCTTTAAATATCTTAATGCAACTGCTTCAACCGATAAGATGCGACATGCTGCGATGATACAATTGTTTAGAACCTATATCGAAAACAATGAAATGACGCTTGCAGGACAGATTCTTGAATTGATCAAAAATGAATCGCTTAATGATAGAAATAACGCTGATTTTCTGGTTGTTTCTGCTCATTATTACAATACATTAGGTCAATGGGCCAACGCTCTTGTGTTTCTTGATGAAGGTCTCAAATATTACCCTAAAGGATTTTTTAAAGCAAGATTACATTATTGTGCTGCTCGTATGTATGAGAAATTAGGAGAGAACATTAAAGCCAGAAAAAACTACAACAAAGTACTTAAAAACAAGCCCCCATATGAGCTGGAGTTTAACGCTAAAATGGGCCTTATGGGCACCCAATCCTTGGTAGGAAACACATCGAATACTTTTGAAGATATCCTAAATGATCGTAAAAATCAAGACCTTAAGCCTGTTATCTATATAAAGATGGGTGAGATTGAAGTTCGAAAAAGAAATTTTAAAGCTGCGGAAAACTATTTCCAGAAATCCATACTGGATAAGAATGCGAATGATAAAACGAAGTTTTCAGCGTACATTGCATCTTCAGATATGTTTTATTTTCGATTAAAAGACTTCGAAAAAGCGAGCTTTTATTTAGATACAGCCTCTACTTTTTTGAGTACAAATGACTCTAGAAGAGACGAAATTATCCAGAAAAAACAATTTCTCTCTGAGTTTATTAGAAACAAAAAACTTTTAACCTTAGAAGACAGTGTTCAAATTTTGGCGAAACTAAATCCGCTAGAACTAGATGATAGACTAAATACACTAGCCGAAAAAAAGCTTTCTGATGCTAAAATAGCCGAAGAAAAAGCCGAAAAGGCTAAGTTAGCCATGCAAAAAGCAGCGAAATCTACAACAGTAGGAAATGGTTCTAAGTGGTTTATGTATGATAATGTAGCACTTGTAAAATCTAAGAATGAATTTATTCGCAACTGGGGAAATAGGCCCCTTGAAGACAATTGGAGAAGACTAGAAAAAAGTGGCGGTGGTATTGATGTCCGATTGGCAAAACAAGATGGAAAAGTGAGCAAACCCATTGACGTAGAAGAACTTCAAATACAAGAGCAAGAAAAACAAAAAGCTAAAATAGCTGAACTTAGTGCTGAACTCAAAAAAGATATTCCACTTACAGAAACGCAATTAATTTTTTCAAAAAAGAATCAAGAATCTTCGCTATTCAATCTTGGAAAAATATACTTACTACGATTTAAAGATACCACTCAAGCTAAACAACATTTAGATCGTCTTCTTAGAGATTTTCCCGGATCTAAGTTTGAGCCAGAATCAGCATACACCATGGCTTTACTAAGTCCTAGTCCTTTAACTACGGAATACGGACAACTTCTCGAAAAAAAGTATCCAACATCTTCCTACTTTAGGCTGCTAAGGATAGGAAATCAAAAGTTTGATTCTAAAAAGGAAGGAGAAGTGACAGAAGCATATTCCAATCTTTACTCTCTATATGACAAAGAACAGTACCAAGAATGCCTCAATGCTGTGGACAGTAAGCTAAATACTCTATTGGGAAGTCAAAGTGAAGATAAGTTTGTTATGTTGAAGATATATTGTCTAAAAAAACTAGGGCAAAAGGATCTATATCTGGGTACATTGAGAGAATTTATTCGTTCGTATCCCGACTCTGAAATCTTAGAAACTGCAAAATCGTATTTGGCTGCTTTAGATGACCATTGATCTGAATGAACAACAAAAACTATCCATGGAAGCTTTTATATAGTGTCGTTATCGGCACGCTTGTAATTTACATTTTAATGTTTTTGTTTATTGAATCGTATTTCCAATGAGTCAGATAGATTGGGGAATTTTCATAGTCACGATTCTTTCTATAGTCCTTTATGGTATTTACAAGAATCGTAAAGATAAGAATCTAGATGAATATCTCTTGGGAGGCAAATCACTTCCTTGGTATCATATATGTTTAAGCACCATGGCGACTCAGGCAAGTGCAATTACTTTTTTGTCAGCTCCTGGACAAGGATTTGAGAAGGGGTTACACTTCGTGCAATTCTATTTTGGCTTACCGCTTGCCATAGTCTTTATATGTATCGTATTTATTCCCAGATTCAGTAAGCTAAATATTTTCACAGCCTATGAATACCTAGAAAATAGGTTTGATACACGGATTCGGATTGTTACATCTACTTTGTTTTTGTTTTCTAGAGGTATAGCTACTGGAATATCGATATATGCACCCTCTTTGGTATTATCTACTTTGTTTGGATTAGATATTATGTACACAAATTGCATAATGGGAGGCTTGGTATTGATTTATACTGTCATAGGAGGAACAAAGGCCATATCGTATACACATGTACAACAAATGTTTTTTGTTTTGTTGATATTGTTTTTTGCGGCTTATTTACTCATCCAATCTATTCCTTCAGAAATTGGTCTAATAGATAGTATGAAAATTGCCGCCGTTTCAGGTAAAATGAAAATTTTGAATTTTGATTTTAATCTGAAAGAGAAATACAATATTTGGTCAGGTTTATTAGGTGGTTTTTTTCTTCAATTATCGTATTTTGGTACGGATCAGTCACAAGTAGGAAGGTACTTAGTAGCAAAAAACATTGATGAAAGCAAAATGGGCTTACTAGTAAATGCTATTTTAAAGATCCCGATGCAGTTTTTAATTCTAAGTATTGGCATTTTGGTGTATATACATTTCTTTTTCCATCAAAGCCCCTTGATTTTTAATCACACACAAGAAGAATTATTAGAATCTAACCCCAAGGTTTCCTCTCAATTTCAACAATATAAAAATCAATTTCAACAGCTTCAAGAAAAAAGGAAATCAGTTGTTTTTGATATTTCTCAGGCTATAAAAAGTAATAATTCGCAAAGGACTGAAATCCACAGAAAGCAATTTTTGGAACTTGAAAATAAAATAGCAGAAGCAAAATTACAAACGAAAGATCTCCTAAAAACAACGGGTTCGTATTCAGACGACATAAATTATATCTTTCTTCATTATATAATGCATTTTTTGCCAGTGGGATTAATTGGCTTCTTGATTGCAGTAATCTTCACGGCTTCAATGGGCTCTATTGCTTCAGCTTATAATAGTATGGCTGCATGTAGCCAATTGGATATATTAAACAAAATTGGATTAGAAAAGTATACCAACAACATTAAAACAACTAAACTGCTTACCATGTTTTGGGCCTTATTTTGTATTGCTGTTGCCAATTGGGCCAATAATATGGGAAGTTCTTTGTTGGAACTTGTCAATGAATTAGGATCTTTGTTTTATGGGATAATATTGGGGATTTTTATTGTGGCATTTTTTGCTCGTAAAGTAAATTCTCGTGCATTGTTTCCTAGTATAATTATTTCTCAATTACTTATTTTTGGACTTTGGCAACTAAAGGTTGTAACTTACCTTTGGTTAAACCCCATCGGTGTTGTATTGGTGTTTGGTTTTTCGATTATTTTTCAATTATTTATGCCCAAAGATTATGTCAAGTAAGAAGATACTAATAATTGAAG
>JBOFGX010000343.1:0-17860 GCA_051649345.1 Leadbetterella sp. | reverse complement strand
CATTTATCTAGCATTGCAGTTGGATAATCTTGAATATGATTTATCATTCTACCTTTTTCTAGAACAAGTGTTTTTAGTCCTTTTTCACAAAGCTCTTTAGCCGCCCAGCCGCCGCTCATCCCTGATCCTATTACTATTGCGTCGTACGTATGCGAATTGTTGAGATTAAGGTTAAAATCAGGCATAGAGTAGATATTAAAGTAAAAAGATTTACTTATGTTAAAAGTAATAGATAAAAATAAGAATTACTTTCCTGAAATTACCAATTTCCCTGAAAACTCTTTTTTGCCTACATCATCACCCTCTGTAGTAATCGTATACATATAGTGACCTTTTGCCCCAAAACAATGAGAAAATTCAGAATAACCGGCTTGAAGGGGTTTTACAATTTGACGAATAAATGCTCCGTTAAAAGTATAAATCCGAATGGTTACCTTTCCTTTTGCAAATGAGCTTAGTTCAGAAATTCTAAAGGTTACGCAGTCATCGCTAGGGATAGGATAAACAACACTTACAATCTCTTCAGATCCCGTAGTTGCTAAAACTTTGAAGTTTAATTTTATGGGATTAGAATAATCAATATTATCCAATGAATCTGCTGCATAAAGTAAAAAGAAATACTCTCCAGGTGAGTAATTGCCCAAGTTAACCGTATAGTTTACAGATGCACTATCCTTGATTGAAATAGTTTTTTTGAACTGATTGAAATCTATTTTTTCATAGGATGCATTTTCATCTTTTTTGGAAAATGCTATAATTTTCGAATAGGTTTGGTTTTTTCTATTAATACGACCATTATCCTTTATGTATAGCTCTAACGTAGGGTTGAAAGAAACAATCATACCATCAGAAGGTGCTTTAGAATCAAGAAAGGCTGTTACAAATGGACCAACAGCATCTTTGGGATTAGGAGCCTTCCCCGCAAATATCTCATATAAATTATCTGTCTCATTGCTTTCATTAACAAAGTTGTCATTGTCTATCTCTATCTTTATTTTGTCTGTCACAGCTAATGAAGGAATACTTACATCTACTTTAGTTGAAGGCTTGGGTACATTTACAGTTACAATCTTAGAAACAGTTTCTGGCAAACCTTCTTGAGTAATCTTAATGTTTACTTTATCTCTATCAATTTTCTTTCCTGTATTTATAAGATTGAACGATACAACTCGATTTGAACCAGAGACAGAAGATACTACTGAATTTGAGTCTACCGATAATTCGGGTTTATCATATCCGAATATTTTAATAGCTGGATCTCCAAAAATTAATGTCTGACAATTATTGAGTACGTCGAGGTAACTTATGCTATTTCCATTAAATACCTTCTCCGCAGAAATTAATAGGGCTTCACCTATTGTGGGTTCGACATTAGATTTGAAAATTGCCTCATAAAATCGTTCTCCAAATTTTACCATGGGGGCTTCGTAACCTGAAAATGACTGACCAATGGTAGCTATTGCTCCTTTTTTTGGTGTTAGTAACCAATCATATGATAAAGTTTTTATTTCTCTAAAATAATTATTAAAACTACAACCATTGTAAAACAAAACAGGGAAACGTTTATTGTTATAGCCTAATGTAGGATCTGATACAGCCCCAGTATTATAGTCTAATGTGTAAACACTGGAGTGTCCATAAAACGAAGCTAATGAAATTCCATTATTAAAGATTTCAGAAAAATCGCCCAATATAGTTCCTTGAGGCGTGGATTTTACTTTGGTTGTATATTTAATATCAAAATCAGAACTCTTTAAATGTCTTAATAATGAATCCATTACAAATTTAAAATGAGAAACTTCGTAAGTGGTTAGGCCTCCATTGAAATGTAAAACGTTCTTTTTTGAAACATCTTTATTTAAACTAATGTTTTGTTTAATTTTCTCTAAATAAACGAATCCTTCTTCATTTGTTAGTACTGGAATTCTACCAGTCGGAATTCCGTGAACAAACTTCTTAGATACTATTCCAGATGTAAGTAATAAATCTGAAGCAGGGTAACCTATTGAAGGCACTAGGTCTTCGGGTCCATTAATTCCTCCAATAGGATTTGGAGAACTATAGGCTTTACCAAACAAAAGCAAGTTTTTAGCAACTCCCTTTGGTAAAATATATGACATAAAGTTCCTAATGGCTAAAGGGGTTTTAAGACCATAATTGAAGGAATTATATAAGTCTTCAACGTAAAGTAAATTTACTTTATATGATCCCCCAAGTTCGGACTCTCTAAACTTTTTATATTCTTCTGAAGATGATTTGAGTTTATAGTTTGAAATTATCAAATAATCAGAATCAACATTTACTTTACTATTTCTTGGCGAAAATAAAGATATGCTTACTGGTTTTAAGCTGTTTTGGAATAAGTAATATCGAGAATTGATTCCTGGAACTTTTGGATTTATAATGTAATTGTATAGACCGCCCTCGGAGTTTTTATATTTCGCTATTTTTACTTCAAATGGGTCATTTACATTATATATTGTTGGTACAAACGATCCATCAGTTTCAGTGATTTGCAAAGTTCCAATTCCAGCTGAATTAATGAAAATATTTTCATTTGGAAAAGAATTATTAAATCTTCTGGTATATGAATATTTAAGAACAGTTAATGAATAAAGATCTTCCTTTGAGCTTAGTTCAAGGTCTAAAACGTTTGCCGAACTGACAATTGGAATTTTAATATTTTTATGCTCAAATTGAGATAAATTTACGACAGTATCTTTATTAGCAACTTTAATTCGAATTTTACGGAAATCATTACTTCGACCATTTAACAACAATTCAATTGTACCTCTTGTATTAATCTGATCAATGACATTTATTGAAAATTTATAAGTACTATCTTTTCTTAGTCTTTTTCCAGTAAGGCCTTCTCCACTTTCGAAGTATGAGTGATTTATTATTGGTGTTGGAAACAAGCCAAAAGTTCCATAGTTATATGAGAATTCTGATTCAAAAACTTTAAGATTCTCGAATAATTGTGTCCAAATTTTATTGGAGTTCGTTGCATCAATAGTTTCTGCTTCATTACTAACTCTATTATTTTTTGGATTTCTATTGTCTACAGTTAAAAAATAGGCTGATTCATTTGTATATAGACTAGTGAACTTGTGAGGTTGACTTGTTACAGGTTCATAAAGTTCAGACTCAAGATCACCATTATTTCTAATGCCATAAAATCTAATTTTATCATTGCCTCTAAGTTCATTGCCGGTTGAAAACAACTCAAAATTTATAGATTTACCACGATAAAATAGATTCAAATTTTTTGGTGACGCTCCTAAAATTTGTGGATAAGTCTTAGCTATTTCATCAACAGATACTTCATAAAAACCTGTAGTATTTACAACTATTTTTGCATAATCTAGAGTGGTATCGATCCAATAGTTAGTAACGTTAGACTGACTTTTTGAGCTTAGAGCTAAATGTAGAAGTAAGAATAAAATTCCAATTATTATTTTTTTCATTTTATTCATTAATTTAGTAATCAAGATAATTTATTCAGAACCAAATTGAATTTTCAGAGGATAAACCCCTTTATTATACGTTAAAATTAACAAAAAAGTGCCAGTTTGGTTCAAATTTTTAAAATTTAGCATTTTTTCACTTGATAAAATATCAATATTAGCATTGATTTTTCTCCCGTCTAATGAGTATAATTCTACAGTTTTTAAATTTTCTATATTTTTTAAGTATAGCTTATTTTCATTAATGGGATTTGGATATGCTAGGATTTCATTGTCACTTGAGTACCGTTTAACAGAAATAATCTTACCATAGTATTCTATAGATTCGTCCAAATTAACCATTCTTAATCTATAGTAGTGTATTCCACTTTTAGTGTCTGAATCCATAAATTCATAGTTGCCATTTCTATTCGGCATACTAGTTTCAATTGTATAAAACTCTTTTAAATCCATAGATTTTTGGAGTTCATAATGGCTGAATTCGATCTCCGATTTTGAACCCCAACTAACTTTGTTGCCATTCAAATCTGCTTTGACCTTAAAATACTCCACTTTTACAGGAAGAATAACACTTAATTGAATTTGGCCAAGATTAGACTCAGTTCCTTCCTCATCTATAGAATAGTAATAAATAGATGAAGGAGATCCCCCAAAGGTGGAATAAGGTGTAAAAGTGACCGAATTATTTTGATTAACTTTCCAAATACCTTGACTAGGTATAGTTTTTACTTTATCCCCTGTTCCCAAATCTCCATCCGTTAAAAATATTTCTATTGGCACATCCCCATTAACATCATTAACAAGGGGTTGAACAGTTTTAACAGTTCCAGATGAATAGGAGAAAAGATCATCTTGAGAGCTAGGAGGAAAATCGTCTAATTTAATCTCAGCTTGGGTTAAGTTGCCCTGATTATCTTTAATCGTATAAAATATTGATGGTGGAGCGGGATTAGAACTATTGTTTGGTGTATAGCGAATAGTACCGTTCGAAATTGACCATACCCCTAAGTTAAGTCCTTGATTAGGGTTTCCAACAAACGCTACCGAAAGAGAATCAACTAGGTCTCCTAAATCATCATTTTCGAACACTTTAAGTGTATTAACTCCACTATTTTTATATCCAATAAAATCGTTTTTGGCGATTGGGAATTTATCTAGCTCTACACTTGCTAAATTACAGAGATTTCCATCGTCGTCTCTCAATGTATACCCAACTGGAGTAGGATCTTTTGAGAACGAGGCATTAGGAACAAAAGATACTGCACCTTCTAACCTATCAACATACCATACCCCTTGACCAATTACTAGTAAACTATCGCCTGGTGTATCCGTTCCATTCAACTTTATTGAACCTGCAAGCGGAGTATCTCCAGAGTAATCATTGTCAATAACATTAATTTTTTTTCTACCTTTTACTTTAGTAGTGTCTTTATTATTGGTACATATGGGAGTGTAATCAATTGAAACATTGGCATATGAAATAGCCTCTGTAGATATGTCCTTAATGCTATAAACGATTGGATTAGGATCTTTTGCAAATCCAACAATTGGGGTAAAAGAAACAGAATCCCCGCGTAGTTCCCAAACTCCTTCACCCATTATAGTTCGATTTGTATTAATCTCTGGAGTTGAAGGGTCTAGGTCTATAATCACATTCGAAATGGACGCTGGGATAAAATTATACAGGGAGTCATTCTTTAAAATATTTACAGTAGGCTTTGTACTCAATAAAGTGTTTGTAATAAATGTATCGTCTTTTGGCTTTGGAGCATTTGTGCCATTTACAATTGAAGGATTAGCCATGCTGTAAATGTTGTTAGCTTCTGATATTTCGTTTACATCCTGAATATAATCAAGCTCGATTTTATACCTTGTTGCTAAACCAGACAAAGGCAAAGTTACAGTAGCTGAATCTGAATAAGATACATCTTCTTTATTAATGTATTTTACTTGAGTAGTAGGTGCTCCATATTCCGTTACTTTTATTTTTAAGGGTAAGTTGTCTTTAGTTCCAATATTAAGTATCTTGAATGATAATTGGTTTTCTGTACCTGTATTGATTATTTTTACGGATGAACTATCGATTAAGTAATCTGGTTTACTAAGATTAAATATTTTTATTAGGGGATCACCAAATAATACAGTTTGCGTATTTGCTAATATATCTAAATAGTTAAAGTCAGCAGTTTCCTTAACTTTGAAGGCCGTATTTTTTAAAGATTCACCTAATGAGGGCTCTGATAAAGAGTTAAAAATGATATTGTACCAGTTATTTGTATGTTTTTTAAGAGCATCTTCATAGCCAGATGTTGTTTGACCGATTACGGCTAAGGCTCCTTTATTCCTAGCGAAAACCCACTCTTTAGACAAAGAGCTCCTATCTCGATAATAACTATTAAATGCACATCCTGACACAAAAATTACTGGAAATCTGGTATTATTATATCCTAAAGAAGCATCATTTACGTTTCCAATATTGAAATCAGTTGCTAGTACAGATGAATGGCCAAAGTATCCCAACAACGCCTTACCATCATTAACCTCATTGGTGATATTCGCAGGTATGACACTAACTGTAGCTTGCGTTTTCTTTTTTGAATTAAATTTTACGGCGTATCGACTATTTACGGCGATATTGCCCATAGAATTCATGAAATTATTAAAATTATTAATTTCATTTACGTCTACTCCTCCTGTAAAATGAAAAACGTGTTTTTGTTGAGGTTGGTTTGGATAGTTCAGAGATAGTTTGACCTTTTGTAAATAGTCGATTACTTCTTGATTAGTTTGTGCGGGTATCCTACCTGTTGAAATTCCAAATGTATTTTCGTTGCTTATGATTCCAGAAGATAGAAGTAAGTCGGATGCGGGATTTCCGTAGGTTGGTACTAAATCAGTTGAATCCATTAAAACATTTTGTCCTTTGCCAAGCAATAAAAGGGTTTTCGGCTCTGGTAAAACTAGTTTTTTACGAAGATAGTTTTTTAATGCAAGAGGTGATTTTACTCCATAATTGAAGTGATTAACTAGATCGTCATAATAAACAAGCTCTACCTTGTGGCTACCGCCAACAACCGATTCTCGGAAATCCTTATATTCATTTGCAGAACTTATTAATTTTTTGTTGGAAATTATTAGATAATCTGCATCATTTCTTAAAATTGGACTACTAAAAAATCTTGATATAGAGGTTACTGCTGAAGGATTGGGGAATACTTCATACTTATTTTCAATATTTATATTTTGCGGATTTAAATAGAATTCATTTTTTCCAGTAGTCACACTTTTTAAACTAGCCTTTTGAATTTGGAATATATCAGTCACATTATATACAAATGGTAATGCACTTATTTCATTTTCAATTTCAACAAAACCTCTCGATCCATTTATTGGAATTTGAAAATTTCTTTGACCAGAATTATCAAAGATTTTTCCTTCATAAAATAATCTAAAATAGGACACTGAAAATCTATCCGCTGTTGAGCTTACTGTGAATTCTAGTGAGTCATTTGTTAACGGTAGTGTAATGTTTAAATTCAACTTTATTAATTTTTGATCAAAAGAGTAAAAGTTGAAAGTTGTATCTTTATTGGCAATTTTTATGTTAATGTTTCTATTATTACCATCTCGTCCATTAATAAATAGTTCAAACTTAGCTGATGTATTGGTAATGCCTTTAACAGGGATTTTGAATTTAGTAGGCGTATTACCTCTAATTATAGGCCCAGAAACACCTTTACCTTTTTCAAAGAAAGAATTCCTAATAATTGGATATGGACCCGCAGTTAAATCATTATACGTACTTTCCGTTGAGAAGACAGATAAGTGACTTTGATTTACAATTGAATATTTATTATTCAATGTGGTAATGGCTTCATTGTTTATCCTCTTAGCATTTGATAAATCTAGGTATATAAAATAGGCTGAATTTTTATTAAAAACGCTAGCAAACTTATGCGGTTGATCCGTCACCGGCCTATATAATTCTCCTTCTAGGTCGCCATTATTCTCAATACCGTAGAATATAATTTTATCATTTAATTGAAATGTAGATCCCGCAGCCTGTATTTCAATAGCAATCGGTTTCCCCCTAAACATCATAGCTATATTTTGTGTAGGAGCTCCAATAATTTCAGGTAAATATGGACTTAATTCTGAACCTGTCATTTGATACAATCCATTTTTATCTACTACAATCTTCGCGTATGTAGTATTTGGAACAATCCAAGAATCAGTAAAAGTTTGGGCATATAAAGAAGAACTTATATATGCTAGAACGGTAATCAAGAAAATCTTTTTCCCATTCAAAAAGGATGTAAAAGAATGTGCCAAGAGTATAGTGTTATATTTTTTTTTGAAAAGCAACGACAAAATTATATCAAATATAGATTTTTTTGATGTATAGTTCATAATAATTTATAAAATAAATAGTAACACGTAATTTTATATCTTAATTTTAAGTTTAGAATTCAATAATTTTAATTCCATTCATGGAAAACGATAGACCCAAATACTTTGTTTACCTTCCTATTATTTGTACCTTAATATTTGCAGGTGGTATCCTGATAGGATCATTTTTTTTTGGTAATAAAGCATTGAATAATAGTCAACAAAATTCATACCAAGGCTCTATTTATAGAGAAATTTTGTATCATATTAAAAATAGCTACGTAGATCCTGTAAATGTGGATTCATTAAGAGACTATGGGATAGAGAAAATGCTAGAAAAGCTTGATCCTCATACAGTTTATATTCCTGCTTCCGAAGCTCAGATTGCGGCAGCGGATTTACAGGATGGGTTTGATGGCATAGGTGTAGAGTTTAATATTTTCAATGACTCTCTTTTCGTTGTCGCCGCTGTAGGAGGGGGTCCCTCTGAAGCAGTAGGGATTCAATCGGGTGATATTATTCTAAAGGCGGATAATACAGAGTTAGTGGGGAAAAAACTAAACTCCAACCTTGTTGTAAAAAGCCTCAGAGGTAAAAAAGGAACTATTGTAAAACTATCTGTTCTAAGGAAATCACAAAAAAAATTGTTAACTTTTACTGTTAGAAGGGATAAAATACCAACATATACAGTGGATGCGGCATTCATGATGTCGGATAAGAAGACTGGGTATATTAAAATAACAAGATTTGGTGAAACTACATTTGAGGAGTTTAAAACACACCTCGCTAGTTTGAAAAAATCAGGAATGCAAAAGCTTATTCTTGATCTAAGAGATAACCCTGGAGGATACTTGGACCAAGCCACTAATATTCTAGATGAGTTAATTCCTGGTAAAGAGATTTTGGTATATACGAAAGGAGTGCAATCATCAAAAAACTATGAAATATCTGCTGGTAAAGAAGGTATTTTTGAAAAAGAGCCAATAGTTGTACTCGTAGATGAAGGGTCTGCATCCGCCTCGGAAATTGTGAGTGGAGCATTGCAGGATTACGACAGAGCGAAAATAATAGGACGTAGGACATTTGGTAAAGGGTTAGTTCAGGAACCAATACAACTTTCTGATGGTTCAGAGCTCAGACTTACAGTATCAAGGTATTATATTCCCAGCGGTAGATCCATTCAAAAACCGTATGAAAAAGGAAAGATTAACGACTACATGGAGGACATGCACAATAGACAAAAGTCCAAAGAGTTGTATCAACAAGATAGTATCAGCCAGAAAGGAAGACCTAAATTTAAGACAAAAGCAGGAAGAATTGTATATGGTGGAGGTGGAATAACTCCTGATGTATTTATTGCTCAAGATACATCTTACTATTCCATTTTGCTTTTTGAACTTTTCAATAATGGGGCTTTTAGAGAATTTGCCTCAACTTATGGTACCCAAAATGCTTCTAGTATAAAACCAAAAGGTATAGACGCATTTATCCTTGACAAAAATTTAGAAAATAAAATTTTACTAGAATTTAAGGAACATATTAGAACAAAAATTAAAGGGTATAAGGAATCTGATTTTCAACGGTCGAAAACATTTATTGGGTCAAATCTTATGGCACTCATCGCTAGGTACGTATGGAAAGAAAATGAAAAAACGGGCTTAAGTAATGAATATTATAAGGTACTTATGCACAGCGACTCTTATTTGAAAGCGGCTCTTAAATAGTCTCATCAATGAAAAAGTTAGTAATCGGTTGTATTGCCGTTATTTGGATGTTTCCTTCTTGGATTTATGCTCAAGTAAATTGGCAAACATATGCGGGGTCTATTGTATTAAGCGAAACAAACACCTCAGGAAGTATATCAGGGATAGGCTCGAATTCGACAAATTTAAATATATCGGGGAGCCTTTCTGGTTCTGGATCCAATACATTTGATGCTATCATACCAGCAGGTGCTCCGTCTCGATTATCGTTGAGCTCGAATTTTGCCAATACAAGTTCTACTACAACGCTTGTACTTACTTTATCAAACCCGATGTGTGGCTTAACATTTGATATATACGATGTTGATATAAGCAGTAGTAACCAGTTTATAGATAAAGTTACAGTTTCAGCATCTGGGTCTAGTTCGTCATCAATACTGCCTTCTAATATCTCCTCTGGAAGTACCAACACTGTTAGTGGAAATGTTATCACAGGGACATCATCAGGCAGTAGCTCTAATACAGTTACCTTTCTTGGTGTTTGTATAAATTCAATCACAATTACCCTTACTACTGGTTTGGTTCCTGGAAATCCAAATACTCAGAATATTGGTATTGGCAATTTGGTGTCAGGTGCAGGATCTCCATTACCCATAAGGCTTGTAGACTTTGATGCAAGACAAGGCTTACAACATGTATCTCTTGCTTGGGAAGGTGAAGATGAAGTAAATTTCAAACAATTTGATATTCAAAGAAGTAATGACGCCGTTTCGTTTGAAACAATTGGTAGTGTAGAGCAATCTATTTCCGCAGTAGGTTCTAAAAAAGTATATAGCTTTAAGGATAATAATCCAGAAGTAGGTACTAATTATTATAGACTGAAAATGATAGATATAGATGAAAGCTACACGTTTTCTAAGATTATAGCTTTTCGTTATCTTAAAGATAATTTTGTAGTATCAGCCTATCCGAACCCTTTACCTTCTGGAAGTATTTTAAATTTAGAATCCTCCGAGAGTATTCGTGAAATAAAAATTCTAGATATGAAAGGTAAACTATTAGACCTCTATTCAAATGTTGATCAAATAAAACTAAATCATGCAGGAGGCTATATGTTTTTGTTTATATCAGAAGATGGACGAAAATATACGCATAGAATTGTCGTTAAATAGATGATATAATTAGAACTAAGTATCTAATTGTAAGCAATTTAATCTTTTGCCTCTTTAGTAAATAGTTCAAAAACCTAAGAAAATTGTACTTTTTGTACATTGATAATTACAATTCTTCAAAAAAATATCAATCATTTGTTGGTTTGATATAAAATATTTTTCTTTGCATCGATTTTAAACAATAAAACATTTTATACAATGTCCGACGTTGCATCTAAAGTAAAGAAAATTATCGTTGACAAACTTGGAGTAGATGAGTCTGAAGTGACTACTGAGGCTTCTTTTACCAACGACCTAGGAGCTGATTCACTGGATACAGTAGAGCTTATTATGGAGTTTGAAAAAGAGTTTAATGTATCTATCCCAGATGATCAAGCTGAAAATATCCAAACTGTAGGACAAGCTATTAGCTATCTAGAAGAGAACGCAAAGTAATTTTTCCACTTATTAAAAGTTCATTATTCAATTTCAGGGCGTATATTGCTTAAAAATTGAATTTTGAACTTTTTTTTATAACCTATGTCTTTAAAAAGAGTAGTTGTAACTGGTTTAGGAGCCCTTACTCCGATTGGTAATACGGTAGAAGAGTATTGGAAAGGTTTAAGTTCAGGAACAAGTGGGTGTGATTATATTACACGATTTGATGCCAGTCAATTCAAAACTCAATTTGCATGCGAAGTTAAAAACTTTGAAGTAACAGATTTTATTCCTAGACAAGATGCCAGAAAAATGGATTTGGTAGCTCAGTTTGGTGTTGTAATAGCGGACCAAGCGATAGCAGATTCGGGAATTTTGGAAGATGAATCTATCAATAAAGATAAAATAGGAGTTATTTGGGGGACTGGGATTGGAGGTCTTAGAACATTCGAAGACGAAGTTATAGAATTTGCTCGCGGTACTGGAATACCCAGATTCAATCCTTTTTTCATACCTAAGATGATAGCTGATTCCGTTTCGGGTCAGATATCGATTAAAAATGGTTTTCGTGGTCCCAACTATGTAACTGTTTCTGCTTGCTCTTCGGCTAACAATGCAATTATTGACGCATTTAACTATATACGTTTGGGTAGGATGAAGGTTTGTGTTACAGGAGGCTCTGAAGCATGTACTACTCAAGCTGGTGTAGGGGGGTTTAATGCCCTCAAGGCCCTATCTGAGAGGAACGATGATCCTAAAACCGCATCTAGACCCTATGATAGAGATAGAGATGGCTTTGTACTAGGCGAAGGGGGTGGAGGACTTATTTTAGAAGAATATGAACACGCAAAATCACGAGGAGCAAAAATATATTGTGAACTAATTGGAGGCGGGTTTTCGTCCGATGCTTATCATATCACAGCACCACATCCGGATGGATTTGGAGCTTATTTATCGATGAAAGATGCTATTGAGGATGCTGGAATACAACCGTCTGAAATAGATTATGTAAACACACATGGGACATCGACACCTTTAGGAGATCCACAAGAGATTAAGGCCATTCAACAGCTATTTGGAGATCATATTTATAATATTAGTGTCAGTTCTACAAAGTCTATGACTGGGCATTTACTTGGTGGTGCAGGAGCTGTGGAATCAGTAGCCTCAGTATTAGCAATTCAGCACCAAATAGTGCCTCCTACCATCAATTTGTTTAATATTGATGAAAGTATAGACTCAAAAATTGATTTGACGCCTAATGTAGCGAAAAGTAAAAAGATTGATATTGCACTAAGTAATTGCTTCGGGTTTGGTGGCCACAATGCTACCCTTATTTTCAAGAAAGTTTAGATTGAAGAATCATGATAAATAGTATTTTATCATTATTCAATAAGGAAGATGCTGAGTTTGGTAAGCAAGTGAAGCAAATTATTGGTAGTTTACCTTCCAACATTGTCTTATATAAATTGGCTTTCAGACATACGTCTTCTTCAAAAACAAGTAATTTTAACGGTTTTAGGGAGTCAAACGAACGATTGGAGTACTTAGGAGATTCCGTTTTGGGGATGGTTGTAGCTGAGTATCTATTTAAGAAATATCCATATAAGGATGAGGGTTTTTTGACAGAGATTCGATCAAGAATAGTAAATAGAGAATCTTTAAATTCTCTAGCAAAAAAAATAGGATTGGATAAACTTATTGAGTTTGATGGTCAAAGAAATGTGCATAGATCTTCTATGTTTGGGGATGCGATGGAGGCTCTTATAGGAGCTATCTATTTGGATAAAGGATTTATATTTACGCGAAAATTTATCGTTTCTGAGCTTCTAAGTCATCATTTTGATCTCAACGAAGTTATTTCTAAAAATAATAATTACAAATCTCAATTACTCGGCTGGGCACAAGCTGATGGTAAAAAAGTTGAATTTGTTATTGTTGAGGAAAACGGTAAAAATCATAGTAAAGAGTTTGTCGCTCAAGTGCTTGTGAATGGAGACGTCGTAGGTAGCGGATCGGGATGGAACAAAAAGAAAGCTGAACAAGATGCTTCAAGAAAGGCTTGTATTGAGCTAGGTATTGCAGAATAAATTAGTGTTTTAATCTTTCTACTACCCACATTTTTTCTTCAGGTGTATTTATATTTTTGATTATTTCGGGGTTTTGTAAATGTATGAGTTCAATATCCTCATTTATCAGTACTTTTCGTGGGCATGAGTATCCAAGACTCAGATATTGCAAAAGAATGGGATACGATTTTGGCTCCCAAATAGTGAACAAGGGGTCAGGGAAGCCGGTTTCTGGATTATAACATGCAGTAGCTACTTTATATGGGTTTCTTTTATTTATTAATTCTTGAATCTCATTTTTAGTAACTAGCGGTAGATCACAGGCAATAACAAGCCAAGCTGAGTCTGGGTCATACATGAGTGCAGAGAGAAGTCCACCATAGGGGCCTAATTCTAAGAATCTATCTGAAATTATAGTATTATCTTCTGATTTATCTGCAGCAGATACAAAGGTGTTTATGCCAACTTCTTTGAATTGATTTTGTAAGAATTCTACTTGCGGAATACCGTAATAATTGATTTGGCTTTTGTCTTCACCCATTCTTTGGCTTTTCCCCCCTGTTAAAATGAGAGCATTAAGATTAGGTGTTTTGAAACTCTCAAGAACAAAGTCGGCAATTTCCTTATAATCAGAAATAAAAAAACTAGGTATGTTGTTATTTGGTAGCAGATCTTTTAGCCAGGGATAGATTTCTTGATCCTCTTGATATTGTATTATTGCTATAGGTTCGGAGATTTGATCCGTCCGTTTTTTAAGGGATTCTTCTTTTTTGGGGTTTAAAAATAAAATCTGCTTTTGTCCTTCAAAATGGTTTCCATTTATCCAGATTAGATCAGATCCTTGGATTTGCATTTTTTCAGTAATTTTCCCAGGTGTTTGAGTGGAAAATTGTTTATAATCAATTTTATCCTGATATCTATTTGTAATTAATGGGTCTTTTTCTTTTGAATGATCTGCATCTATCAATAGGGGTATTATGCTTTTAGGTATGAATGGCAACAATTTTGCCCAAAAATCAGCTAAATCCTCACAACTTGTTCCTAAAAATGCAATCTCATTTCTGCCAAATTTACCCATTGTGGGTCGAGTAAGTTTGGCGTGTTTTGTATGTTTCATATGAATAGAAGTATATGAATTACTAACTTTCTAACAATTCGAAATCGTTTTTGCCTCCAGTTTTTTTAAGAAGACGCGTTTCTTTTATGGTGATTGTGTGAGACAGAGCCTTGCACATATCATAAATTGTAATGGCAGCAATTGATGCTCCCACAATAGCTTCCATTTCTATACCTGTCTTTGCTGTCACTGTAGCTTGACATACAATATGTACCTCGTTATTCGGTTTAGCTTCAATATGAATTTGGCAATCCTCCATGCCAATTGGATGGCATAGTGGAATCAGATTGCCTGTATTTTTTGCTGCCATTATTCCAGCAATAATAGCTGTTTGGAATACAGGACCTTTCTGCATCACAAGTTCTCCTTCCTTTAGTAACGCCATTATTTCGGGAGTAAGGACAACGATACTTCGTGCTACGGCTATTCGTTTTGTAGCGGACTTTTCGCTTACATCTACCATAGAGGGGTTGCCGTTAGCATCCAGATGTGTAAATTTATCCATTTGAATATCATTAAATTGGAGAAGATTACTCCAAAGTTTAATCCATCATTAAGTATGCCTTGATGAAATCATCTAAGTCTCCATCCATTACAGACTGAATATCTGAAGTCTCCTCTCCAGTACGTGCGTCTTTTACAAGTTTGTAAGGATGAAACACGTAGTTGCGAATCTGGGAACCCCACTCGATTTTCTTCTTGGATGCTTCAATATCTGCTCTTGCTGCATTTCTCTTTTCGATTTCGATCTGATAGAGTCTTGACTTAAGCATATTCATAGCATGTTCTTTATTGGCGAGTTGACTACGTTCTATTTGGCATACTATCACTATCCCACTGGGCTTGTGCGTAAGCTGAACTTTGGTTTCTACCTTGTTTACGTTTTGTCCACCAGCACCTCCTGATCGAGACGTTTGCCATTCTATATCACCATCTCTTACATCAACTTCAATAGTATCATCAACAAGTGGATATGCGTATACGGAAGCAAAAGAAGTATGCCTGCGAGCATTGGAATCAAAAGGAGAGATCCTTACAAGACGATGTACTCCGTTTTCAGATTTTAAAAATCCATATGCTAAGGGCCCATCTATCTGCATAGATGCGGATTTGATACCAGCACCATCTCCATCAAGCCAGTCTATTTGTGTAACCTTGTAGCCGTGTTTTTGAGCCCACATGAGATACATCCTGTATAGCATACTTGCCCAGTCTTGACTTTCGGTACCACCTGCACCCGAGTTTATTTCTATAATTGCTGAAAACTGATCTTCCTCCGCCGAAAGCATTTTTTTGAGCTCAAGCTCATCAACGATCTTTTCCGTTTTTTTGCCTTCTACTTTTATTTCATCTTCGCTGACTTCATCCAACTGATAAAACTCGTGCAGAGTTTCAAGATCAGATATAGAAGTTTCAGCTTCTTCGTATGATTCTGTCCAGTTTTTGAGAGTTTGTATTTCTTTTACCACTTTTTGGGCATGATCTGAATCATTCCAAAATTCTGGCTGTGCTTGTTGATTTTCCAGATCTCCTAGTTTTTCTTTCCGACTATCGTAGTCAAAGATACCTCCTCAAAGCCGACACTCTGGCTCTCAAATCTTTCAACGCTTCTGTTGTCATGATTTCCTTTATTGATTAATAATTTCTTTTAGAATCCGATCACAAAATTACTAGCTTACTGTTAATTTCTGACACCTTTGAAGTAGTTTCTTTTGAATTCTGATTTGTCTATTGTGGAATAGTGTTTTTTTTAAGCGTTTTTTAGCTCTGAGAAGACTATTTCTTTGCCTTATGGTCTATAGTTCTCTTTTATATATTCGTAAGTAAATTTTATTTTTTAAGCTAATAAACTACTATAATGGGAATTGTTTTTCATTTATTGAGGTCTTTTATGGTGTGAAGTAACACACTATTTTATAGTAAAAAAATTAAAATTATTGAAAAATAATTTTTATAAATATCATATTATAAAGTATATAAAATATTTTAATGCTTTTTAAAAAATCATTTTTTAGAAATGTTTAAATTTTTATCAAAAATTAATTTTGTTTTTTAATTTTTTGTAAATTTTTTTTGTTTATTTTTAAAACATAATACATTTGTGTTTAATTTTATAGATATGCATGTATTAGAGAGAATATCTACCAGAATACTGGAGGCAGAAACCTTGGGGTTTAAAAGATATCTTTATGACGAGATAGACTTTGAAAATAGACTTATCATACTAACAGGCTGTAGAGGTGTGGGTAAATCTACTCTTCTCAGACAATATCTGAAGTCTAAAGAAAAACCTCTTTACCTTACATTAGACCATATTTATTTTTCTAGCCATACGTTATTGGATTGTTTAGAAGAGTTTTATGATCTAGGATACAGAACGATAGGCTTAGATGAAGTTCATAAATATCCAGATTGGTCTATTGAGCTCAAAAATGCATATGATATTTTACCCGGACTTCAATTGCTTGTGACTTCATCCTCTGCACTCAAGATAATAAAAGGAGTAGGGGATTTGAGCCGCAGAGCGTCTGTATATCGTTTAAAAGGTATGAGTTTTAGAGAATATCTGGAGTATGAACATAGGTTGATATTGCCTACGATAGCTCTTGAAGACCTTATCACAACCCATGTTTCTATAGCAGAAGACTTGCTTAGTTTGTATGGTAGTATTCCCAAATGGTTTAAAAATTATCTTAAAAAAGGCTACTATCCATTTTATAAAGAAGCTGGAAAAGTCTATAATGAAAAGCTTATGGCGGTGGTCAATCAAGTATTGGAAGTAGACTTACCTGCGATTTTTAACTTGGATTATACCGCAGTAAGACAAATGAAGAGACTCTATAGCCTTTTGTCTGATTTGGCTCCCTATAGCCCCAATATCAAGAAGATGGCGGATCAATTGGGTATTTCTAGAAATAGGGTTTTGGAGTTTGTGGATTATCTTGATAGTGCGGATCTTCTTAACACGCTGAGTCTGCCTCAAAAGTCGGATAGTATTCTCACCAAACCGGATAAGATTTTTTTGGAGAATACGAACCTAATAGCGGCGTTCTCTATGGAAGAGGGAAATTTAGGTACGATGAGAGAAACATTCTTTCGGTCTGCTATGGGAGTAAAAAACAAGATATATTCACCAGCCAAAGGAGATTTCATGGTAGATAGTCGATATGTATTTGAAGTAGGGGGTAAAAATAAAAGTACGCATCAAATACATGATATGCCTAATGCCCACCTAGTCAAAGATGATATACGTATAGGCTATGGAAGTACTATTCCACTTTGGGTGTTTGGGTTTGTGTATTGACGAATGAATTTCTTAGGGTGTCCTTGAAAATCTATTTTTAGCAATCAAAGATTCATTTTTTATGGGTTGATTATTGATTTTTTTCTTGAGTTTGACACCATTTTGAGATAAGTAATTGATAATCAAACACAGGTTGTTACAATCGGCTCTCTACAAATTGTATTTCAGGATAAATTAGATTTTGAATCTAGCTTGAGTTTGTATCGGAAGGATGGGTTTTAA
>JBOFGX010000342.1:0-8830 GCA_051649345.1 Leadbetterella sp. | reverse complement strand
CAATATTAATACCTGCTTGCTGGTCATTTGATGTTGACTCATGCATTACCGTCAGTCCATCAATCACTACGTGTTTACATCCAGCTAGATTTAATACAGCATACTTGTTGCTCGCATAT
This sequence comes from Leadbetterella sp., assembly GCA_051649345.1. GTDB lineage: Bacteria > Bacteroidota > Bacteroidia > Cytophagales > Spirosomataceae > Leadbetterella. The sequence continues at coordinate 8,711 of JBOFGX010000342.1, read as the reverse complement.
ACAGCATCACCTTTTAGTATAGCTTGTTGTTTATTTTGAGCTTTAATAGTAATCGGACTACTCGAAGTACCTTGTTTTACCCAAAAATATCTATCCCCAGAAATGGTATACGTACCATCTAATAGGATAATAGTAGTTCCAGCCGCAATGGTGGCATCTAAGGCCGAATTCAAAGAAGTAGGAGTGGAACTGGAAGAACCGTTGCCTGTTCCAGATGGTGAAACGTAAACAGTTGTTTGTGCATTTGCTAAGAAAGTAGATACGATCATGCAAATGAAAAAAAGTGAAATTTTTCTCATGAAAGAAATTGTTTAAGGTTGAAAAAATAGATGAATAGTTGAAAAGATCGAAAAGTAACTAATCTTAGTCGTTTGAATTGTATAAGTTAGGTTGAATAAGACCTAAGGTTAGTTTTTTTGATCAAAATCTGAAGCAAACATAGTGATAAAAAATCAATAAAAAATTATATAATTAAAATAAAGTAGAAATATAATATTGTTTTATGATCAAATAATGCAATAATCGATTGGTATTTAGGTAGTCACACTTTTTAAAAAATCGCAAAAATTTAAGGATATTACAACTTTCTGAACGGCTATCGTATCTATATCAATATTAAGTTTATTTCAATGTTTAGAATTATGAAAATCAAAAAATTACATCTTATATTTATTTTACTCATTTTTTTTACAAGCTGTAGTCAAAAGAATAGCGATGTCTCTCCGAGTAGCACATATTTAGCAGATGGAATAAGTTCTCCAACGGGTAGTTTTGCTACATCTGATGGGAAAAGCTCTTCATCGAGTCCATCTCCCTCAAAAGAGTCAAGTAGTCCTCCAAGTCAAACCAAACCAGGGCTTATTACAGCAGGTGAATGGAATGATTTAGAAAATTGGAGCTTCTGGAATACCCTTTTAGAAAAACAGGACTACAGCAGTATGCAGAGCAATTGGAGTTTTTTTAATACCAAAAGAGTATCCGTTAAACTTGTAGGAGAAGACTCAAAACCTGTGATAGACGCCTCTGTTAAATTAAAGAGAAATGGAATTATAATTTATTCTGCTCGCAGTGACAATAAAGGGCAAGTAGAATTATGGGTGGATTTATTCGAAAATAGCAAAACTACGGACTATGCCCAACTTGTACTTGATGTTAATAATGGTTCAAAAATAGTTTCGACCGTTAAGTCATTTAAAGAAGGTGTAAATACAATCGTAGTGCCTAATAGTAAAGTAGATAATAAAATTGAACTGTCCTTTGTTGTTGATGCGACGGGTTCGATGGGTGACGAGTTGGAGTATTTAAAAACTGAGTTAAATGATGTGATTTCAAAAGTAAAAACAGCCAACCCCCAAGTTAGCTTGTCAACCTCCTCCGTATTTTATCGCGATCAAGGCGACGAGTATCTTACTCGAGTTTCAAATTTTACAAATACTAACGCCACCACTATAAATTTTATTAAGAATCAAAGTGCTGGAGGCGGAGGTGATTTTCCTGAAGCTGTCCATTCTGCTTTAGAAAAGGCTGTGAATGAGCTTCAATGGTCAACAAGTGCAAAAGCTAGATTGCTGTTTTTAGTATTGGATGCACCTCCGCATGAGAATAGCTCTATTATGTCTAGTATTCAAAAAACGATCATAAAAGCTTCGGAAAAAGGGATTAAAGTAATACCCATTACAGCTAGTGGAATAGATAAAAAAACAGAATTTTTGATGAGGTTTATGTCTATTAGTACAAATGGTACCTATGTTTTTATTACGGATCACAGTGGAATCGGCAATAGTCATTTGGAACCCTCAATAGGTAAATATGAGGTTGAGTTTTTAAATGATCTTATGGTGAGATTAATCAATAAATATGTAAAATAGAATAATGAACATCCTATCGAATATTAATACTCTTAGTTCTTAAAGGGATAAATAAGTTGGGTTTGCTGAAAAAGTCAAGAAGTGCATTAGATCCAAATAATCAAGACAAAATTGTACTTTGATACGGTGAGTTAATGATTGTGAAGTAGATGATGTGCTATCCCTATAAATCGGGGCAGGCATTGACTAGTTTTTTTAAAAAGTACAAAAAAGGATGCAAGGTTTTTGGGGCTTTTTTTCAAAATTGTTTGCATTTAAAGCTAAAATTTATTTGTAAAATATTAATAATAAATAATATATATGTTTTTCAGTAGACTATAGCTAATCGTAATCTTTAGATCAATAATAGCTGCCAAGCCAAAACCTTATTTTATGCCTTCTATCTGTGCTATCTTCAAAAAACTAGGAAATTTATATAATAGTTTAATAGAAGTTTTAAAGGAAATATGAAACTATATTTTAATTTTAATTACTTTTACTTAAACTAAATAAATCATTATGAGTATTAATCAAGAATTATATAATTATGCTGCAGATTTGCTTTATTCTGGAAACAAGAATTCCCATGAAGTTAAATCTCTGTTAATAGAGAAAGGTCTTAGCGATGCAGACGCGAAAACCATGATAAATGATTTACAGTCAGAAATACAAATTGCCAAAAAAAAGCAAGCTCAGAAAGATGTTTTATGGGGTGCCGTTTGGTGTATTGGAGGGCTTATTGGAACATTCTCAAATACAGGTTTTATATTTTGGGGAGCAATTGTGTTTGGTGGAATTCAATTAATAAAAGGAATTATCAACTTATCTGGTAAATAAGTATATTTATTAAGCGGGTTCATTATACTATTTTTGGAATAAACTCCTTTTTCCAAGAACCTACTTCAAAAGATAAAAATACAATTTACTGTCTTTTGATTTTAGTTCAGCTGAAATATACGTAGGATTAAGTAATCTATCTGGTGCTATGTATATTTCTTCACACGTATTTAATTGGGATATAATAGTACGTTGTTTTTTAGTTTTTAGAGAATCATGTGAAAGTTTTTCTACTTCTACTTGATAAAAAAAGCCTTTTGAGAATCCCGAAGAAATATTCTTAATTTTAAATTTACCTGTATACTTGCAATCTTTGATTTTTCCTTCAAAATCACCTGTTTCAAAATCTATTTGCAAGGTTGTATTTGACTTTGAAAAGGCTTTTTTGATATCGTTAAGATCATCGGATTGTTTTGATACATGTCGATACTCTTCTTTTCTCATATCTTCAATAACGTTCTTTGATGTTTTACAAGAAAAGCAAATGAATAGAGCCAGAATGCTAATGTGTAATTTCATTGACTTAGTTGGAGTAGGTTATCTTTAATTTTAAATGTATAGTGTAGCTCAAGATCTCGCATGGCGTTTATGAAGGATATCAAAGAAAAACTTCCCAGATCCATTGGAGAGATTGATTTTTCAAATATAGTATTTTGTTCTATAAGTGCTCTTCTTTTGGTTCCTTTTAGTAAACATTTCTTGGGTGTAAACCACTTGTTGCCATCATAAAGGGCAATATTGCTATAGGTGGCATCGGTGAGTAAACTATTTTTGATAAAAATAGCGTCATCCATTTGTGTGGTATCAAACCCCAGGATACTACGGTCACTATATTTGCTACTATATTGGATATCATCCTTTTCTACTAATCCCACAATACGAGGATGCTGAAAGCTGTAAGGGCTTAAATCATAACTTTCAATTTCTTGTTCTGAATAATTGATTCTGAGTTTAAAAAGCCCTTTTTGAGGTAAAGGAATCTGCAACGCATACGCTCGAAAAGAATAGGAGGGAAGATGCCAGAATCTCTCAAAAATAGTGTTATTTGCCCTTTTTTCATGTAGATCCAGAGCGAAGATTTTTCCGTCTAAAACCTTAATGCTCTCAAAGAACAGGGACATATATTTTATCGATTAGCTCTTTGTATTCTTTTTCCATATCGCTAAGATACGTAATTCCTCCTCCCGATTTGAAGTAAAAGCTCCCGTCGGTTTGTTTTTCTATAAATCGAATCAAGACGCATGAGCTAAGTTTTTGTCCATCAAAAATACCGCAAATGCCTGTATAATAGTTTCTTTTGCCGGTAGGATGCAAGGTTTTTTCGGTGGATTGAATAATGGCTTGTGTTTCGGGTTTCGGGGCTCCTGTGATACTACCTGCAGGCGTAAGCTTTTGAAAAATATCCCCAATATGATGCTTCCAGTCTTCAAATTGAAGTTTTCCTTTGATTTCTGAACTTACCTGAAAAAGGATCTCACCCGTGTTTTTTTTGATAGAGTCCACGTATCGAAACCGCTCTACCCAAATCGTGTCACATACTTGACTCAAGTCGTTTCGAATCAAGTCAACGATGGTTGTATGCTCGTACGTTTCTTTTTGGTTGCTCAAGATTTCGGTATCTGCATGGGAATGCGTTGCATTGATGGTGCCTTTCATCGGAAAGGAGGAAATGATGCCATCTTCAGAGATTTTCACGAAGGATTCAGGTGAAAAACTACAAAATGCATCCTTTAAAAATACTTTGTACTTCGCACTAGAATGTAAGAAATAGTCTTCGAGGGTATTGCTATTTTTGATTTTGCTGCTGGCAGTGAGGTTACACAAAAACGAGTTGCCTCGTTCGATACCTATTTTTACTTTTTCATACGCCTTTGCATATAGATCTTTTTCAATGGGTTCAAAGTCAATATTTGGAGCTGATTTCGGATTGGGGTCTTTTTCTAATGTAGAATACATGTTTTTAATATGACCGTCCCGGAAGTCCCAATTCAATCCATCTCCTTGGTAATTAGAAATGTCTAAAAGAATATTTTGATTATTGTCATAGCCCAAAACAAAGAGAAAGGGGCGGTTGGACGCCCCCCAATCATTCATTTTTTCAAAAATTTCTTCTCCTAGAAATTCCATTTCAGCATCAAGCGTATTCCGATATGGGTTCGCATGAGCATACCAAGTTTCTATCACCATAGGCAGAGTCTATTCTGCTTACCGAGGGCCAAAATTTATTAAAATGCAGATGCTTCATGGGGAAGGCTGCTTTTTCTCTAGAATACGATCTTTCCCATGTTTCGGCCATGACTACTCGCATGGTATGTGGAGCGTGAACAAGTACGTTGTCATCTTTTGGATACATGCCGTTTTTGATTTCGTCAATTTCCTGACGAATACCAATCATGGCATCACAAAAACGATCCAGTTCTTCCATAGACTCCGATTCTGTAGGCTCTATCATGAGCGTACCTGCTACTGGGAAAGAAACCGTAGGGGCATGAAAACCATAATCCATTAATCGCTTGGCGATATCTTCTACTTCTATTCCAGCTTCAATTTTGAACGGCCTACAATCCAAAATCATTTCATGTGCACAGGTGTCATTGTTGCCTGTATACAAGACCGGATAGTATTTTTCTAGGCGTTTTTTGATGTAATTGGCGTTGAGGATGGCATATTTTGTGGCATTTTCAAGACCATCACCTCCCATCATTCCAATATAGGAGTAGGAGATAGGCAATACCCCTGCACTGCCCCATGGAGCAGCCGATATACCTGAAATGGCTTTTTCGCCTCCTGTTTTTACGACTGGATTACCCGGTAAAAAAGGTGCTAGGTCCTCGGTAACACAAATGGGTCCTACACCAGGACCACCACCACCATGCGGAATAGCAAAGGTCTTGTGGAGGTTGAGATGGCAGACATCTGCACCAATAATACCTGGAGAAGTAAGACCTACCTGAGCATTCATATTGGCACCATCCATGTACACTTTACCCCCGTTTGTATGAATAATAGCACAGATTTCTTTGATGTTGTCTTCAAACACGCCATGCGTAGATGGATATGTCACCATCAGACAGGCCAAATTTGTAGCATTCTCTTCGGCTTTGGCTTTTAGATCAGCAAAATCAATGTTTCCTTTTTCATCACATTGTACCACAACTACCTGCATGCCTGCCATTACTGCTGAAGCAGGATTGGTACCATGAGCAGAAGATGGAATCAAGGCTATTGTTCTATGGTTATCACCTCTTTGAAGATGGTATTCACGAATCACCATCAAACCCGCCAATTCTCCTTGTGCACCCGAGTTGGGTTGCAAAGAAACCGAATGAAACCCTGTGATTTCGGCTAGCCAAGCAGATAATTCTTGAATCATAAATTGGTATCCTTCCGTTTGATCTAAGGGTGCAAATGGATGGATATTGCAAAACGTAGGCCATGTGACAGCCACCATTTCTGAGGTAGCGTTGAGCTTCATGGTACAACTACCCAAAGAAATCATAGAATGTACCAAAGACAGGTCTTTGACCTCCAAGGATTTGAGATAGCGAAGCATTCCGTGTTCCGTATGGTAATTTTTAAATACTGCGTACTCCAAAATAGAATCCGTTCTTTTTAAATTACTGCTCAATTGGGATTGTACATCTTGTTTTAGATTGATCACAAGTTTTTTGCCTTGGGATTCTGCAAAAATTTCAAGCAATTCAGCAACGTCTTCAAGGTTTTTGGTTTCATCAAACGAAATGCTGATATCCTCCATGCCGTGGTAACGTAAGTTTACTCCACGTGATTCGGCTATTTTGCGAATTTCAGTATTGTCAACAACATCCAGCGTGATAGTATCGAAATAATTGGTATTCAGCACTCGGAAATCAAGCCCTTGAATTGCATTAGCAAAAGACTGGGTAAGACCGTGTATCTTTTCGGCTATTTTTCGCAGTCCTTGCGGGCCGTGATAGATACAATATGCAGCTGACATCACGGATAATAATACTTGAGCCGTACATATATTAGAAGTCGCTTTTTCTCTACGAATATGTTGTTCACGTGTTTGCAAAGCCATGCGTAAAGCAGGATTGCCTTCTTTGTCGAGCGATTTACCTATAATTCTACCTGGAATATGTCTTTTGAATTCTTCCTTAGTAGCAAAAAATGCAGCATGCGGTCCGCCATATCCAAGAGGAACCCCAATACGTTGAGCCGTTCCGATCGCTACGTCGGCACCCATTTCGTATGGGTTTTTAACAATTACCAAAGACATAAGATCTACACCTATACAGACTTTAATATCTTGAGATTTTAAAGTTGAAATCAGGGATGTTAGATCTTTGACTTCTCCCAAAGTTCCTGGATTTTGCAAAATCGCTCCGAAAATAGCATTTTCGGCAAATCCAAATGTTTCTTCGTCTCCAATATGTACCACTACTCCCAAAGGAATCGCTCGGCCTTGGATGACATCGATTACCTGTGGATGACAGTTTTGAGATATAAACAAGCCCGTGCTATCTTTTTTGCTGCCTTTACGCAGTGCAAAAAACATACTCATGGCTTCAGCAGCTGCCGTAGCTTCATCTAAAAGCGAGGCATTGGAAATTTCCATTCCTGTAAGATCACAAACGATGGTTTGGAAATTAAGCAACATTTCCAGTCGTCCTTGAGCTATTTCTGCTTGGTAGGGTGTGTAAGACGTATACCAACTGGGATTTTCAAGAATATTTCTTTTGATCACCTGTGGTACTACGGTTTCGTAATACCCCGTGCCAATATACGATTTGTAAACCTTGTTTTTGGCTCCCAAGGTTCTCATTTTTTGTATAAAATCTACCTCACTTAGTCCTGTAGGTATATCAAGCTTTTTTGTAGCTCGTATCGTGCTAGGGATCGTTTTGTCTATAAGTTCGTCTGTATTTTTGATTTCAAGAAGTTCCCACATCTGTGATAGTTCCTCTTGGGATTTGCCATGATGGCGATCCTGAAACCTTTCTTTTGAGGTAAGGTCTATTTGCATTTTAATTAGTAAGATTCGAGTGTAAAACGTGAGGCAAAATTAGGGATAAAAGAGGTGTAAAACTTTGGGTTTAGGTTTTATTTTTAATAAAATTTAATAAAATGAGTAAATGAAATTTCTTTAAAATAAAAAAGGCCGTTATAAAAAGGGATATACAAAATTTAAACTAATATTCCTTTTAATTATTTATAGAAATAACAACATCAGTAAATGTGAATTTTACTTTTATTTTTTTCTTATCTCCAGAAGATTCAAAGATTCCATCATATGTACCACTAAGTTTGTTTTTAATAAAAGCACTTATTTTCCAAGTTCCTTGAATTTCATTTATCGGACTCAAACCGCGAGCTTGGGTAAATACAGGTGAAATACTTAAAAAAGATTGATTATTTGGTTTTACAATCATTACTTCAGGAGTGAAAACATAATAGTCTTTAAACTTATTTGGGTTATTATGCGTTTCAATTATCCAATATCCTAAAAACAATTTTTTAGATTTTAAACTATACATAGGAATGATTTCCGTAGGAACGGTTGTTTCAGAAAAATCGTTAATTTCATATTTTATTTTACCTCTTTTGAACAACTTGAAAGTATCTTTAGAAATAGGATACAACTTGTAGTATTCATCTTCATTTAATAATCTATGTGTATTATCAATTTTTATAATAATTTCTTTGTTACTAATCGATGTACTATTCTTCGCCAATAGTTTAACCTTGTATGTATTATTAAGAAAAAAAGTATGTTCTGGATTTTTGACGTTTGATGAGTCTTCATCTCCAAATTGCCAAGAAAATGTTGAAGCATTTTCTGATTTATTAGTAAAAATCACGCGTCCATTGTCTAGAATTTCATAACTAAAATCAGCATTAATGCTTGGATTTTTGCTTACGGGAAGCTCTTTATTTGGATTCGTATTTATAGGATTTTTGGTTTCAACTGGTTGTACATTTTCTTTTGTATTTTTTATACATTGAAAGTTCAATGTTACAATTAAAAAATATCCAATGTATAAATAT
>JBOFGX010000341.1:0-8502 GCA_051649345.1 Leadbetterella sp. | reverse complement strand
AAAATTACTTTAAGCAAATCTAAAACCCCCTCAATACGAATATTCCAATCCATACGCTAGCCCAAACGTGCTTGGATAAGCCGAATAAGAATCATTGGATATTAATCCCGACATGAGATATTTTTGATACGTAGCACGGGCTGTTAACTTCCAGTTTTTAGCTAAAGCATACTTCAAAACACCTCCACCTAAACCACTTACAGTGTATGTCCGGAAGCTTGAACTTGATTTAGGAGCAAGGCTTTGGTCTTTGATATTATCACTTTTTAGCCATGTTTTCACCAAAAAATCATTACTAAATCCCGCTACAAACCCTATTTGCATTTTTCTACTAAGACTCAAATTTTTCTGGATCTCTATCGGAATTGAGATTGTATTATTTGTAAATCGATTATTGCTTGTAGTACCAATCGTAACTATTCTCAATTTATCAGACTCTATCGCGGCAAAAGCCGTATTAGTCACTGCTCCTGTGTTGGCATCTATTGCAACCTCATTACTAGCCTGGTTAATTCTTGTCTTTGAAAAACTAATTCCAGAAACTAGCTCAAACTTGTTTTTAAAATTCTTGCTTAATAGAAGTTCAATACTAAGGTCTCGTCCTTGGCTAAAACTGCTATTCGGGGAATAGTTGCTATTCTGCAAAGTCGAAAATGTACTTTTATATACATCAGCTGATGAAACTGGAGTAGGAGTTCCTACATTGCTGCTCGTTGCAGCAATCTCCATTCCATTCGTGGATCCCCCCCCTCCCACATAGTTCGTATTGCTTGATGTATTCAACCTATTTGGATTAAGACGATACGCATTGCTACTCATGTTAAAACTAACCCAGTTTCGGTGAACGTTTGATTTTGGCTTTGTATTTGATGGAGGGTCATAGGCTAGCTCATACGCAATATTTTGGGGCATGAGAAAACTGGATACGGGTATGGGATATGAGATCTGTTTCGGTATACCAAACGCTATTGTTCTAAGATCAGAAAATGAAGCCGCCATAAGTTCATCATTCATTTCTTTATGAAAGGCATTGAGAGACTCATCCAGATTCATATCCAAATCAATATTCAAATCGGCCAATTTAGATTCTAGATCTCCAGTTTGTTCTATGGCAGTAGAAGTACTTTTTTTATCTAATGCCCCTGTTTTTTCTAGATTTGGGCGGTTAGAAACGGGATACTGGGATAAAGAAAGGGCATTGCTTCGACCATTTTTGGGTTCGGCTGCGTTTGTAATTGACTCTTGTTTATATCCTTGATTTTCTTCTACTGATGCCGTATTTGAGGGTTTTTGATCCACTTGAGGATTTTTATTTATCTCATTCTCATTGGAGCTAACTATCTTTGAATCAAAATTCGTTTCGTTTGACACGTCATACATTTGGTACCCTACTCCCAAAAGCATAACTAGCATAACTGCACTAGCTATCCTCAGAAATGCAGGATTCCTCCACCAATAAACAAAAGGTCTTTTCTCAATATCCTTATCGAGTTCTGCCTTTATATTTTCCCATACAAAGCCTGGGGGAGGGTGTTCTTCCTGATGAAGTTTATCCCTCCAATCTTGTTCAAAAGACGCTTTCATTGCTTACTTTATTCAATGTATTATGTTCACTTTTTTTTTCAATCCTTTTTGCGATCAAATCCCTCGCTCGTGCGAATTGAGATTTGGATGTTCCTTCCGAAACATTCAAAATTTCTGCGATCTCCTTGTGTTTATAACCGTCAATAGCAAACATTTGGAAGATAACTCTACATCCTTCTGGAAGCGAATCGAGAATCTTGTGTATGTCTTCTACTTGTAGATTCATCAAAGCATCGTTTTCATAAACAGTAAATTCAGCATTTCCAAACTCTATACTTTCTAAACTTTCCATTTTTTTGGACGATTGTATATGCCGAATGGATGTATTGATTGTGACACGCTTTAACCAAGCCTCCAAAGGACAATCAAATCTGAATTTTTCTAGATTTTGATAAATCTTCAAAAATGCAATTTGTAGAACATCCTGAGCCTCTTCTTTACATTTACAATATCTTAATGCTATGGCAAAAAGTTTCCCCGAAAACCTATTGTACAGCTCATACTGAGCTGCTCGTTCTTGCCTAATACAAGCTTCCACGAGGGTTTTGTCGGTTATCATTTATAAAAAAAAGGTTTGTAGTTTGCCTACGCTAAGTAAGACTCAAAAAAATAGGTAAACGTTGTAATACTACTTAAAAAAAATACTTATTTCGTCTGTATCAATTAAACTTCTTTCTTTTAGCTTCGCTCCTGCAGGAATATTTGCTGCGGGTATTCCTTCAGAAATTACTTTTTTTGTTTTTATAACACGTATTTCATCAAAAAAACCGGCCTTAATAAAAGATTCATGTGTAGTAGGACCTCCTTCTACCAAAATACTCTGAATACCTCGATTGCTAAGATCTTTTAAAATATCTGCCAAAGGATCTCTTGTGTTATCTACCTGGATGCAAACAAGATTGTGCTCCTCAATGGCATGTTTGCTATTATACCAATATGTGGGAGTCTTATGATCAAAGACATGCAATCGATCAGATATTTCGAGATCATCACCAAAAATGACCCTTTGGGGGTTTTTCCCCTCAGGCCAATGTCGGACATCCAATCGAGGATTATCTTTGTTTACTGTGCCAGTACCTACCCAAATAGCGTCTTCTTCACTTCTCCATTTGTGAACCAATATATCCGCACTCGCTGAAGTTATTTTTAATGGGTTTTCTTCTCCACCATCTACAAATCCATCTGCTGTTTCTGCCCATTTCAAAATAACATAAGGCAAATTGGATACCATACGCTTGTTAAAACGCCTGTTTATATATTTACACTCTTCCTCCAATACACCCAAAACTACCTCTATGCCTTGTTCTTGGAGCCTTTCTATTCCTTTCCCCGCAACTAGCGGGTTGGGATCTTGCTGCCCAATGACTACTCTTGGTATTTTATGTTTAATGATCAATTCAGCACATGGGGGGGTTTTACCATAATGAGAGCAAGGCTCCAGTGTTACGTAAAGAGTACAATCCTGTAAAATAGATTGATCAGACAATTGAACAATGGCATTAACCTCAGCATGTCCTTCTCCATACTTTTTATGGTAGGATTCAGCGACAATCTTATCCTTATGCGTAATCACAGACCCCACCATGGGATTGGGACTGACTCGCTCTATACCTAGGCTTGCCAAATCCAATGCCCTAAGCATATAGATTTTGTGCTTTTCTAAATCAGACATTGGCTACTTTGAAAGGAACAACTCTGTACTTTTCCCATACTTTATGCAAAATATAGGGTTCTCTTTTTAGATAAGAATCAAGCTCTTCTTTGGTTTCAAACTGTACGATCAAGGCAGATCCATTCATTTGAAGTTCCTCGCTTAGCTGAGCACCCCCTATGACAAAGTTTCCAGATGCTTTTAGAGATTGTACAATTTCTAAATGTTGAGGGCGAATCTTCATTCTGTGCTCGAGGGCTCCTTCTTCTTTGGAATCAAAACCCAAAACTAAATATTGTTGCATTTCCATTTGTATTTCTACAAATATAGAATTTTTAGAATAGAAATCCTTCTATAATTATCCCAGATTAAGCCAACAAGGCCAGTAAATCGTCTTGATTCAAGGATTTGGTGAAGTTCTCTTCCGTAGAAATAATAGAATCAAAAAGTTCTTTTTTTCTGTTCTGTAGGTCCAATATTTTTTCTTCGATGGTATTTTGGGTAATAAACTTGTAGCTAAATACAGTCTTGGATTGACCGATTCTATGTGCTCTATCTACTGCTTGTGCTTCGGAGGCTGGATTCCACCACGGATCTAAGATAAATACGTATTCTGCAGCTGTAAGGTTGAGACCGACCCCTCCTGCTTTCAAGGAAATTAAGAAGATTTTAGGTTCTGCTTCTGATTGAAACTTATCCACTAAATCCATTCTGTTTTTAGTGGTGCCGTCTAAGTACAAATAGTTGATCCCTTCTTGCTTCAATCTCTCCTCCACAATATGTAGGTGTTTTACAAACTGGCTAAATACAAGTGTCTTATAGCCTTTTTCTACTATCTCTTTTAGTTTATGTATCACGTCTGTATCCTTGCCCGATCCACCTTCGTATTTTTCATCTACCATGAATGGGTGATTGGCTATTTGCCGAAGTTTGGTCAAACCCTGAATAATGAGAATATTGTTTTTAGTCTCAGAAGATAAAAGTGTGTTCCTAATATAAGATCGCGTCTCTTCATATAATCTCTCCTGCTCTTCAGTCATGACGCAGTAGCTAATTGTTTCTATCTTTTCTGGCAAATCCTTGGCTACTTGGCTTTTTTGTCGCCTAAGCATAAACGGCTTTATTTTAGCGGCCAGTTTATGAGTTACCTCTTCTACTCGCTTTTTATCAATCTGAGAAGTGAATTTATTTTTAAAGTCAGATTCTGTACCCAACAAACCCGGATTGACAAAATTCATTTGTGACCAAAGATCTACAGTTGTATTTTCTAGGGGTGTACCCGTAAGTATAAGCTTGCCTTTGGAATTCAGCTGCATTACGGATTTGAAAGTGCTTGATTGCGGATTTTTTATATTTTGAGACTCATCCAAAATTACATATTCAAACTCATACTGTTTCAAAAACTCAATATCCGATCGCATGATGCCATAAGTCGTTATGATAAGCTGATAGTTTTTGAACCTATCCGCCACTTTATCACGATACATCCCAAAATGAACCAGAGCCCGAAGTTTAGGGCAGAATTTCCGAGCTTCTTTTTGCCAATTATAAATCAGCGACGTTGGCATCACCAATAAGGTAGGTCTTTGGGCATCCTCCTCATACAATTTGCTTAGAAACGATAATGTAGTCACCGTCTTTCCTAATCCCATGTCGTCGGCTAGGCACCCACCTAAGCGATAACTTTTTAGAAAATGTAACCAGTCATAAGCCGCCTTTTGATAGGGTCGCAACGATCCCGTAAAATATTGGGGTAACTCAACTTCTTCTATTTTCTCAAAATCCTTTAGGTTTTCCAATCTTCGGCTCGTAATGGTATTGGCTAAGCCATCCTCAGCAAGCTGATATACATATCCTAGATGAATCAAAGGGATTCGGACCCCTTCCTCGGTATCTATCGAATTGAAGAACAGATCGGAGTATTGTGTAAACCAAGCCGAAGGAATGACCGCTTTTTGTCCATTCGGCAGTGTGAATTCTTTAATATTACTAAGAATGTATTTTTTGAGGTCTTTGAAAGGTATTTTAAACTCTCCAAAATAAATAATAGCGTTTATATCAAACCAGTCATTCTTCTCTTCTAGGGTCACATTCATCGTGGCTTTCCCTAAAAAATAAGAATGATTCGAGTTGTCTTGTTGAACAATCTCGATCCCGTGGAATTCTAGCCAAACGGCATTCTCCATGATCCATTCAAACATTTCATACTTGGGCTTGAGAATAGAGCCATTTTTGAAATTCAAATCTTTATCCAGTAGCTTTGCTATGCATTCTTTTTCAAATCCTATGTTTTTGCGGACTTTATAAAATACCCAAGAATCATCCTTTTTTTCAAGCTTAACATAATCTGGACTACCAAAAACATCATAAAAAAAATCAAACTCACCATAATTAAACATCAAACTAACCTTGAAATTATCATTTGAATGACCTACGTTCTCTTGAAACAAATCCATGGTTTGATTCGCATTCATCATGGGCTCAAGTAGAATCTTTGGCTTAGCCTCAGCCTTGGATTTTATTATTTCAAAACCACTTGCAAAAACATTAAACCCCGCCACTAAAGGAACAATAAACTTGTGATAGTATGTTTCCTCAATTTTCTTGGGAATTATAATATTGGGCTTATTCAGAAATGGCCGTATCTTTTTCCCATCTGCATACTGATCAAAAAGATACACTTTACTTTCCAGGAGCATTGCGGCAGGCATATCATTGATAATGACGGCGTTTTTAAACTGAAACTTGAGCTTTTCTTCTCCACATTTAATAATAGGATAATACACTGTATGATCTTCTAAACGCTCAAAATGGAAATAGGCCTTGGCAGGCTCTTGTACTATCGTCAAGGCTTTCCAAGTAGGGATACCATCATTACCCATTACAAATAGTTTTTTTGATTTTATACGTTCAAAAATCTGTCTTTTCCTATTGTCAATGTAGGTTTGAATGGCTTCTTTGACTAGCTTATCTTCTTTTTCGGGGTCAAATATTCTAGAAAAAAAATCTTCCGATGAAAGTTTCTTAGGGTTAAATTTCTTCAGAATTACTTCTTGCTGAATACTATCTGTAAGTTCAATGAGCTCTTTATCCGTTTGATCCATTCCATGCTCAAAATCCTCCATGTTTTTAGCAGAAATATTTTGAGTTTTGTAGGATACTTCCCCTTTTGCATTAAGCTGAGCCACATAACCTTCTATCAAATACCCTAGATACTCGTGGTTGAAAATACTGAATACTACTTCAAAAGGTTCGTGCGGAAGAACGATCATTACTTTTACTAAAAAAAGGATACAATTTAATACCTCATCTAGCAATTAGCAATAAATGGAATTGATTTGTGGATAAGTTTTTTTGGGAAAGATGTCAGATTTTAGATGGCATTAACAGCCCAAAAAGACTAGCTTCAAAGTATTTTTAAATAAATAATTTGGTCAGAAAAATAATAGTTTATACATTTGTGACTGATTAGTCAGTCATAGAATGGGCAAAAGAAAAATAATACTTGATACTTCTCTCAAAATGTTTGTCGAAAATGGTTTTCACGGAACAGCAACAGCAAAAATTGCAAAAGAAGCAAATATTGCTAATGGAACTTTATTTCAATATTTCAAAACCAAAGAAGAACTTATTGTAGCAGTATTTACAGAGACCAAATCAGCGTTATTAAATGAAATAGACAATACTCCATTAGTTGATGACATTGAAGAAATGCTAAAGATGCAATTTACTAGCTCAGTTAACTGGGCTATGGAGAATACTTTAAAATTTCAGTACATTCAACAGTTTTACAGCTCGCCGTACATCGGATTGATAGCTCAAAATGAAATGCAAAAATATATTGAGCCTCATTTAAGATTAATAGAAAAGGGGATTAAAAACAATAAAATAAAAGACTTAGATATTGATTTAGTGTATCAAATATTTAGTAGCCAAACTTTTGGTGTAATTCAATATTTAAAAAGTAATAAAAAAAACAAAAAAAATGTGATTGAAATTACATTTCAATTGCTTTGGAATATGATTAAGAAATAATATATAAAAATGAAGAAGGTAGTTTTAATAACAGGAGCATCCTCTGGAATTGGCAAAGAAACGGTAAAGATTCTAATTGAAAAGGGATTTATTGTATATGGAGCATCAAGAAGACTCGATAAAATGACCGAACTTGTAAGTATAGGTGCCAAACTTTTAGCAATGGATGTAAGTGATTATTTGTCTATGGAAAATGGAGTTAACCAAATACTTAAGGATGAGGGAAGAATTGATATCCTAGTAAATAATGCAGGCTATGGTTCTTATGGAGCATTAGAGGATGTTCCTATTAAAGAGGCTAAATATCAATTTGAAGTAAATCTTTTTGGTTTAGCAAGATTAACTCAACTTGTTTTACCTCATATGAGAAAACAAAAATCTGGTAAAATAATAAACATATCTTCAATTGGGGGAAGTATTGGTGAGCCTCACGGCTCTTGGTATCATGCCACAAAGTATGCAGTTGAAGGCTTAAGTGATAGCTTAAGAATGGAATTAAAGCAGTTTGGAATTGATGTCGTGATTATTAAACCTGGTGCTATACTTACAGAATGGAATACAATAGCTAGAGAAAACCTGATGAAAATTTCTGGGGACACAGCATATGGAGATTTAGCAAAAAAACACATCAAAATGCTAGCTAATGCTGACAAAAATGGTTCTACACCATTAGTAGTTGCGAATACAATTGCAAAATCCATTATAGCAGAAAAGCCAAAGACAAGATATGCAACTGGAGGCGGAGCTAGAATGGTTTTGTTTTTGAGAAGCATTCTATCAGACAGAATGTTTGATAAATTAATGCTAAGTATGATGAAATAAAATTATGAAAAATGGACTTTACTGAAAAAATAATTGCTTACTATAATGCAGAGACCCGGCATTGTTTTTTCAATGCTTTACCAATAGGGTTAATTTTAATAGTAAGCTCAATAATTTTACTCAGCTTGTTTAGCTCAAATAGCTTTTTGAAAGGCGTAGCCATACCAATTTTGATTGGTGGTGTTTTTGCAACAGTGGGCAGTTACTTTGCTGGGCAATCCGCAAAAAATGAAATGCCTAAAAAAATTGAATTATTCAAAAAAGACAAAACGGAGTTTGTAAAAACTGAATCTTATAAAGTAGATAAAATAAAAAAGGGTTGGGTTGGTATTAAAATTTTTTGGACTGTCCCTATTATTCTTGGACTAATCCTAATTTTTGTATCACAGACTAGATTTCTAAATGGTATT